>NZ_JANTPT010000001.1:1229320-1536650 GCF_024753565.1 Mechercharimyces sp. CAU 1602 | reverse complement strand
AGATAAGAAGCCCCTTGATAAAAGATATGAAGTGGATCTGGAGCTATGATCGTTTCTGTGATATCCCCGGTTTGAGGATCTTTTTTAACCGACTGGGCTACTTGTTCGATAAGATTAAAGCGAGTACGGTTGGTTCCACAAGTGGGGCATAGGTAGGGTGTTGCCATCAACTACTCAACTCCTTGTTTATGTTGTTAGATGATAGTGTATCCTTTCTTAAGTAGATCATGTGTCGAGAGTGGTTTGATGAAGGAGCAGGAGTGAGAACAGATAAGGCGAAAGGTGTAAGGGATAACCGAAAAACTTTTATAGGGTGCAAAGGAGAGGATGAGATGGATGAACAGGCACAATTGTTTATAGATGAAGTGATTCCTAAAGTGGCTACTTTGGAGCGAGAACTTGCGGAAGCGAATTGGGAAGCAATTACCAGCGGTAAAAAGAAATATGGGGAGAAAGTTGCACGTAAGCGTGAAGCATTGATTCAGTTATTTGCTGATCCTAAGCGTTATGAGCAGTTTTGTGCCATTGAGTGGGAGAAGATAGAAGATCACTTACTTAAGCGGCAGTTTCAATTATTAGAGCTGAGGTTTTTGCGTTATCAAATGAATGAAGAAGATCGGACCGAATGGGTAGCGTTGGAGATGGAAATCAAAGAGATATTTGCTCACTTCCGTGCACAGGTGGGAGGAAAATCATATACAGATAATGATCTTAAAGAAGCGCTAAAGCTGGAAAAGACGAATAAGAAACGTAAAGAGCTGTGGCGTGCGAGCAAGCAGATCGGAGTAGAAGTAGAAAAGAAACTATTAAAGTTGGTGAAGGTGCGTAATCGGATTGCGCAGGCAAAAGGATATCGGGATTATTATCAGCTATCACTGGCAGTTGGAGAGATGGAAGAAGATCAGTTATTTGCAGTACTGCAAGAGGTGAAGGATTTTACTGATGAGCCTTATCTGAAGATGAAGAAAGAGATGGATAAGCGAATTGCGAAGGAGTATCCTCATCTGCGTCCTGAAGGGGTGCGTTCATGGCATTATGACGATTTCTTCTTTCAGGAGGTGCCCACGAGCGCAGCAGTAGATGTCAATTCGCTGTTTGCAGAAGAGAATCTGGTTGCATTAGCGGAAAAGACGTTTTTAGAAATGGGCTGGGATGTTACACAGATCTTATCTAAAAGTGATTTGTATGAGCGAGAAGGCAAGAGCCAACATGCCTATTCTTTTGATATTGATCGTGAACGAGATGTACGCATTTTGTGTAATCTACGCTCAAATCAGTACTGGATGCACACCTTATTGCACGAATTGGGGCATGCAGTATATGATACCTATCGAGATGACGGCTTGCCCTATTTATTAAGGACTCACGCTCATATATGTATGACGGAAGCGATGGCGATGACAATGGGCCGACTCGCTTCAGATCCTGCTTGGTTATTACATGTATTGAAGGTTTCCAATGAGGAGATGGATGAGTACAAGGAAATGTTAAAAAAACAACAAGCACATGCCATGCTTATTCTTGCACGTTGGTGCTTAGTAATGACACACTTTGAGCGTGACCTTTATGCTGATCCAGAACAAGATTTAAACTCCTTATGGTGGGAATATGTAGAGAGGTTTCAGTATGTACCGAAGCCTGAAGGGCGTGATGCTCCCGATTGGGCAGCTAAAATTCATTTTAGTATCGCCCCCGCATATTACCATAATTACTTGTTAGGAGAGTTAATTGTATCGCAATGGTGGTCTTATTTGGAGCATCATACCGAGGGACATCCACTTATCTTAAATCAAAGAGCGGGAGAGTTCTTTAATAAGGAGATCTTTTCAATGGGTGCAGCATTACCCTGGCAGGACTTGTTACAAAGGGCGACCGGTGAAAAGTTAAATCCAATATATTTTTACCAACAATTCTGCGTGTCAAAAGAAGAGGAGTCAGCTGACTCCACAAATAAATCATCTGCTAATGTTTAGCAGGTGATTAGGATGGCTCCTCCTCTATTTTCGGCACGATCAAAGCATAATGAGCCTCTATTTGTGTGCGAATTTGCTGAAAATGTTCTCGAATACGACCATTACTCCATCCCTTTTCTTCATAATGAAGAAGATGATCTAATAGTGAGGGATACCAAGAAATTCCCAAAGCGTGCTGAGTAAAGGCATGAGCGGCAATTTCTCTCGTTCGTTCAACATAGGCGCGCTGCTTGAAGGGTCCCCACTTGTGTACGATTATTTTGGGTAAAGAGCGATCGGTACGTCCTAATCGAGTTACTTCGAGGTGATGGAACCATTCATGATATAAGTGAAGAGCGATCAGGTCATCGGGAGAAACATTAAAATGTGCTCGCGCAAAAAATTGTCGCAACTGTTCTAATGAAGAGCGGTATATGACAATCTGCTTCTCCTTCGGTTTATACTGTGCTCGAACCCAATGTGACTGAGAGGAAGTTCCATCATCGAAACGAACTGCTGCCCCTGATCGGAGCACGACATTTAGCAGTTCATCTAACCCTGATGAAGTGGGAAGAGCGATTTTCTGAGCGGCTTGTTTTCCGTAGTGAAGTGATCGATCGATATATGTTGTAATATCAGCTGAGGAAAAAAGAGAGAAGTAAGAATCTTGTTCTAATTCCATATAGGCTAGGCTCACCTCATCTAAGGTAGGCCATGTACGAGCAAAAGAGAGTGCAGTTAATCTGAGTGGGGGAGAAGAGCCTTTGTGGATACGAGTCACTGTGGCGTCCTCCTTCCCTGAGCAATTGATATACCCCATCCTATGTCTATGTCAGCTTGACCCATTCGTATCCAATAAAAAGAGCCTTCTACTATTCTTAGTAGAAGGCAGGTGTTAAATATAATTTAACGAGTAATAAACATTTGAGTCCACATCGTTCCCCAGCTGCCACCTTCTACATACCCTACTCCAATCGTTGTTAAGTTAGGATCCAGAATATTTTTACGGTGGCCGTCACTATTCATCCAGCTTTTCATAACACTTTGTGCACTTTGTTGACCAGCGGCAATATTTTCTGCTGCTTTGCTATAGGAAACCCCAAATTGGGTCATCATATCGAATGGAGAGCCATAGGTGGGGGAATCATGGGAAAAATATTCTTTGTCCCGCATGTCAGCAGATTTTGTACGTGCAACTTTACTTAACTTGGAGTCACCTTGTAACGGTTGAAGCCCACGTTGGGTACGTTCTTTATTAACAAGTTGGATCACTTCCTGTTCTATAGGAAGGATGCCCTCCTGTTTTTTCTTGGAGGAATCATCGTTATTTTCATTTGCGGGAGGTGTAGTAGTCTCTGCTTGGGCAGATTCTTTTTCTTTTTTCGCTTTTACTAAGCGTTCGTGCTCATCTTGGACGAAGGCGAGCTGTACGCCAAACAAATAACTGGAGGCGTGCTCGTCTAGTGTCATAGGCTGAATTTCTTCACTTGCTAAACTATCGGATAAGGGGAAGAAAAGAGATGCAAACAGGGTAATCACAACCCCTATGCGGATTAATTTCATTAAGATTCCTCCATTGAATAGGATGAACATTCTTCTACAATTATATCAAATGAGGTAACAATTCGCTATATTCCTGAAGTGATGATACAGCTTTCTATAAGATGAAGTGCAGGGAGGTAGAGAAGTGTATTTTCATGGAATTCCTTTTATCCATCTCAAACGACAATATCCCGTCTTCCAATCTACTGATGAGTGTTGGCAACGGACTCGTCTGCAACGAAAGGACGCACGACATCTGATGAAGAAAGTAGGCTTTGAACCTGTACACTTACTGAAATCCTCACCATCATATCCGATAAGAACGTGCCTAGACGAATGCCTTCATTATGGTGATGTGGTCTTTGCTTTTCCTACTTTGCCGTTTCCAAGAATTCAATTAAGTCCGCATGAGTGGGGAGTAAGGAGCCTTCCAATGGACACGGCCCGCTGGGTTTTTTGCAATCAATCGTTACATGTGGCTTGGCTAAACGATCATTTTCCCCTGATACCCATCGTAACCCCTCCCTACAAAAGTAATAGGAAAAGGGGAGTAATATATAGGAATAAAAATGATGGAGAGACTTACAACAATTATTAATGAAGTGAGTTTTGTTATATGAAGGCTTTTTGCGACCAATATCATAGACTGGTATGGAGAAAGGGATTGTGGTAAATTGGACATGGTGCTTTCCTAAGGGACTAAGGACGATGGAAAGCGTGATACATACCTAAAGGAGCTGAATGAAGATGTCTAAAAAAGGACAGATCGTAATGGAAAACGGAGAAACCATTCATTTTGAGCTTTATCCCAACGAAGCCCCTAACACAGTTGCTAACTTTGAGAAACTAGCAAATGAAGGCTTCTATAACGGTGTTACTTTCCACCGTGTGATTCCTGGTTTTGTTAGCCAAGGTGGGGATCCCACTGGAACGGGAGCCGGAGGAAGCGGGACGACGATCAAGTGTGAAACAGCGGGCAACCCACATAAACATGAAGCAGGAACTTTCTCTATGGCTCATGCGGGTAAAGATACGGGCTCTAGCCAATTCTTTATCGTACATGAACCTCAACCTCATCTCGATGGTGTACACACTGTTTTTGGCAAAGTAACATCTGGTTTAGAAGCAGTTCGTGCAATGAAGAATGGTGATGTGATGAAAGAGGTACGTGTAGATAGCGAGTAGAGATGGGAAACAACCCCTACTCACTCCTATTAATCTGAAGGAATGAATTGAAAAACCTTATTTCGACCGTTAAATCGAAATAAGGTTTTTGTTTGGAAATAGACCTTGCTGATTTAGGGCTGTTATTGTACAAGTCACACCTTCTTTTACTTCATCATAAGATAACCCGAGTCACGAGTCACTCATGCACCTGAACATCATCGATCGCCTATTTTCCCCTCTAAAGCTCACCGATAAAAAAGCCCGTTCATACAATAATCTGACTGAGTCCCTGACCCTTGTGCACTAAGAGCTCGAGCAAGGAGGGGTAGACATTTGACTCACAAACAGAATGGGAAGCCCTTGTTGACGAATAGGGAGAGGGAAGTATTTGAATTACTAGTACAGGATAAGACCACCAAAGAAATTGCTCAGGATTTATTCATCAGCGAAAAAACCGTTCGCAATCATATTTCAAATGTGATGCGTACCTTTTGCAAATAGGTGGAGTTAATTCAGGGGGAGCGGATTTGTATTACTTCATTTCCGCTCCCCCAACTCGTTTATCACATACTCAAATTAAATTTGGAATTATGATATAATTCAAGTCAGAACAATCGGATATGGGTCTGAGGCGGCGACTGGCCCCCGAAAGGGGGTGACGCTATGACAGTCGGAGAAACAATTATGCTTTTCATGCTAATTGTTACCGTCGGCTACTACGCGTACAATGTCGGGCCAGGCACGGTGTTATAATTGCCTGGCCTGTTAGGTATATTTTAGTTCATCGCAGTTTAACGTGGCTCTTAATGCCACTTAACTCCTGTTGAATATCTTAATAAGAAGACAATCTGTTAGCCAAAAAAACAAAGCCCCTGTAATGTTATAAAGAACTAAAAATATAATTGGGGAATACTCAGTGGGATCTATAAGCATGAATACTAAACTGGGGATAAGAATCACTAAAAAGGGGATGAACCAAAAGAAAATCCATACTCTTTTTTTTGCAATAAGTCTTTTTTTTGTTATTACTGTTACCGCAATCCCATAGATCATGATACTCCCGATTAAAATTAAAAAAAGATCAAGCTGCTCTAGGGCAATGGCTTCTACTAAAATGAATGCTAGATAGAAAATAAACATTGACCCGAAGATATGTAACAAGAAAGATTTCCACTGATCACCTTGAGATATTCGTTCAGTTAAATAAGAAGCTCCTACTCCGTAAATTAAAAAGATCGGAGTGAAAACACAAACATAAAAGAGAAAATCTTCATATGAATTAAAAAAATAGAAATCGTTAATCAACGAAATGCACAAAGTGAAAAAAATGAAAGATAAAGATCCTGCAATGAATTTTCTTTTAATAACACTCATTTTTTATCCCCCTATTTATTATCATACTGATGACATTGATAAGGCTTTAATATATTCTATAATAAGTAAAATATTGAATTAAAAAGTTAAATTGAAAATAAATAACTAGATAATGTTTACGGTTTATCCAATAATTATATACTATATCAGTATATTTGAAAATCATTTTCAACACAGGAAAATTAGTGTGTTAGTATCGGTTTTCAGTGATTCATGATTTTTATTAAGAAAAAGAAAGGTAGATGTTCTAGCATGAAAAAACGTTCTCTAAAACTTTTTTTTATGTCTCTTGTACTGGTCTTTGTCCTTCCAGCTAACTTAAGTTATAGCTTCGCGGAAGGAGAAACTTCAAGCAAAGATGAAGTAGCAAAGATGAAATGGACATAGGAATAGAATCAGATACTAGTTCCATTAGTGTGACCTGGAGCGATATTGGAGAAATTTATGTACATAAATTAATTGAAAAAAATCATGATAAAAACATTATATATACTGGTGTTGCGAACAAGTATGAAATAGGAGATTTGGAGGCAGGGCAATCTTATAAATATCAATTAATTGTGTATGATATTGAAGGAAATGTCATAGAATATCAAATATCAATACTTCAACAAAAAAGTCGAAGGAGCAGATTTCCGAAAGAAAGGAAAGTGATAACAACGAGAAGGGAGAAAGGGAAGGTATTGCATCAGAGGAAATACAGTATTCAATGCAAGAGAGTCGAATCAACTCTATTATCACAGAGGATAAAATAATCCTTGAATGGTTTGATCTACCTGATGATGATAATAATTACGATATATATAAAAATGAGGAATTAATCGGGGAGGTTGAAGGGAATATTTATGTGATAATGATATAGAAAATAATAAGAGTGATAAACAAACAAAGTACAGCATCCACGCAAAAAAGAGGCTATCTTCTGAAATTGTTAGCATTAAAAAGAATGAACTTGAAGAAAGTGGAATTGAAGTATCTGCTGAAATGGAGCAGGAGCTTTCATATGAAAAGAAAGAATTAGAAACAATTATTCTCAATTCATCTGAGGAAGGTACACAAACAAACAGTAGTGAAAAAATGTCATAGAAAAATCTCCTGAACTAACCCCCCCAGATATAAGTGGAGAGGGATGGCTAATAAGATATACTACATTTATTCCGTTAGAGACCGCTCCTAATCCTTGGTGTGATTGGTTGGGTGTTTGCGAATTTGATAGTTTTCATGGCGATAACAGGGAGTTTGACATGTGGTCGGATGATTTTCGAACAAGATCAGACGTCTATGTAACATGGGATTATAGAAGTGGTGAGCCTAATGGTCTGCATCATGACCCCCAGACAGGGGTAACGATCGGTTATCTAGATGGTGAGGAAGTTGCTACAGATAAAGCGCCAACATCCGATATGAAAATTGAAAATGAGGAGTTTCACACAGATTGGATCTCATATAGTATGGACTTAGCGTCCAATATCCCAATATTGAAGGCATTTGATAAACCGATTGCACCAGCCATAGACGCGGAGTATGACGCTAAAGTTTATAAGAATGGAGATTTTGAATTTTCAGGTACTCACGACCAAGCCCCTTCCCATGAAATGTATATGATGCAATATAGTTCGGATTGGGGATTTCCTATCCATCAGCATGAACACCAAGATTTCAAATATTTATTCCCACCATTTCCTAATTGCGAATGGAAGATCAGTGTAATTAATAATGAATTGGTAGAGAATACTCAATCTATTAGTGATGATGGAGAATGGGAAAGGATTGGTGAAGATCTGAAGTTTACACACATAAGTGATCAAGTTAGTTATTCAGGTGGCGATTTTAAGGCGCAAATTTGGGGATTATCAGCAAATGATACCAATAAAACGTTCAAGCTATACGAATATGATCCAGATAACGATGATGATTATGTAGGAGAATGTACTGTAACGACTAATGCGTATGATTGCATATGGGAAGGAATAGATGATGCGACAGATGGACCAAATGAAAAGGCAGAACTTTATTTGAAAACAGAAGCTGGTACAAATGTTTTTGCGGCGGTCTTTTATGAGGATGGATGGAGTAAAGTTGGCTCTAGCTCAGAGTTCACTGATGAAAGTGACCGAATTAGTGTAGCTGAGGGACAGCTTAAAGCCAGTATCTCTGGTAATCTTTCTGGTAAGAAAACGACATTCTACTTGTACGAATATGATCCAGATAATAGTGACGATTATGTTGGTCGATGTACAGTTTCAAATGACCCCTACGAGTGTGTATGGGAAATAAATGATAGCAATACAGATGGACCTAATGAACTTGCAGAATTGTATCTTCTAACATACTCTACAGATGGACCCTTCTCAGTCTCATTCCAACAAAAAGGAGACTCGTGGGAGAAGATTGGCGAAGACTTGGAATTCACCACTACAAGTGATCGTGTGAGTTCCAATGGAGGAAACGTTAAAGTGAACTTTTCGGGTTATGATGCATCCAGCACGATAACCTTCCAGTTATATGAGTATGATCCAGATAACGGGGATGACCATATTGGCGAATGTACTGTAACTGGCACTAAAAATAGCTGTAATTGGAAAGGTATTGACGTCGATGGATCCAATAACAAAGCAGAACTTTACATTCTGACGAACTCTACAGATTGTCCGTTCTCAGCGGTGTTTTTCGACTAAGACTTCAATAAAAAGTGACATCAGATGACATTATATGATAATCGTAGAATAGTTTATGTTACTAACTATTCTACGATTATTCCTTTTTACCCCATACTCTTCCCGCGAGAAGATACAAGCTTGTTCTACAACAATCTTCCGCAAACCGCCCCTAAAGAATGTAATGCATACCTTTTGAAAAGGGGTGGGATTACTTAAGAGTGAATGGACTTATTTCCTTCAATTCCGCTCACCCAGCTTTTTTATCATACACTCTATTAAATTTGGAATTATGATATAATTCAAGTCAGGACAATCGGATAAGGGCCAGAGGCGGCGACTAGCCCCCGAAAGGGGGTGACGCTATGACAGTCGGAGAAACAATTATGCTCTTCATGCTAATTGTTACCGTCGGCTACTACGCGTACAACGTCGGAAAGAAAAAGTAATCCGCCTGGTCCCCAAAACCTAGTGGCGGATTACTTTTGAGATCTTAAACTGGGATTAGTCAGTCGTTTTGACGGTTGACCATCCGATTGTTCCGTATCTACGGCGGGTGTTAATGCACCTGCTACTTCTTATTATATGACTCTTGCCTCAATTGTATACAAATGATGGAGAGGGTGCAAGTACCCGATCTGTCCTCGATCTTCAGTAGTGTCGTAATTCGGGGGATCGACGACATTGAGGTGGATTTTTGAAGATTTTAAGTATGTTCTTTCTATAGAGAAAGCAAAAAAAAGCCCAATTGGATATCGACAAGAGATCCTAGAGTAAAAAAAGCCGCCCGTGGGTGACTTTTTTACTCACTCTTTTTGTACAGTACCCTAGATAATAGATATGCAGCCACGATAGTAAAAATAAAAGTAGCAGCTAAAATTATTTGGAAAATAGTTGTTCCCATTTTCATCACCTCTTGTTTTCACCAATTATCAGTAACCCAGGCTTGATTACCTCCAATTATATATTTTTTTTGTTTATTGAATGATAGATTGTAAAATAGATGTTTTTGCACAACCCCCCTTCGAAAAGGAATCGAGTGTGTCATACTCAGTGTTATTTTCCTTTTTGTCCATATAGCAGGATGGATATATATATTTATATTACATTTAAGAAGCAAACGTGAAATGCTAGTGCAAAATACGATATTTCATTAGTTTATACCTACTATTGCATTTTATAACGGTTTGATACTCTATTTAATAACCATGAATTGTATTATATAGACTAAGATGATGATCGATATCTGAAATATGGATAAAAAACAGGCTGGGTTGTGAATCAGTCAGTAACGAATTAAATTTCGCTGGGAGGAGTTCTAAGATGTATGACTGGCTTTTTCACAATAATTTTGGGAACATGTTTCTCATAGATTTGTCTACTCTAACTCTTATCAACCTTGGCTGTATTACTGTAATTTATATATGGAAGAAACAATTTATCTACATTCCTAATATCGTTCTACTATTAATTATGTTCCATATGATATTATGGATGGCTATGGAAGAAAAATGCTTTGAACTAGCAGTGATAGGCTGTTTTATGATTGTATTATCTTTTATTCTAGCTCAAGTAATCGGATGGATATACGTAGGTATTGGATTGTCAACAGCAAACTAGACAGATTTTTTAAGGTGTCTCTGTTTGTACTCTACCGGTGTTAAATAATCGAGAGTACTGTGGATTCGAATGTGATTAAACCAGTGAACATAATCGAATAATTCTAACTCTAGTTGTTGCAGGCTTTCAAAATGCGCAGATTTAACAAACTCTGTCTTAATCACCTTGAACATGGCCTCGGCTACGGCATTGTCATAAGGGGACCCTTTTAGACTCAAGGATCGCTGAATCTCAAAGGTTTCAAGAGCTTCGTCAATCAGCCTATTCTTAAATTCATTTCCCCGGTCAGTATGAAAGAGTTCGATTTTCGATAGGTCTTGTTGAATGGAAGAAAGGGCACGGTATACCAGCAGGGCGTCCTTTTTCGCTCCGGTACTATATCCAATGATCTCACGGTTAAAGAGGTCGACAAAAACACAGATGTAATGCCACTTTTGCTGAACACGTACGTAAGTTAAGTCGCTTACAACCACTTTCAGCTCTTGATCTTGATGAAACTCACGATTGAGTCGATTGGCTAGATTGGACTCATTACACGTGCTTTTACTCGGTCGAAACTGAGCAACGGTGTACTTGGATACCAGACCTTGCTCTTTCATGATTCGTCCAATTCGCCTTCTAGATACCGTCCAGCCTGCTTTCCTTAATTCCACTTTAATTTTCCGTGTACCGTAGGTTTGACGGCTTTTATGAAAGATCTCTTCGATAATCACCGCAAGCTCTTCCTCTTGTGATGGCTCACTTTTCTTCTCATAGTAGTACGAACTTCTTGGGATCTGTAGGACGTCACACATTGCTGATACCGAGTATTTGTGCCGATTATTTCGGATCACATTTACTTTCGTCCCATGATCAGCGCGGCTTGCTTTAAAATATCATTCTCCATCAGGAGACGTTGGTTTTCTTTTCTTAGTCGGACTAACTCCGTTTCCTCAGGACTTCGGTTATCCTTTTCTTTAAACGAACCGCTACTCTGGCTTTGTCTTACCCACTTGTCGAAGGCGGATGCTGTCATCTCATATTCTTCAATGATTTCTCTTCTCGGCTTTCCATTCTCGTGCAGTCGCACCATCTGCTGTTTAAATTCGTGAGTAAACGTACGTCGCTTTCTTTTCGTCATGATCGGTTCGCCCCTCTTCAGTAATTGAACTCAGTCTACCTGACCTTAATTTTTCTGTCCAATCTACTGTAGCCGATCCATATTTTATATAAAAGGATGCGGGGTTAATTTGCCCCACATCCTTTCAACTATTATAGAGTATAATATCCGGGAAACAGTGGATGAATTCTTAGAACTCACCTGTAGACCATTTCTTCATTAACGTTTTTTCGAACCTTCAAAGCTTATCTTTTCACCTTCTGCAGAATAGTAATCACTTTGAATGTACAACTCCGCTTTACCATTGCCACCATCTGCGAAGGCATCTACATTAGTCCAATAACAATGGGTTGATGTGGTTCCTACCTTACAAGACCCTACATATTCATCCTCATTACTAGGATCATACTCATACATTTTTATTGTATATTCCTTGTTGGTCGGGCTTGCAATTGTAGCTACATGCGGGCTAGATGTACTTATTTGATCATTTGAAGACTCCGCCTCACCTATGGTATCCCAATTAATATTTTCTTTGAATTGGACATCAAATGTAACATCTGAATCCCCTTTTAAATATATTTCAGCCTTCTGGGGTTTTCCTGAGGGTCCATCTGTAAACTCATGAATATTGGACATATAGCAACTTCGACTTTTCAAATTCACAATACATTCCCCTACATAATCATCAGGGTCAGAAGGATCGTATTCATATACATCGAATGACAATTCTCTTTCGGGAGAAATTGACATGATATAGTGAAGTTGTAACACCACGTAGAATAAAAACGATATACTAGAGAAAGAAAGTGGTGTTGCAAAATGGGAAGAAAGCATGATGATTCGTCGTTCAAAGAAAAGCTTATTCGTTTACATTTGGAAGAGGGACGATCGATGAGCAGTTTGATAAAAGAATATCGCTTGGGACAAGGAAGCTTAAATCATTGGGTGAAGCAGTACCGCGAAGAATGCCGAAAATCGAATGCAAATAACGGATCTATCATAGGAGACAAAGATGTCTACGATCAACTTGCTCGCCTCCGAAAGGAAAAAAGAGGAGTTAGAAAAGGAGAACCGTTTTTTAAAAAAGGCAGCAGCATTCTTTGCGAAGGAAACCAAAAAGTAATGTACTCATTCATAGAAGAGCATGCCTTCGAGTTCGGTGTTCGATGGCTTCTCAAGCGGTTTCAATTATCCCCTCATGCGTACTACAACAACCGAAAAAAACGAAAAGCGAGCTACTATAAGCGAAAAGAAGCTGTGCTTGGCGTAATCAAAGACATTTATCATCGTTATCAAGGCAAGATGGGTTACCGGATGATTCAACAGCAATTGACGTATGAAGGGTATCGGTATAGCCGTTTAACGGTGTATAAATACATGAAAGAGCTGGGTCTCCGTTCGATTGTATATAAAAGGAAACCACCGCACCTGAAAGGAAAGCCTCATAAGACCTTTCCTAATATTCTTAACAGAGACTTTTCTGCTAAGGGATCAACCAGCGGTGGTGTACCGATTTCACCTACGTTCCTTTATCGAATGGGCGAATGCGTTACAATTGCTCCATCTTGGATTTAAGCGACCGAAGCATTGTAGCAACGAAAACGGCTTCTTATATGACAGCGGAGTTAGCGATCAAAACCCTTCAAGAGGCCCTAAACCAACACTCTCCAAGGGAAGGGTTGATTTTACATAGTGATCAAGGAGTCCAGTTCACTTCAAAAGCCTTTATTCAATTCTGTGAGCAAAACGGGATTCAACAAAGTATGAGCAAAGCTGGCTCTCCTTTTGATAATGCTCCGATGGAATCCTTTTTTGGTAAGTTAAAGAATGAACAGCTACATTCTCTAATTACCGATTATATTTTTCTATACTACCATCATGTAAGACCTCATAGTGCTCTAGATGGGAAAATTCCGATGGAAGCAAGGTATCTTTAATATATTCTACTATCCGTTACAACTTTGCTTGACCAGGTCAGTGTTTTCTTCGCTCAGAATGGTGGCAAAGACAGATTAAGTAGTCAGCAGAGACATTAAATAGATTGCAAATTGATTTTATTGTATTATTTCGGGTTCATAAATGTTTGGATGCCATCACTGAAATTGCTGCTACCCTTATTTCCTGTACCGTAGGTCAAAAAACAGCGGCTGTCTTTGAAAAGATGACCACAAGTCGTTATCAGGCAGAGAATCTTCGAATCGGGAAAGAGAAGTAAATGCGTCTTCACAATCATCGGCAAGCGCATTGAATACCCAGCGACCGCAAACCTTTCGTTTTGCAGGGAAACTAGATGGGATAGAAAAAGGAAGGTAAGACCGATCGGGCAAGGTACCAAGAATTACGGACGATCATCCACCCCGATGCGAAACTAGTGCTGGAAGGTCAACGTACTGGATCGAATATGATGACAAGTCTGAGCGAGAGAAGAGACTGAGAAAAAAATTAAGTAACTATGTGTACACCTTTGCTCCCTTCCCAGAAGATGCTGGGGTCCGTGCTCCTATTGTCTGGATAGCGCCGGATTCGAAAAGAACACAAAGGCTGAGCGAGATTTGGCGAATGGTCGAATGGGAACCAGAGGTGCAAGAAACTGTGAAGTATCAAGGATATATGCCAGAGATGCTCTTCTTCACGGCTGGTGAAGAGACTTCGTATTTGTTATCCCGAAATGGATGGCCTCAAGCGGAAAAAATGTTGGTGTAAGCGTCGGTTTAGATTTCGGTCTAATTGTCGGCGTTACTGTCGTAGTAAGTGGTGGTATAGCAGTCGTGTAGCAAAGTCGTAATACAATTTATTACAAATGAAGAGAAACACCTTGATAATAATACCTTAAATAAATACACTCAAAGTGCAACTTGATAGTTACGGAGGTACTTCCTCCGTCCTATCATCTTCACCGCACCCCGGATGGCTTTCGGTCGATCGGCCGGTGTTCTTAACTCTTTATATTAACTTAGGTTCATTTTTTTAGGGAGAGGGGTCAGTTGCTAACGGGCTTCAATTCCAAGATGGATGCAAGTGAAACCGGATAGCGGTGAGAGCGGGACATGAGGTGTGGTATAGTTATTTATGAAAGGTTTCTGCACTTATTTTGATAGGTGAGCTGTTCAACGGAGATGCTTTTTTATCGCAGGGGTGTGTTTTCATGGGAATTTAGGATTTAGAATGGTACAATAAAATTGTTTTTAGGAATTCTGAGTCATATGAAAGATGGAGAGTATATAATGTATGATTTCATTTTTGAAGTTTTAGGTGATAAAATTGATGGATCACTATCGGGATCAATGTTTGTATTCTTTACTTCATTAGCTGTTCTTCTTATTTTCATCACTCTATCTTTTTTATGGAAAAAAGAGTATATGTACATAGCTAATGCATTATTTTTTCTATTTATAATTACCTTTACCTTTTGGGAAGCCTGGTCGGGGAGATGTTTAGATATAGCAGGAATTAGGTGTGTCATACTCAGTGTTATTTTCCTTTTTGTCCATATAGTAGGATGGATATATATATTTATATTACATTTAAGAAGTAAAGAAAGGTGAAGAGTTAGTGAAAGTAGCTTATGCTTACTTTTTTCATTTTAAAACTATTCATTCTCCTATTGAAAAACCATGCAATGTACAATCTGGTTAAAGATGATGACTAAGACTAACCGTTGTTTGCTCTTTCTTATCAACCTTAGCTTTAGTACTTATTTGCATATGGAACAAGTCATTTATCTACACTCTTAACATCGTTCTGCTATTAACCCCGCTTCATACTATATCAAGAATTACAGTGGAAGAGATATGTTTTGAACTATCAGGAATGGAGAGTTTTATGATTATGTTATCTTAAACTCTCGTTCAATTAATTGGATGGATATACGTAGGTATTATATACAAAAGGATGTGGGGTTAATTTGGTATTAGGTCAATAGATTGGACACAAGAAATCTAGAATGTTATGCGACTGGGGACAGAGATTCGTAGAAAAGTTGTTCATACTCACATGGTGTACAATAGTCAATCGATGAGTGAACCCTCCTCTTGTTATAGAAACATTCGATATATTTAAAGATGCTTTGTTGAGCCTGTTTTCGGGTTTCGAAGCGAGAAAGATAAACGAGCTCTCGTTTGATGATGCTATGGAAGGACTCAATACAAGCGTTGTCGTAGCAGTTTCCCTTTCGGCTCATGCTCCCTTGCATCGCGTATTGTTTGAGTCGGCTTGGTATTCATGAGAAGCGTACTGGCCCCCGCGATCGGAGTGATGAAGAACGGATTCTTTCGGTCTTTGTTGGTCATAAGCGCGATCTAAGGCTTTCAGGACAAGTTCTTTGGTCATCCGACAATCTGTATACCATGATATTGGACGAAAAGTAGGACAAGGTTCTCTATACTTTGTAAGCCCTACATTCTCTACAAAGTTATTAATGATAAATGAAGACATTTTAAAGGATGCTCATATAAAAAAGCCAGAGAAAGACCTTAACTGGGAAGATTTCGAAAATTTAGCGGAGAAAGTAGATCACTATATTGTACAGAATGATTCTAAAGAAGACTTATACGCTATATCTTTGGGGCCAGGTGGTAAAGAAGGGTTATTTATGGATGCTGAACTCTTAACTCTTGCTAAAGAGCGACCTTTTGTGGAGTCTGGGGAAGTTTTCTCAGACAAAGAACTACTTAATTCATGGACCTTCTTCATTGAAATGTATAAGAAGTACGGGATCAAAGAGGAGGAATCACTGGAATACGAGGCTTTTTATCAAGGTAAGATTCCGTTAAGAATAAGTCAAGGGCATGAATTAGATTTCATCTATAATAAAAAAGGTGGTGAGGAAATTCTCGGAACGAAGATAAAAGACTTTGATTTTTCTATCTCACCTATCCCTGTTTTCTCAGAAAATGATGAATTAGCAAATATAGATGTTAATATGAGTAACATTGCAATTTCTACCAGCTCGCGCAAAAAGGATACAGCTTTAAAAGTTATTGAATATGCAATGAGTAAAAGCTATGCTGAGCATATGATAAAAACAGATCGTAAATCATTCGAGGGTAACTTTGTGACTTACTATGATAAAGATACCCTAAACTCATATGAACACAAATACCCAGGCATTGATATTGAAAAAGTTTTTTATTTTGGGAGCACAGGACCATACAATGGGTATGCATTCCAAAAAGAAAGCGACTACGCATTGTTCCACGAGCTTTGTAGAAAATATTTCCCTTTAATATTGGATGGTGACTTGTCAGTCGAAGAGGGGCTAAGGAAAATCAAACATGACCATATTAAAGGATCAAAAGGTGATTAAAGTATGAAGCGTATAATTTTGCTATTCATCTCAGTTATCCCATTTTTCTTTTTTCTATCTCGTGATGCATTTGATAATTACAGTTATCGAGTTGATGTGGGAAATATTATAGAGTTATTGCTAAATATATCACCAATTATTATTTATGTTTTATGGGATGCTATGAGGAAGAAGGAATCAACAATAAAGATTTATCTAATCAAATCTTTGTACTATGTGTATATATATCATGTTTTATTTTATGTGCTACTATATATACCGTTTTATCAATTTATTTCACAGCCCTTACTCCCTGAATTAGATCAAGAGCCAATTAGATATAATCTTGTTTTATTCCAGACAATTTCCGGAAGTATCACCTTTATAAATATATATGGTAACCTACTTCTCATGCTTCCTCTAGGGATACTATTACCTTTAATTTACGATGGGAAGTTGAACAAAAGTAAAAAAACTATACCTATATTATTTTTCATCATTTTATCAATAGAGGTAATCCAGTTGATTGTCTCTTATATAGATGCTAAATTTAGTGAATGGCCGTACTCCCGCAGCTTTGATGTTGATGATTTAATGTTGAATTTCGCCGGAGCGATATTAGGATATTTCATATACAGAGTCATTATAGTCCCTGTTTCTAATAAGGTTAAACGGAGACGTGTGAAATAAAAAAACCAGGATAACTAAAGCATACTTCAATCCCCATTTGACTAATAGGTGGGTATTATTTGACGAGCTAGTGAAAACTAGAAATTAACCAGACTAAACAAAGTATTATTGTGTGGGTCGTTGGCACAGTCTTGACCTCCAGTGCTGTAATTGTTGGAATCATTAAAGTTATATCGGAACCTATTTTTTACTGTAGTGCATTATCATGCATGCTCTTTCATGACATACGGTAAACAGTTTTAGTCAGGGTATATTCTGCCGATTCTCTGCGCGAATAACGTCGACGGCAATGTAGCTCATTAAAGTTCTCTTTTTCAAGGCAGTCTCTAGCCGGAAAAACTCCGGAAAACCTATAGACCACTTATCTTCTTCTCACGGAACATTAATAGTAGGTAGCAATTAAGCAACATGAATTACTCTTCTTAAGACATCCATCTCACATAGTTGGGTGTCTTTTCATTTCCACTCATAAGACAACCTGACAGACGAATAAGGTGAAATACGATCTGGAGTTGATGGAGATGGAGAGAGTGGCAATGGACGAGCGAACGGCTCTGAGGTTAGGTCAATTAACTTATGGAGAGAAGGACAGAGAGAAAGCTTTCCAAGAAGCATTTGCTCCATACTTTCATCAAATGACTGACACAACAACTGGGAAAGAAAAAGAGAGTAAATCCTCTCAGGAAGTACTAAAGGTAATCCCTTGGCAGGGACGAAATATCGATGGATCAAGATAACCTCACAATGGCTGCTAGGAGAAAACAGACTATGGAGCGTACAGAGCCACCACATGGTGGCTATTTCATTTGAACATAACAAAGTGCTAACAACGGGCTATAGAGAGGTGGTGCCAGGATGAACTACGGGGTATATGTACGTGTGTCCACCGATCGGGATGAACAAATATCCTCGGTGGAAAACCAAATCGATATCTGTCGTAATTGGCTGGAGCGCAGCGGCTTTGAATGGAATGAGACGAGAGTATATAAGGACGAAGGCATCAGTGGGACTCTCCTATTAGATCGTCCAGCCATCCAACTTATATTAACTAAAGCGAAAAACAAGGAAATAGATACAGTGATATTTAAATCAATCAGCCGTTTGGCTCGAGATCTGAAAGATTCCTTAGAGATTCGTGAGATTTTCCTCTCACACAATGTCCGCATTATTTCGGTGGAAGAAGGATATGATTCGAACAAAGCGGGGAAGAATGACATGGCCTTTGAACTATGGTCGCTCTTTTCCGCACAATATAGTCGTACCCTTTCAGCCGGTATATCTGCTGCATTAGCCGCCAAGGTGCGGCGGGGGGAGCATATTGGAAAAACTCCTTATGGATATGAGAAAAAAGAAGGATTATTAGTGCCCCTTCAGGAAGAAGCAGATATCGTACGTCAAATCTATCAATGGTATAACCAAGGCTGGGGATTTAAACGGATTACATTAGAGCTCAATTCCCGAGGTTGCAAGCCGAAAATGAAGAGTAAGTGGCAGGTAACCTCAGTACAGCGTTTGATCCGTAACCCGATATACTGCGGAGATTTTGTGATGAACAAGTACACCAATATCAAAGTGAGTGGGAAGAAGAAGCAGATTCAGAATCCAGAAGAAAAGTGGATTTATTTTCGTGACCATCACCCAGCAATTGTTTCAAGAGAGGTTTGGGATATGGCGAATAAAAAAAAGACAACACAGGGGAAAACGAAGATTACTCCATGGAATGAGTTCCGAGGATTATTAAAATGTAGTGTCTGTGGATTTAATATGGTTATCCTGCAAAGCTGGAATAAGCGCAAAGATGGGACAAAGAAGAGCTGGAAGTACTTGAAATGTAGTAGTCGGCGTCGGGCTGGGGAGTATGGGTGTGTCAACCATGAGCCGATTACATATGAAGAGCTACGTGCCTTCGTCTTGGATCAGTTAATGAAAGAAGGAGAGACGATTGCTCCTTTTCACTATCTTAATCAGTTTGAGGAGCAACGGCAGAAGGAAGTGTGCCAATACGAAAAGGGTATTACCCAGCTTAAAAAGAAGAAAGAAGGGCTCGTCGATCTTTATTTGGATGAGTTGATTAGCAAGCAGGAATTTGAGGAGAAGAGAGAGGAACTGGAGAATGAGATTAGAGAAGGAGAGGACCACTTATTTCTCATACAGCGGAAGGAGCACATAGGGAAGAAGGTAGAGACGGTGAGAGAAGCATTTGCATCACTCAGCGATCAAAATCAAGATTTGTTTCAGGCTTTGAATACTTTGATTGACAGAATCGTCATCCATCCCGATCGCACGATCGATATTCATTTAGCCATTCAGGCACCTGTAGATGAGAAATGACGAGAAAATATAGTCCTGAATTACGAAGACACGAGTCTGTATAGACTTCCTGTACCTGATGATGATTTGCAAAAGGTACGCATTACAAATGTGATGCAGAAGCTGAATGTAAAAGGACGGTCACAAGCAGTCGTTGAACTTGTTCGTCTTGAAGAGCTTAAAATCTGACCTTATCCGTGAAAAACCCTACTATTTCGGTAGGGTTTTTTGTGTGAGAGGAGTGGGGATATAAGTAGGAATTAGAAGAGATAGTGGTCATGATAGAGACTTAGGTTGGGAGACGAGATAGCCAATATGAAATATCGAAAATGACCCTTTACAAAATGTGCGAGTGAGAAAATCTACTCCCGTCTGTCTGAAATGAAGCGAGCATTGCAAGGTATCGCCTGAAATAATCCCTATTCCTATAAATGGGATTTTATTTTTGGGAATGCGTTTAAGTACCGAGAGGATAGGGAAGGAACGAAGATATAAGTGCTTAGTGGCAGTTTCATAAACGATTGTTTTCGGTTTTTTCTTAAATAGGGGAAGCAGAAGTGAAAGGGGAGTGGATGGAACGGATAATTGGGCTAAATGACGTTAGGGAAATGGTTGCAATGCCGGAGGATCAGGGAACTTTGGAGTTGGTCAAGTTTTATACGTCGTTAGATCAAAGGGGTAATTTGAATGAAATCTAATCAATCCATTGTATGGATTAATATATTTACTGCGAAACCAGGCAAACTAGATGAATTGGTCGATATTCAAGCTGAAGAATTACTTAATTTTAAGGATAGTGACGTTCCTGGTTGGATAAGTAGTCGTTGGCATCGTTCTGTAGATAATAACAAAGCAATTATGCTAACTACTTTTGAGAATGCGGAATTTCATAAAAGTTGGTTAGAAAAAACTGATTTCTCAGAACATCTAAACAAGATTCAACATCTAATCGAAGAGGCAGAGGGTGGGTATTACACGTTGGTGACAAGCATTGACAACTAATAAATCGCTAGTTTCTGAATAGAGAAAAGGGGCCTCTTATGCTCCGCAAAAGGGCGCTTTTTTCATTAAAGCGTCCAAGAACGGAAGACTCGTTCTATGATCTTTGATGAACCTCCCTCTAATAGATCAAGAAACACTTATGATGAAAGATAAAGATGGTGGGGATCTGTTCATATTCACTCTCTGGTATCGAAGGGCTACATCAAGGAGTTATCAAGCAATCATACGAACTTTAATGAAATGATTTCAGATTATTCATGAGGTAAGGTGGCTTCTTTTCAAACGTATCTAGAAGAAAAGGGAGTTTATAATATGAGGAAACAAGTATTATTTATTCATAGTGCGGGCTCCCAGAACCTTCACCAAGGAAGTAGCGATCTAAAGGCATATTTACAAAAGGCGTTCAGTGATGAATACATCTTATTAGACCCCGATATGCCTGATCCAGAAAACCCTAAGTACACGCTTTGGAAAGATCAACTTGATAAAGTATTCGCTTCATTGGACAGTGGAGTAATTCTTATCGGCCATTCTTTGGGTGGTTCGGTTTTGTTGAAATATCTCTCTGAGGAAGTATGTACACAAACCGTGGCCGGTTTGTTTATGATTGCAGCACCATACTGGGGAGAGGATAATGATTGGTTGGCTGAGGAGTATACTTTGTCGGAAGATTTCGCCTTAAAACTTCCTCCGATATCGCAGATCTTTCTTTATCACAGCTGTTACGATGAAATAGTGCCGCCTGTACACCTTGAACACTATATGAGAAAACTTCCACAGGCAAATATTCGCATGCTCGATGGATCTGAGCATGCATTTAGTGATGGAGTTCCTGAACTTATAGATGATATCAAAGAATTGTAACTTGTTGGTTTGTAAGGTTGACTAGCATCAGCTTGGGTTGAGAAGCACCACCGCGAGTGGAACCAGTGCTTCGATGTATTGGAAGACCACCTTAAGACTATAACAAATAGAAGGAGGATGATGAATATGACGACACCTGTGCCGGAGTTTACCATTACTCGCACCCTGAACGCCAGTCGCGAACTCGTGTGGTGTGCCTGGACCGAGGAGAAAGAACTCTGTAACTGGTTGCCTTCTACACCTCTGGAGTCCATCTCTTTCGATGTCCAAAAGGGCGGTCGCTATTGTTACACGATGGTCAACAATGAGACCAGCGAGGAGTATCCTACCGGAGGTGTGTTCCTCGACGTGGTACCTTTCGAACGGCTCGTTTTCACCTGGGGATACCCCAACGATCCCATTGAAAAATCCCCTGTTGTAACTTTAACTCTTACGGGTCACGGTGATTGCACTGAGATGATTTTCCACCTACGCGGATTCGCCGGTCACCCCGGTGATAAGTATGTGTATGATGGCTGGTCTGGCGCATTTGACGATCTGATGAAGCACTTGCGCGACTGAGATATTAACTAAGTGGTTAATTAGTAGGTTTTTTTGTGTACACATTTCCACTAACTCCATTTTGAGGAGTGACTCGATTTAGAGTAGATAGTACTTTAATGAGGCGTTAAATCACGTGTACTCCATAACCCAGATTTAAATATATTATTTGATTATTACATAATTTAATCAAGAGAATCGGACAGGGTCTAGGGAGCGATTAACTTCCTGAAGGGCAGATGCTATGACAGTCGTAGAAATAATTTTTGGTTCAGTTTAACATGGAGTAAGGGTCACTATGACTATATGAAAAAGTGGAAGGAGAAGGCAGTTCTATGCTGTCGTTGTTTAAAATCCTCTGCAAGGGATGCTGTTTATTTTTCTGACAAGAATTAGTCTCGGTGTTTCGAGTATTGGAGGAGTATCCATGATAAATCTAGTTCGAATGAATGAAGAACAATTTTCAAGTTTCTTCGAAGAGACAGTGAGAGAGTATGCCGAAGAATATGTAAAGGAAGGTAGATGGACACCATCGGAATCGATTGAACGAGCGACCAAAGAAGCAAATGAACTATTACCTAAAGGGATTCAAACGAATGGACATTTTCTGTGTTCATTGCATCACGAAGTAGTAGGTATAATAGGCACGCTTTGGTATGCAGTCAAAACAAACATGGACGAGATATCAGCTTTTATATACAGCATTCAGATAAACGAAGAATTTCAAGGTAAGGGATATGGAAAGCAGGCACTTATTGCACTTGAAACTGAACTGGCTCCGATGAATGTAAGTTCAATCGGGCTACATGTTTTCGGGCACAACAAACGTGCGCATCAGTTATATACCAAGATGGGGTATATCCCAACAAGCATTAAGATGAAAAAACATCTTAGAGGCATGTGAAAGCTAACTCGTATCTCTTGTCTTTAATAGAATGATAGATGGGATGAATACCATTATAATAGGCGCAAAAAAGGAGCACCCGAAATGAAAGAAAAGATTGTTGTCGCCTTTAGTGGTGGCAAAGATTCTGTGATGATGCTACACCGTTTGCAGAATCAGCACTTTGAAGTTGCCTACCTTCTCGTCACCATGACAGCAGATGGGCGAGCAACCAGCCATCAAATTCGAATCGAATTAATTGAACGACAAGCACGTGCTCTTGGCATCCCGCTGAAGAAGCTAGTCTTTTCCCATTTTACGGTGAAGCAATTTGAGGATGGCTTTAAAGAGATGATGAAAGAATTGAAGCAAGAAGGGATTACAAAAATCGCTTATGGTGATCTGTTCCTTGAAGAAGTTAAAGAGTACAAAGAGCAACTGTTTCAAACAGAGGGTTTTCAAATGCTACTACCTCTTTGGCAAGAGAGTAGTGAAACCTTGTATCAAGAGTTTGTTAGCTTGGGCTATCGAGCAATCGTCATCTGTGTAAGAACAACGGATTTGCCTGCTTCCTTTTTAGGTCGAGTGCTGGATAAAGAGTTCATATATGATCTAGGAACATCAGATGCCTGTGGCGAATATGGGGAATACCATACCTTCGTTTATGACGGTCCATTATTTTCTAACCACGTCTCCTTTCTTCTCGGGGAAAAGTATACGATTCAAGAACACTGGTACTATCAAGATCTCCTCTAGTTCTTTACTTACAAACAATCTCTAGGGATTTTTGGTCGAAGGTCTCCCGTGAATGAAGGGGTAAGTCCCCGATCTTCTTCACTCCAACCGGGATTTTTCGATCCTCTGCCTGTGATATTGTGTGTCTGCACAGCTATCTATGTTTTAGGGATAAGCCTATTTTTTATTCAATAAACCACACTTGACATACCCAAGGGGGGTATAATATGATGTGAACAAGGAGGGCTCAATATGGATTCAATACACGAGAGGAAAAGTCACCATTCAGCTGAAATTAAAAATAATTTAGTTACCCGATTGAATAGGATCGAGGGGCAGATTAGAGGAGTAAAAGGATTAATAGAAAAAGACACCTACTGTGATGATGTCTTGACCCAAATCTCTGCGATCCAATCTGCTCTAAACAGTGTAGGAAGAATTCTACTAGAGGGACACATGAAAAGTTGTGTTGTAGAACGTATTCAAGAGGGTGAAACAGAAGTAATCGATGAATTACTAATTACAGTTAAGAAAATGATGAAATAAAATAAGGGGGGATTTACATGGAAAAAGCAACCTTAAATGTGGTTGGGATGTCTTGCAACCATTGTGTAAAAGCGATTGAAGAGAGCGTAGGTAAATTAGAAGGTGTCGACCAAGTGAAGGTTCATCTAAGTGAAAAGAAAGTAGACGTTGAATTTGACTCTAATAAAGTAACTTTGAAACAAATCAAAGAAACCATAGACGAACAAGGATATGAGGCTGTTTAACTGTTTATAACCAAATAATGTGCTTACAATTGCACATTATTTTTCTTAAAAATATACCCTATATAGGTATATGAGGAGGGGATCATTATGAGTGGAAAAATAAGAGAAGCAACGATGCAAATATCAGGTATGACTTGTGCTTCCTGCGCGATTCGCACTGAGAAAGGTCTTAAAAAGGTTAATGGGGTTCAAGATGTCAGCGTTAACTTTGCTTTAGAAAACGCTAAAATTACTTACGACTCTTCTTTAACTAGTGAAGGGGAATTTCAAAAAGAGATAGAAGGTTTAGGGTATGAGGTTGTTACGGAAAAGAAAGAATTCGATATTACTGGCATGACATGTGCTGCATGTGCCACTAGAATTGAAAAAGGGCTAAATCAACTATCAGGGACAACAAAAGTAAATGTTAATTTTGCAGTAGAAAAAGCAACAGTCGAATACCAACCGAGTGAGGTCAGTGTGTTAGATATAGCGAATAAAGTAAAAAGTTTAGGGTATGAAGCCGTATTGCAGGAGGATCTTGTAGAAGAGACAGATGATATTCGCTCCAGAGAGATGAATAATCAGAAACGAAGATTCTTCATTTCACTTATCCTTTCGCTTCCATTATTGTGGTCCATGGTAAGCCACTTTGAATTTATGTCCTTCATTTATTTGCCCAATATTTTGATGAATCCTTGGGTTCAGATGGCACTAGCAACCCCAGTTCAATTTATTATAGGGAAACCTTTTTATGTCGGTGCATTCAAAGCATTAAAAAATAAAAGTGCCAATATGGATGTTCTTGTGGCACTTGGAACATCAGCAGCTTATTTTTATAGTGTGTACTTGTCTTTTAAAACCATTGGTTCTAATGCTCACATGGTCGATCTATATTTTGAGACGTCGGCTGTCTTGATTACCTTGATCATCTTAGGAAAACTGTTTGAAGCTAGAGCTAAGGGACGTTCATCAGAGGCGATCAAGAAGTTAATCGGTTTACAATCTAAGACAGCTATCGTAGATCGTGATGGTATGGAAAAAGAAATATCCATTGAAGAGGTTTTGGTTGGAGATATCGTATATATTAAACCTGGAGAAAAAGTACCTGTTGATGGTGAGATCATAGAAGGTCGATCTAGCATTGATGAATCCATGATTACAGGGGAGAGTATACCTAATGATAAAACTATTGGGGATTTAGTCATAGGTGCTTCTATCAATAAAAATGGATTTTTGAAAGTTAGAGCTACGAAAGTTGGAAAAGATACGGCTCTCGCTCAAATCATTAAAGTAGTTGAAGAGGCTCAAGGATTAAAAGCACCTATTCAGCGACTGGCGGATCGTATTTCAGCTGTGTTTGTTCCCATTGTTATTGGGATTGCTATCGTAACTTTCTTGATTTGGTATCTAGTCGTTAGTCCAGAAGAATTTCCAGTGGCTTTAGAAAAACTCATTGCTGTTCTGGTTATTGCCTGCCCGTGTGCATTAGGTTTGGCTACTCCTACTTCGATCATGGCGGGCTCTGGACGATCTGCTGAATTTGGTATTTTATTCAAAGGCGGCGAACATATAGAAGTTACACACCTTATTGATACTGTTGTATTAGATAAAACAGGGACGGTTACACATGGTACTCCTACACTTACAGATGTTATTTTACATGAAAGGATAGATGAAGATTCATTTTTACGATGGGTTGGTTCTTCAGAAAGAAATTCTGAACATCCCTTAGCCCAGGCTATTGTAGAAGGTGTAGTAGAAAAAGGGATCGAACTATCCAAGCCTACTGACTTTGAAGCTATACCTGGCTATGGAATTAAAGCTGTAGTGAATAATAAAACAATCTTGATAGGGACAAGGAAGTTGATGTTAGAAAATCAAATCCATATCGACCCATATATGCCCCAGATGACTCAGCTGGAGCAAGATGGGAAAACTGCCATGTTGGTTGCCGTAGATCATCAATATGCTGGGATCATTGCGGTTGCGGATACATTGAAAGATACATCGAAAACAGCGATTTCTCGCTTGAAGGATATGGGTATTAACGTCATCATGATTACAGGCGACAATGAACAGACGGCCAAGGCTATAGCAAGTCAAGTTGGTATTGATCATGTCATAGCTGAAGTATTACCAGAAGGTAAAGCCGATGAAGTGAAGAGATTGCAGAAACAAGGGAATAAAGTGACCATGGTTGGGGATGGGATTAACGATGCACCAGCTCTCGCGGTTGCAGATATTGGTATGGCCATTGGAACAGGAACGGATATTGCCATGGAAACAGCAGACATTACCCTTATCCGTGGGGATTTAAATAGCATAGCAGATGCCATCTACATGAGTAAGAAAACGATTCGTAACATTAAGCAGAACTTGTTCTGGGCATTTGCCTACAATACTTTGGGAATCCCGATTGCTGCATTTGGATTTCTCGCTCCCTGGTTAGCAGGAGCAGCGATGGCATTTAGTTCGGTTTCTGTTGTTTTAAATTCACTTCGACTACAAAAGGTGAAGTTGTAGTTAGGAGTGATTGATTGTGATGGATTTGTCCAATGTCTCTACACACATTCGGACATTGATTAACACACCCGAGGATTAATAAACCAAATTCACACCTTCCTTGCCTAACAATGATCTAAAGATGGGTCTGCTGTTGTTGTATACTCTAAAGGAGATTGGAATCAAAAAATGTGATACCCCACTTAGGTTCTAAGAATCACCGTTTCCATACTTATCTGGAGAATAATAGTTATATTTAATACACGCAATACCCTTGGTGGTATTCACGGGTATTGCGTGTATAGCGTCAGGAAACAGTTGTCCATACAACAAACCCTACCGGATTAGTAGAGTTTGTTGTATAAGGAGCGTGAGGGTACTTTGATGAGTCTGTAGAAACATTGAATTCAATTGAATTCTCTGATAGCCATCGGAAGAGAAACAGTTAGTTATAGTTTAGAAGAGATAGGACTTTCCCACCAAACAAATTCTACTGAGGCTCTAGTCAGAGACTGATTTATTAAAAAGAACAGAAATGATTTTCCAGGGGTGATTAATACATTTCCTTCCAGTGAAATATCAAATGTATTATTTGGAGGGACCCTTCTAAGCGCAACCAGTGATCCTCCAACGGGAATTCTAGTAACAAACGAACTAAACTGAACTTTTCCTACTGGTATGTTTGTTGAATTTAATTTTAAATTACCCGTAAGGGGAGAGGTGAATACTTTTCCTGGAGGAAATGGGTTCAAAAATAATCTTGCTGTACACGGAGTTGGGGAAAAATTAGCGATGGAAAATAATTGCACAGTTAAGTTTCTATTAGATCCCAAAGGGTTGAACAGGCGTCCCCACGCAAATCGACCCTCTCCAAATAATAACGTTCCTGTTGTGCCTATAAAAAGGTTTCCTCGTGATGCTCGAAATGCACTTTGAGTGACTTCAACGACGGATGCTAAACTTTTCCCAATAATTATTGAGTCAACCTCCAATCCAGAGGGTTCTTAAGCTATAGGTATAGTATTCTAATCGTTATTTAATGTGATAGTTATAAGTGGAATCTTAAAGTGGATATGGAAGATGGTAAATTTTGGATCATAACAGCAGGAGTGGTAAATTAAGAGTGGGAGTGAGGTTGTAAGGTAGATCAGATTTTTTCACTTCCTTTACTGCTTTGTTCTTTAAATGGTGTAAACGGTAGATATGTAAGTTATATTGTTATATCTACCGTTTTCTTTGGAAATATATGTTCTAACGAATTGGTCTAATATCTTTAGTTGTAGCTGGGTTTGGTCGAGCAGTGAGATACACGCATCAATAATTTTCGGCGCTAAGTAGGTCTGGAAAGTTGGTGAAGATTCCTGTTGCCCCCCATTGAAGCATCTTGTCAATTTCATCTTTTTTGTTGACGGTATAGGCATGAACCCATAATTGATGATCTCGCGCCTTTTGGATATAAGACTGATCAACCAGATCATAGTTCATTCCAATACCGATAGCGTACTGTTTAATATTGACTAGCTCTTGATTCGAAATTTTAGCGGGTTCCGTGTACCAGAGGAGCTGGATAAGAGAAATATCCGGATCTAGTTGATGGACTTTCTGCAAGCTCTCTTTGCTAAAGGACTGGATTAAGAGCTGATCTTTGCGTGCTTGGGGACCAGTCAGATCGTGACGAGCTAGGATTTGTAATAGTTTTTCTTCCATTCCGGGATAAACCTCTGGAGACTTTGTTTCAATGTAATAGTTGGCCTCACTTCCGAACTTGTCTAGTACTTCATTAAGTGTAGGCACCTGTAGACCCTGAAACTGGGACTTTGCTTTCTCAGGGTTTTCTTGGTTAAACCAAGAGCCTGCATCTAACTTCTTAATCTCGGCTAGTGTATGGTCTTTGACCAAACCGGATCCATTGGTGGTACGGTCGAGTGTTTCATCATGAAAAGCAATTAGCTCCCCATCTTTTGTCATCTGCAAATCAATTTCAATATAGTCAGCACCTAGCTCTTGCCCTAAAGTGTACGAGATCATGGTATGTTCCGGTGCATACCCTGATGCTCCTCGATGAGCGATATTTAAAATAGGATAGGCGATGTCTGGCTGCGAAAGAGTAGTATCTGTTCCAGTAAGGGCAGACCCTGTTAGTAGTAAAATGGTGAGAACGGTTGATTTCCAAAGTTTCATTATAAAACACCTTCTTACTCTTATATTTATCTAGCTTAATAAAATAATCTATCCATTTATAACTTAAATATCCATTCGTTTTATGATAAGCATACTAGCAGATATACCAAAATACTCTTTGGTGATTGTATAGGGTTTCTTGGGTTAACTATCTATATCTTATGCTTATGTAAATATATTTAAACTAATTTATATATGTGATATAATCTGAACAATCGTTCGTATGATTATATAAATATAGGGAGGGGTTTGATGAGGAAAATTCTAGTGACTGGGGCGGCAGGAAAGATAGGAAGAGATGTTGTATCGGTGTTGGGGAGGATGGAAGAGTACCAATTAAGGTTAGCCGACATTAACTACCCAGGCTTGGAACCATTTAGAGGTACTCACGAAGTTATTGAGCTAGATGTTGCGGATATGAAAGGGTGTCAGGCGGTGTGTGAGGGTGTTGATGTGGTGATTCATCTTGCAGGTGACCCTTCACCAGATGGGGATTTTTATAGCTCACTTTTAGATGGCCATATAAAAGGAACATACAATATCTTACGATCAGCTAAAGATAACCGTGTGTCAAGAGTGATCGTAGCCTCGAGTGCGCAAACGATAGAAAATTATCCACTCGATCATCAGATACAGCATCAATCACCTGTTAGGCCGAAAAATATGTATGGGGTAAGCAAGTGCTTTGTGGAAGCGGTAGCTTCTTACTTTGGTTATTCAGAGGGCTTACAAACCATTGCACTGCGTATTGGAGCATATGATGATCTTGATGCGCAAGAGGGGAAGCTATCAGCCCGTGATATGAGTGCTTACTTAAGCCCAGCTGATTTTGCTGATTTACTGCTCAAGACAATCACAGCTGAGCAATTGCCTCCCTTTTGCACTTTGCACGCTATCTCAGATAACCGCTTTAAACGTTTAAACCTTGATGAAACGAAAAAGTTGGTTGGCTACGAGCCGACGGCGGATGCATTTGCTTTGAGTGAGATCCCACTTTTTGACCGAGAGGAAACCGTTAAGTAGTATGAAAGACGAACCCGGGATATGAAGTCATTTGGATTCACTATATTTATAAAATTATAATACTACTATCAAGGGGGGAGTTAATTGTCAGATATGATGAAAATTCCTGATGTCCTTAAACCACTTGAGAAGGAAATATTAAGTTCAATAAGGCCTTACATATCTATCTCACTTGATACCAGCCAGTCACCAATGATTTATCAAAGTAAGGTAGGTGGAAATCCTTATTTACCCATAGGAGCAACATTTCCAACCGATGAAAAGGGGAAGCCAATGAAGTTATTAGCGCAAATCAATTTTGCTGAAGTGCCATTCTTGGAAGATTTCCCTCAAACTGGAATTTTGCAATTTTATTTATCTATGCGGGATGATTTATATGGATGTGATTTTGACGATCCTTGTGCACAAAGAAACTTTCGTATCATGTATCATCCAGAAGTGATAACCAGGATTACTGAGCTCACGTCTGACTTTCCTGATCCACAAATGGAGCAAGGTGAAGAGTATCTTTTTCCACTGGGGGAAGATGATGAAATGAGGATGATGTTTACGGCCACTCATGGAGTACTTTCTTATTCAGATTATCGTTATGATGAATTTGAGGAAGAATATGATTTAGATAGAAATAAAGATGGAGATGAAAATAACAGCCTGGATGAGGTGTATAGAAGTAACTTTAGTGGTGAGGGGCATAAGATTGGTGGGTATGCTTTTTTTACACAAACTGATCCCCGGATGGATGAGGAAGAAAGGCAAAAATATGATGTACTGTTGTTTCAATTAGATTCTGACTCCGCTTTTAATGTTATGTGGGGGGATATGGGTGTTGGTAACTTCTTTATCACGAAAGAGGATCTTCAACAGTGTAACTTTGCAAATGTCATGTATAATTGGGATTGCGGTTAATGCCTATAAGAAAAAGACCCTACCTTAGCACTAAGGCCAGTGGGGTCTTTTTCTTAAGTAAAATACTCTTCATTACTCTACTTCGCACCCTCGGTATATATTTGGAAAGTAACGCCGAACTTATCGACCACGATACCATAGGCGGGGCTGAAAAAAGTTTCTTGTAGGGGCATTTCTACTTCGCCCTCTTCTTGCAAAGTGGCAAATATTTTTTCTGATTTCTCTTTATCAGTTGACGAGATACAGAGGGTGACTTGGTTTCCTATCTGATGGGGCAGTCCAGGAAAAGTATCAGAGAACATTAAGTTGGTATCACCTACTTCGAGGGTAGCATGGGAGATCCGTTCTTTCGCTTCTGCAGGGATAGGGTGATCAGGGTCTTCCGGCATTTCTCCAAACGTTTGTGAGAAGGTGCACTTCGCTTGTAAAGCTTCTTCATAAAACTGAATGGCTTCTTTGCAGTTTCCATCCATCACTAGGTACGGGAATATTTTCGAAGACATCTTCACCAGCTCCATATCATAAATTGTCAGTCAGAAATAGTTTACCATAATTATCTTCAAAATTATATGAATTAGCAGAGTATAAATCCTACATTTATACTAAATTTCCTGTATCCACATCATGAGGGGTATGGTAGCTTAGTAGGGGAACGGGAGGTAGGCTATGATGGGGATTGATCGACGAGGTGCTATAAATACAGCTTTAGCTTATGTGTTATGGGGATTATTGCCGGTTTATTGGAAATTGATCGAACACGTTTCCTCAACCGAGATATTGCTTCACCGTGTAATCTGGTCGTTTTTGTTTGTGCTTCTTCTACTTGGATTCACCAGTGGACTTCCTCAGTTTTTAAGTGAGGCGCGTCAATATATGAAAGTGGGGCGCACTTGGATCTATTTAGCACTGGCATCCACCTTGATATCAATAAACTGGTTTGTTTTCATCTATGCAGTTAATCATGAGGCGATATTACAAACGAGCTTGGGATATTATATGAATCCACTGATTGCGGTTTTATTAGGATATATATTTTTGAAAGAAAGAATGACGTTGTTACAGTCGATTGCTACGATAGTAGCGGCGTTGGCTGTACTGTACTCCACCCTCTCACATGGTCAAATCCCATGGATTGCACTCATATTAGCGTTCTCCTTTGGATTGTATGCACTAACAAAGAAACTCCTTCAAATCAAGCCTTTATATGGGTTAGCATTGGAAACGCTCTTTATGCTCCCCTGCGCTCTTATCTATTGGTTCTACCTCATGGTGGGAGGGAATAGTTCGTTTGTAGGGGTGAGCTGGTTTACTACTTTGGTGCTGTGTGGAGCGGGGGTGATTACAGCAGTGCCGCTCCTTCTGTTTGCTAGAGGGGCACAGCGTATTCCGTTGTACATGATTGGATTTTTACAATACATCGCACCGTCGCTCGCTTTTATTCTTGGAGTTTTTGTATATGATGAGTCGTTTAGCAGAACACAGGTAATCACGTTTAGTTTGATCTGGATAGCCCTCTTTTTGTTTTCGTTTAGTTATACTAAATGGGGAAGTAAGGTTCGAATGCGGCAAGTAGCACTAAAAAAATATTAAAGCAAAAAAGAAGGAACCACTCTCTTTGGTGGTTCCTTTTTGTTGATTAACTGGCTATTTTTAATGACTGATTATCCCGAGCGCGACTTCCTAGAGAGAAGAAAAGGATGCCTGTCAATGAAAGCAGACTGACTGCCAGAAATAAGAACTGGCCATCAATAAATTGAAGCAGTGATCCACCGGCGATGGGGCCGATGAAGAAACCGAGAGAGCGGAAGGAGCTTGCTCCAAAGTAGGCGCCACGTAAATGGGAGGGTGCTAGTTGGTCGATATAGACACTACTTAAGGGAAACAACAGAATCTCTCCTAAGGTGACCAACGTGATGCCGACTAAAAATATAGACCAATGACTGCCGATGGAAAAGCTGAGAAAGCCAGAGGAGAAGAGAATAAGCCCTATATTCATACTTGATGTAATCGTCTTTTTCTCTGCCCAACGTGTGAGTGGTAATTGTAAGGCGACGACAAGAAGGGCGTTCCCTGTCAAAATGGCAGGATATAGCCATGTTGCCTCGGATAAGTTTTCACCTATGTAAAGGGGTAAATTGGAGGTAATTTGTGCATAAGCCACATTGACTAAAGTCATACCCAAAAGAAAATAGAGCAAAGCTGCATCTTGGCGGATGACGGTAAAAGAAGAACGTAACGTGGCAGGAGGAGTGACTGCGTTAGCCTCTTCTTCGATGGGATACAGTAATACTAGGCTGAGTAAGACGATGAAATATAGGATGTAGATGATACCAGTGATAAAGAAAGCGATCGTTCCAGAGGTAAGTGCGAGATAGGCCCCTAAAATAGGTCCGAGGGAAGCCCCTACATTTAGAGCGAAGTAGCGATAACTAAACACAAGCATGCGTTGCTCGGGCGGAGTAATATCTGCGATAAAGGCTTGACTGATCGGTTCGAAAAAGGAGCGACACATTCCGTTTAAAGCATTGAGGAAAACGAAAAGGAGCATATGTTGCGCGAACGAAAAACTGATGAAGACGAAGGACCAAAGGAGAAGGGTGGAGAGCATTACAACTTTTCTCCCCCAACGGTCTGATAAATGTCCCCCTAAGAAACCTGTAAAAGAGCCAGTTAATGGGCCCATGCCAATGATAAGCCCGATCATGAGAGGAGAGAGATCAGCTTGTTGATGCAAGTATATGACTAAGAATGGCAAGCTCATAAAGGAGGCAGCACGTGAAAACATGCTACCGAATAAAATACCCCATACTAAAGGGTGATATTGTTTGAATAACAGTCTAACTCGATTCATTTTTTGTTCCTTCTTCCGTCAGTAGTTGATAGCGCTCAGTTTTTGTTCATAGTTAAATCATAAGAGATGAGATAGATGGGTACGACGATAACAAGGATGATTTTAGTCTCATACTTTGGTCGGAGAGGCAAAAAAGTACCCTCAACTATTAGACCTAATAGTTGAGGGTAGTGGGAAATTATCTACCTCTTCTAGAGTGGGTTTATCCCCTTATTTCTAGAAGAGCTTTTCCTATTAGGGGTGTCAAAGCTCCACCCCTTCAATTTAAATCGAACCGAGTTAGATTGGGATTACCGATGGGGCTCCATTCCTCCTGCAATCCAACTATCTCGGGTAGGTCCGAAGATGTCGGGAACGGGTAACCCTGCCTGGCGCATTAAGATTGACAATTGACCGCGGTGGTGAATTTCATGTTGGATCAGAATGCGCAATGTTAATCCATTTGTCCACTGTTGACCATACATATTTACTTCTTTCAAAAGAGTTTGGTCGCTCCATTGTGATTGAATGGCTTCCAACATAGCGTGGACACTTTCATTATAAGTGGTATGGATGAGCTTGGCAGACGAAGGGAAAGCATCGTGCGGAAGCGAGATTGAAAAGGAGAGTCCTGTATTTGATAGCATCTCGTGTCCAGAGATTGCGATATGCCAAGCGATGTCACCTAGTGAGCGCTGATTGGTGCTCACTTTTTGTTTTAATGACTCATCGGTTAAGGTTTCTAATACACTGTTGGTGATACCGGCTTGGGTTTGATATTCTGTGACAAAATCCTCGATTCTTGTAAACATCTAAATCTCCTCCTTAAGTGTGTGTGAAGTGATGTACAATTCTTATTGTAGTCAACGCTTACTGACAACATTATGTCAGTGAGAATGCGAAACAATTATATTGAATAAGAGAGGATTATCTTCTATTCATTCTCCCAATGATATTTTTTATTTTAATTTGTGGTCGTAGTGGTGCACAATCTCTTGTGCCGTGCTTCGTAGCTGAAGGGCTACTTCACGAGGAGCGAGGACAGTCACATTGGTGCCAAAGCTAAGGAGATGGTGATAGAGCGAAGGCTCATTGGGATGATTTACACGGACATGCAAGTAACCATCGGGTTGAATCTCGATGTGTTCCTCTTGGTACTGATCCATTACTCTTACTTTGACTTGAGGATGGAAGCGGAGCTCTAGGGAAAAGAATTGCTCGTTCTCAGTGGGAAAGATAGAGAAGTCTAGTTTTTCGAGAGTGAATGGGCGGCGAGCAAACGTTTTTTGTTCAACTCGTAGATCGCGAATGCGGGATAGACGAAATAGGCGTAAGTTTTCACGCAGATGACAGTACCCATACATATACCAGATCTGTTCTTTTAAAATAAGCTGCATCGGTTCACATGTCCGTGTATGTTCCTGCCCAGTAGTATTGGTGTAGGAAAACGTGACAAGAAAAGAGTCTTGAATTGCTCGTCGTAGATCGCTCAGTCGCTCTTTGATCTCTGCACGGTTGCTCCATGCTTGATGGTCAATTAACACATGTTGAGTAAAGCTATGAGGAGAGTTTTGCTCAGAGTTTGTTAGTAATGCTCCTACTTTATCGAGAATGCTTGTAATACTTTCATCCTCCCAGGATTGATGAATGCCCTTTAAAGCGACTAATATCGATTGGATTTCCTCCGGTGATAAGTATTGTCGATCAAGACGAAATTGCTCCATGACTTCATAGCCACCATCTACGCCTGCATAGGATACAATAGGAATTCCGGCGGCGTTGATCGCCTCCATATCGCGATAGATCGTGCGGAGGGATACTTCAAACCGATCCGCCAACTCTTGTGCTCCTATACGTTTTCGATTGAGTAAAATCATGGTGATGGCGAGTAAGCGTACTAATTTCATGGATACCCCCAGTAGTGAGATTCTTACTTTATTGTAATGGATATAAGCATCATTTTTAAGAGAGGAGAGAAAATTTTGGAAGGTAACCACTGTCCACTGTGTGGGCAAGAAAATCAATGCACGAAAGCACAGGGAGAGGAAGAAGGGCTTTCTTGTTGGTGTTACCACGTGCAATTTTCGTCTGAATTGCTAGAAAAGATACCAGAGAAAAGGAGAGGACGAGCCTGTATATGTAAAGCGTGTTGGCAGAAGTGGTGTGATAAATGAGTATAGGGAGGGGTGTTAGCAGTTGCTGTATCTGATTTTTCCACTCTATTCGCGTGGGTGAATAGAGTGGAAATCTTCCCGTACAGATCCATATAGCCCGGGTACACGAAGCCCTGCTTGTCTCATCAGGATGAGAACTTGTCCGCGGTGATGGATTTCATGTTGAATAAGAATACGAAGAGTGAGAGCGTGAGGCCATTTTTCTCCATAGGGGGAGGAGGTATGGGAAAGTGAATGATCATCCCATGTATTCTTAACAGCGTCATACACAGATTGAGCTGTTTTAAGATATGTGTCTAGAATATTACTAGCAGTATGGGGAAGGTCATGGGGAGAATCAACAAAGTCGATTTTTAGTCCAGTTGGGGTTAACATTTCATGCATGGTATAGGGGAGATGCCAAGCGATATCTCCTAGAGACCAATGTAAAGGAGCTACTTGTTGGGTTAAGGACTCATCGGTTAATCTTTTTAACACACTGGCCGTACGATGAAATTCACGCCGCCATTCCAATAGAAAATCCTCTACTTTGTAAAACATATTGATTCCTCCAGTTGATAATGATTGTTCACTATTCTCATTCCCTATTACCAAGAAATATCCTGCTCACAGTACAGTTTTACGATCGATGGATTACAATTTGTTATCAGGATACGTCAATTTGACAAAAAACCCGCCTTGATTAGGTGGTTCCTATATTTTTACTAAACTAATACTATGATATATTGCAAAGAAGTAATAGCCAATATAAAATTTAGAATTGAACAAAAGGATATCTAAAATTTTACAGGTGTGAGTAAGTATGGCGTCAGTGATAAGGATTAAGTGGTTGTCGCATAATTGAAATAACGATAAAATGATCACAATTGATAAGACTAGGGGAGAAGGAATGTTTACAATAGAAGGAGCGCACTTAACATGACTAATGAGTCTACAATACCATCTACGGCATGGGTGGGGGAAATTGAACAATTGCTGCGGGAAGTAAGTGTGATTGTAAAGCGAAAAGGACGAGAAATTCTGCATCACTTTCCAATCACTCCGCCTCAATTTACAGCATTACTGTGGCTGGATGAAAACGGTGATATGACGATTGGAGAACTTAGTCAAAAAATGTTTTTGGCGTGTAGTACCATGACCGATCTCATCGACCGCATGGAGAATAATGGGTTGGTAGAGCGTGTGCGGGACAGTCGTGACCGTCGAGTTGTTCGGATTCATTTATTAGATGAAGGGTCGAAAATCATTAAAGAGGTGATGGAAGCGCGCAGAGGCTACCTTGCTGAAATTTTGTCTCACTTAGACAAAACGGAGATTGATCAAATTCGTAAAAGCTTAACTATCCTTAATGAAGAGATGAAGAAATAAGGGGAGATCCTTACGCTTATAGCAAAAAGCTATTCATGGGCTGCCTACTCTGGTACAATAGCAACAAAAATAATTTGGGTAATACCAAATGCTTGACCGCAACATAAGATATTGAGACAAATACAAGTAGCAACCACCAGCTGCGCATACTATCTCATACTCTGGGCACGCGTGGTTGTAGATAGTGTTTTTGCATGTTAGCATAGTCCAACGGCAGTTTCATAATGAAAGCAATAGAATAATGAAAAGAAAATAAAGGACTGGGTACGCTGTGATCATGAATCGGGAGAGTCGTAAAGCGATTGGAATTTTAGATTCTGGTGTGGGTGGTTTAACCGTTGCTAAAGAAGTGATTCGTCAATTACCGCGGGAACATATTTTATACTTTGGTGATACGAAGCGTTGTCCATATGGACCACGTGAGCCACAAGAAGTGATCGCCTTCACCAAGCAAATTGTAGATTTTTTATCGCGGTTTCCGTTAAAAGCATTGGTGATTGCATGTAACACGGCAACGGCAGTGGCATTAGATATCGTTAAAGAGGAATTAAACATCCCTGTGTTAGGAGTAGTTGATCCAGGAGCTCGTGCAGCTATCAATATGTCACGACATGGACGTATTGGTGTGATCGGTACACAGGGTACGATTAAGAGTGCGGCTTATGAACGGGCTCTCAAGTCGATTCATCCCGGAGTGTCCGTTTACTCACATGCGTGTCCTACGCTAGTTCCGCTGGCAGAGGGCGGATTTAAAGATCCACTGGCAGCGCGTCAAATAGTACGTGCAGCTCTAGATCCAATGAAAAGTAAAGATCTGGATTCTTTGATTTTAGGATGTACGCATTATCCGCTTTTATCAAATTATATTGGCGAAGTGATGGGTTCATCTGTAAAGCTCATCAGCTCAGCAGAAGAGACAGCGCGTGAACTTAGTACCATTCTTCATCATAAGGGATTATTAGATCGGGAAATCGGAAATCTTCATATCATCCGCCACCGCTTTTTTACCAGCGGAAATCCCCGTGTTTTTCATGAGATCGCGGAAGATTGGTTGGATCATCCGCTGGAAGTGGAACGTGTAAATTTAGAGCAAACACTAACACGAGTTACAGGCTAAATCACAAAAGAGGAGCTACTCTATGGGGTAGCTCCTCTTTTGTGTTTAGCTGTTTGCAATGTAGAGGATATAACGATGTGTCGACCTTTTTATTTTCTTTAAGAAGTAGAGAGGGCCAGCATACTTTTTATCTCTAAACATAATTGAGAGTGATAAATTTTGTGACGGCTCGTATACATATAAAGAAAAAGTTGTCCAAGGAGGGGAAAGGGATGGGTGCATATTTACGATCACTACGAATGATCACGTTGTTGATCGCTCTAGCAATGGTGTTCGTCGGTTGTTCGTTAGGAGCAGATACAGGAGAGAATAAGTCAATTGATCCACCACCGGAGAAGATGGAGTCAGAACAAAAAGAAGAGAGTGAAGCAAAATCTGATGAAGAGAAAGAGGAGAAGAAAACCACAAGTGGTATTGAATTATACTATTTAGATGAGTATGGGTACTTGGTTCCCTATGCGATGGGTATTCCTAAAGTTGAAGGGATCGCAAAAGAAGCATTGATGTATATGGTGGAATCAGGTCCTGCTGCTGATAGTATCCCAGCAGGGTTTCGTGCGATTCTTCCCAAAGGCACACAAGTGAAAGGATTAAACATCGATGGCCGGGTAGCGACTGTCGACTTATCAAAAGAGTTTTTAACGTATGATGCTGAGATGGAAGAGAAGATTTTGAACGCGATTACATGGACATTAACAGGATTTGAATCAGTAGAAGAAGTTAATATTTGGGTTGAAGGAAAGCCTCTAGCGGCTATGCCAGAGAAGAAAAGTCCAGCTCAAAAATTGTCCCGTTCCAGTGGGATCAATGTAGAAGTGAGCAGAGGGATCGATGTGACAAAAAGTATGCCTGTGACGCTTTATTTCCTCGGACAAACGAGTGAGGATCAAGTCTATTATGTGCCAGTGACGAGGATGATTGACCGGAAAGAAAAAGTGGCTGAAGCGGCATTAGCCGAGTTGATACAAGGACCTACTCACGGAGATGCTTTGGTTAGTGCATTATCCGATACAACCAAGGTGAATAGTGTTGATGTAAGCAAAGATCTGATTTCCGCTGACTTTAGTAAAGAGCTGCTCGATTACGCTGAGAGTAAATCGGCATCCAAGGAAGCGATTCAAGCGATTGTCCTCTCCTTAACGGAGAATGCAGAGGCTAAAAAAGTGAAAATAACGGTAGATGGTGAGGCGCAAGTGAAGGCGGATGGAGAATTGCTCGGTAAGCCCGTATCTAGACCTAAGCAGGTTAATCCCAATTCATTATAGAATCATAATGCCACCAAATAGTGCCCTCCTGCCTTAATGGAAGGAGGAATTTTTTCTTTTTCGCTTCTATGTTATCATTAGGGAATGAAAGAAAATGGAGGGTAGCGATATGCGAGTAGATGGACGAGGATATGATGAACTGCGCCCTATTGAGATGGTGCGTCATTTTACGAAGCATGCAGAAGGATCGGTATACATAAAAGTAGGCGACACTCATGTGTTATGTAATGCTTCCGTCGAGGAGCGCGTGCCCCCCTTTCTGCGAGGAAGTGGGAAGGGATGGATTACAGCAGAGTATTCCATGCTGCCTCGTGCGACACAGACAAGAACAATCCGTGAAGCGAGTAAAGGGAAATTAGGCGGAAGGACGATGGAAATCCAACGGCTAATTGGGCGTGCCCTCCGCTCGGTTGTCGATTTGAATCAACTTGGAGAACGTACGTTGTGGGTTGACTGTGATGTGATCCAGGCGGATGGCGGAACACGAACGGCATCGATTACGGGTGCATTTGTGGCTGTGGTGGATGCTCTGTATGATTTGGCCAAAAAGAAAGGCTTTCCTGCCATCCCGATCCATGATTATTTGGCCGCAACTAGCGTAGGTATTTTAGACGGTACACCGATGTTAGATTTGTGCTATCGAGAGGATTCATCTGCGCAAGTGGATATGAACATCGTGATGACAGGTGCGGGTAAATTTGTAGAATTACAGGGGACAGGGGAGGAAGCGCCTTTTTCACCACAAGAATTGACTCAGTTAATTCAACTGGGAGAGCAAGGGGTGTCTCAGCTAATTGCTATCCAGCGTGAAGTACTACAAGAAGCAGGAGCAAATATTGGAGGAGGAACGAATGTCGAAACAGCGGTGGATGGGCAAACAAGTCGTTCTAGCCACACGTAATAAAAATAAGGTTCGTGAATTAAATACGCTTTTGCAACAGGAGTTGGGTCTATCTGTTATTGGATTGGATTCGTTTCCGTCTCTTCCAGAAGTAGTGGAGGATCGGGATACCTTTCAAGGTAATGCAGAAAAGAAGGCAGAGGTGATTGCTCAACTTTTGCATATTCCTGTTATGGCAGACGATTCAGGCTTAGAAGTGAGAGCGTTGGCAGGTGCGCCGGGAGTATATTCTGCGCGCTATGCAGGCGAAAAGGCGAACGATCGTATGAATGTGGAGAAGTTACTAATGGAATTGCAGGGAGTCCCACTGGAGGAGCGTTCTGCTCGATTTGTGTGTGTACTCTCATTGGCTGTCCCTGGGGTAGAGACGATTTCAGTAGAGGGTACATGTGCAGGAGTGATTGCGGAACAACCCCAAGGTGAAGGTGGATTTGGTTATGACCCCATTTTTTATCTTCCCGATATGAAAAAAACAATGGCTCAAGTGGGGACAGAAGTGAAAAATAAACGAAGCCATCGCGCAGAGGCTGCACGGAAAATGGTTGCTCAGCTTTATGAGAGGTTTACTTTTTAGGCAGGGGTGGAGTAGACGAAATGCGAATCCTGGTGGTTAGTGATTCACATGGAAACCAACAACTTTTATCTGAAGTGGTTGGAAGGGAAGCTTGTGATGAAGTGATCCATTGTGGAGATTTTTGCACGGATGAAAATGCTTTGCCTGCAGTTAACTTGACGGCAGTTCGTGGGAATTGCGATTGGGAACTAGTGCCGGAGGAACGAACGGTAGTGATAGATGAGGAGATGCGCATTCTGGTCACACATGGGCATCGTTATCATGTGGAGCGCTCTTTGCTCATGCTTAGATATCGAGCTCAGGAGATGGGAGTCCACATAGTTTGCTTTGGTCATACGCACCGTCCTTTGTGTATGCTAAATTCGGATCTCCTATTGCTTAATCCGGGTAGTTTAACCCAACCCCGTGGAGTTCGATATCCTAGTTACGCGATTGTTACGACGAGGGCGAAACGAACAGTCGAAGTTGCTTTTTATGAGCCAAATGGAGAGGAAATAGTTGAGCATGGAGGACGTTTCCAGTTGTAGTGCCTGTTATACCGGAAACGTCCCACCAATTCGACGAATCCCTTGACAGTTCATCGAGGTTCAGCATATAATATGCTAAGTGTTTTGCCCTATATGTCCCAGTAGCACAGTGGATAGTGCAACGGTCTTCTAAACCGTAGGTCGGGGGTTCAAATCCCTCCTGGGACGCCATGATTGTCTTAATGGACATGATGAAGAAAAAGATAAAGTGACCATCCAGCCGGATGGTCAGATTTATGTAAATAGAGCTTGGAGGGAACGTGTAATGAGCGCCAAATGGGAAAAAACAGAAACAAATAAAGGAATATTAACGGTAGAAGTCGAAGCTGAAAAAGTAAATGAAGCTTTGGATCAAGCTTTTACTAAAGTGATTAAGAAAGTAAGTGTACCAGGTTTCCGTAAAGGGAAAGTTCCACGTCCAATTTTTGAAAAGCGTTTCGGTGTGGAATCTCTTTATCAAGATGCACTTGATATCTTGTTGCCAGAAGCATACGGCTCCGCTGTTGAAGAAGCTGGGATCGAACCAGTGGATCAACCAGAGATTGATTTAGAGCAGATCGAAAAAGGCGCTCCACTTATCTTCAAAGCTACGGTTACGGTGAAACCAGAAGTGAAGCTGGGACAATATAAAGAGCTAGAGATCGAAGAAAAAGACTTTAGTGTAAGTGATGAAGATATTGAGGCGGAACTGAAGAAGATGCAAGAACAACAAGGTCAGCTCGAAGTAGTAGAAGAGGGCGAAGTTGCCGAAGGCGATCGCGTCATTTTAGACTTTGATGGGATGATCGACGGAGAGCGCTTTGAAGGCGGTCAAGCAGAACAGTACAACCTCGAAGTAGGATCTGGTCAGTTCATTCCTGGATTTGAAGAACAGTTGGTAGGCATGAAAGTAGGAGATGAGAAAGATGTACTAGTATCTTTTCCAGAGGAGTACCACGCAGAAAACTTGGCGGGTAAAGAAGCTACTTTCCATGTGAAGATGCATGAAATCAAGCGTCTGTCTCTACCTGTTCTAGATGATGAATTTGCACAAGATGTGAGTGACTTTGATACACTTGCTGAGCTACAAGCAGATACTCGTAAGAATTTAGAAGAGAAAGCAAAGCGTGAGCAAGAAGATTATATTCGTAATTCGCTTGTTGAAAAAGCAACAGAAAATGCTGAAATTGAACTGCCAGCAGTAATGATTGAAAGCCAAGTAGATCACATGGTGCAACAATTTGAACAACAACTTCGCTATCAAGGGATTACATTAGAGCAATATCAGCAACTATTGGGTCAAGATGATGACGCTATCCGCTCTCAATTCCGCGAAGATGCGGAGAAGAAAGTGCGCGCTGATTTAGTTCTTGAACAAATCGGTATTGAAGAGAGCATTGAGGTCTCTGATGAAGATTTGGAAGCGGAATTGAAAGAATTGGCAAGTGAAATGGATCGCGACTTAGAAGAAGTTCGTCAAATCCTAAATAGCCAAGGGAATATTGAGGCATTTAAAGATCAAGTGAAAGTAAAGAAAACGGTTGACCTACTTGTATCCAACAGCAAAAATGCGGCATAATGGAAGTAAGAAGAGAAACAAGGCACGTGTGCTTATCGCGTGCCTTCTTTTTCAAAGTATCGGAGGAGGTGTTGTTCTTCCGCTTACAGCTGGAATGAAACCATGTTCACCGAACCGATTGTACATATCCGTTTGCGGTTGGGCTGCGAGTATGGACGTCACCTACTTGCGGCTGAGGCGATAGGTGTTAGATTGAGCCTTGACGGAGACAGGCCAACCGCTAGCATGATCTTGAAGTGCGATGAAATCGCGCAAGCTGTTTTATGGGTGCACGGAAAACCAAAGCGTATGGCTTGGTCGATGTAGTGATCACCCGGCCAGACCTTCACAAGGGGTGATTCGCATGTTTAAGTTTAATGAAGAAAAAGGGCAATTAAAGTGCTCGTTTTGTGGAAAGTCGCAGGATCAAGTGAGAAAGTTAGTCGCAGGTCCTGGCGTATACATTTGCGACGAATGTATTGAACTATGTAATGAAATTGTTGAAGAAGAGCTTGGTGGCGACGAGGAGATGGATCTGCAAAGTCTTCCAAAACCTCATGAGATAAATGAGGTGCTCAATGAATATGTCATCGGGCAGGAAACAGCGAAAAAATCTCTATCTGTTGCAGTATACAATCACTATAAACGAATTAATTCTGCCATCAAGACAGAAGAAGTGGAACTATCTAAGAGTAACATCATCATGATTGGACCGACGGGTAGCGGAAAGACATTGCTCGCTCAGACGTTGGCGCGGATTCTTAACGTTCCGTTTGCAATTGCAGATGCTACTTCACTTACAGAGGCAGGGTATGTGGGTGAAGATGTAGAAAACATCTTACTTAAATTGATTCAAGCAGCAGATTATGATGTAGAGAAGGCAGAACGTGGCATTATCTACATTGATGAAATTGATAAAGTAGCCCGCAAATCAGAAAACCCATCCATTACGCGTGACGTCTCTGGTGAAGGGGTACAGCAAGCGCTATTGAAAATATTAGAAGGTAGCGTTGCAAGTGTTCCTCCGCAAGGAGGACGGAAACACCCACATCAAGAGTTCATCCAGATTGATACGGGTAACATCCTGTTTATCTGTGGTGGAGCCTTTGATGGCCTGGAGCAGATTATTAAGCGCCGCATAGGGAAAAAAGTGATCGGATTTGGAACCGAAAGCGAAAGCGGTACTGATTTGAAAGCAGGCGAGTATCTAAAATTGGCTTTACCGGAGGATTTACTACGCTTTGGACTCATACCTGAGTTTGTGGGTCGATTACCGGTAGTTTCAACGCTGGAGCCTTTAGATGAAGAAGCGCTTGTTCGGATCTTGACAGAACCTAAAAATGCTTTGATGAAACAATATCAGAAGCTGTTTGAGATGGATGATGTGGAGCTAGTCTTTGAAGAAGATGCGCTCAAAGCGATTGCAAGCGAAGCCATTCGCCGGAAGACAGGGGCTCGTGGATTACGTGCAATTATTGAGTCGATCATGTTGGATGTGATGTATGACTTACCGTCCCGTGATGATGTGACGAAGTGCGTAGTTACGGAAGACACCGTTTTGAAAAGAGTAGCACCTCGTCTTAATACACGTAAAGGTCGCAGTCGCGATAAGAAAGAAGAAAGTGCATAAAAGATCTCTCCTCTCTAACACTTACTACTTTTAAAGTAGTAAGTGTTTTTTTCGACTCGTCTAGATGTGTCAAAACAGTAGATTATGTTTTCCTGTGTGATGGATAAAAAGTTATGATAGAATAGTAGCGTTGCTCGACTTAGATGTTCCTTGTGTAAGTGTGAATGTAAGAATGAAGAAAATTTATAAAAAGTGGAGTGTACGAGAGAATGTTACAGCTAGCTCAAGTGGACCAAGTCACCTATCAGTCGTACTTAAAGCAGCATGCAGCCAGTTTTATGCAAGCCCCTGTTTGGGCGCAGGTAAAACCTGAATGGTCTTCAGAATATGTAGGTTGGTATTCACAAGAAAGCCAACTTGTAGGTGTAGCCATGATCTTGTATCGTAAGATGCCAGGTTTGAAGAAACATTTGGCATACATACCTCGTGGTCCTGTTATCGACTGGAATTCACGACAATTGGAACAGTGGTTCCAGCCATTATTCGCATATTTGTTAAAGCAAGATGCTTTTACAGTTAAGATGGACCCCCCAGTTCCGCTAGCGCATTGGAGGGCGGCCGCAATTGAGGCGTATTTGGATAAAGTTCAAGAGTATGGATTAAGAAATAAAGAGTTGCGCGACATTGCTATGGATCAAGTGGATCCGCAGTCAGAGTATATACAACAAGCACTAACGGAGATGGGTTGGAGTAGAAAGGAAAGGGAAGAGGAGAATACGGTTCAACCTCAGTATACTTTCCGCATACCGCTACAAGGACGAACAGCGAAGCAGTTGCGACAGGGGTTATCGCCCTCGTGGGAGAAAAATTTACAGATAGCTTCCCAACAAGGAGTCCTCGTCCGTTCAGGAAACGCATCCGACTTGCCAACTTTTTATAGTTTACTGAAAGAGAAAGCAGAAAAGGAAGGAAAAGGGATACGTGAGTTTGCTTATTTTGAGAGGATGTTTCGAGCATTATCTGCTGAAAGTGAAGCGGACTCTCCACTCCAGCTAGCGGAGCAAGAGGGAATCATTCAGGCAGGGGCGATAAAAGTGAGCATGGGTGAGCAGGTATGGAGTTTGTACGCTGCGAGTAAGGTAAATCCGGTTCATCTACCTGCGAAGGTTCTTCTTTTCTGGGAGATGATATCCGATGCACATGAGAAGGGGGCAACTGTATTTGATTTTCGCAGTATGTCACCTGTTCTAGATCCAGCTACTTCCTCTTACGACGAATTAACCTTTCTATTGGGTGCTGGGGGCGTTGCGTGTGAGTATATCGGGGAGTGGGATTATCCACTTCATCCAATGTTACATTGGGCCTTTGAAATGTATATGAAGAAACGGTAGGCTCTTTTCATTACCTCCAGGCTTGTCAGATAAGGAAAGCGATTCCTTGATTAGTGCTGTCTGTCCTCGGTCATACTTTGATTAAACGGAATCAAGGGGTATGGGAGGACGAACAGATGAACATCACAGGATTGTTACTTCTGCTACAAATATTTTTTTCAATGGTTATTGGACTTTATTTTTGGAACTTGTTTCGTAATCAACAATCGAGTCGGCATGCAGTCGATCGTGAATCGAAGAAAGAACTAGAAAAGCTTAATAAACTGCGGATGATTTCACTGACAGAACCATTAGCTGAGAAGACGCGTCCTACTTCTTTTGCTGATATCGTCGGACAAGAAGAAGGGTTACGAGCGCTAAAAGCGGCACTATGCGGTCCAAACCCCCAACATGTTATTATTTATGGCCCTCCGGGAGTGGGAAAGACAGCGGCGGCACGTGTAGTGTTAGAGGAGGCAAAACGAAATTCTGATTCGCCCTTTAACGCGGCCTCCCGTTTCGTAGAACTGGATGCGACCACAGCCCGTTTCGATGAACGTGGCATTGCGGATCCATTGATTGGCTCTGTTCATGATCCTATTTATCAAGGGGCAGGGGCAATGGGGGTAGCAGGAATTCCTCAGCCAAAACAAGGAGCAGTTACAAAAGCTCACGGTGGTTTGCTCTTCATCGATGAGATAGGCGAGTTACATTCCATTCAGATGAACAAGCTGTTAAAAGTGTTAGAAGATCGTAAGGTGTTTTTGGAAAGTGCCTATTATAGCGCAGAAGATCCGCAGACACCAAAGCATATTCACGATATATTTCAAAATGGCTTGCCGGCTGACTTTCGCTTGGTAGGGGCGACAACAAGAACTGCAGATGAAATTCCGCCTGCGATTCGATCGCGTTGTATGGAAATTTTTTTCCGTCCATTACTACCGCGCGAAATTAGTTTGGTTGCGCAGCGAGCACTTAGCCGGATTGGTTTTAAATATGCTGAAGGTGCCTTAGAAGTGATAAAGCGTTATGCCACCAATGGACGAGAAGCGATTAATATTGTGCAGACGGCCGTGGGAATTGCTATCACGGAAAAGCGGGAGTGCATGGAAGTGGCCGATGTGGAATGGGTCATTCATAGCAGTCAATTAACACCTAGACCGGATAAACAAATTCCAACATCTCCACAGGTGGGGCTAGCCAACGGACTTGCAGTGTATGGTCCCAACATTGGGGCGTTACTGGAGATTGAAGTGACGGCTATACCTACTCGTGAGCACGGCAAAGGAAAGTTGACGATTACAGGTTTGGTGGAGGAAGAGGAGTTGGGCTCTGCCAGTCGAAAATTGCGCCGTAAAAGTATGGCGCGGGGCTCAATCGAAAATGTACTCACTGTATTAGCTCGTACAAATCTCAATCCGTATGACTACGATCTTCATGTCAATTTCCCCGGAGGAATTCCTCTGGATGGACCTTCTGCAGGAATTACAATGGCAACAGCAATATACTCGGCCATTCGAGATGAGCCGATAGACAATCGGGTAGCAATGACAGGTGAAGTAGGTATCCATGGCTCAGTAAAACCTGTAGGTGGTGTTATTGCTAAAGTAAAAGCAGCCAAACAGGCAGGAGCTACCCGAGTGATAATCCCACATGATAATATGCAACGAGCGCTTGAAGATATTGAGGGGATTCAAGTGATTCCCGTCGAACATGTAAAAGATGTTTTTCACGCAGCGATTATTGGTTTGGAGGAAGAAAAGAGTGGAGAGCAGATCATCCCTTCACCTGTGGAGATATTGTCCGCTTCTTCCGCACCTGTATAATAGCTGGTTAAATGTTTTAGACCGGTAGCCAATTGGCTACCGGTCTACGATCATGGACAAAAGGAAGCGAATAAGATAAAATCGTACAAAGTTAAAAGGAAATTCAAGCAGCAAGTATTGGAGGTGGATTCATGGCAATAAAAGAAGAGACTCGTCAACTTCCTCTTCTTCCGCTTCGGGGAATCTTGGTTTACCCCAGTATGGTAATCCATCTTGATGTGGGGCGAGAACGCTCTATTCAAGCGTTGGATCAGGCCATGATTGATGACAACCTGATCATGCTTTCTACACAAAAAGAAGTGGATATTGAGGAGCCTAAAGAAGAGGAGATCTATTCACTCGGAACCATTGCGAAAGTAAGGCAAATGCTAAAATTGCCCAATGGGACTATTCGCGTATTGGTAGAGGGTTTACATCGAGCGCGTATCGTAGAGTATGAAGATTCCGATTCGCATTATAGTGTGCGGGTAGAGGAACTAAGCCATGAAGAAGAAGATGTAGAGTTAGACTTGGAAGCATTGATGCGTACAGTATTAGATCATTTTGAAGAATATTTACGCCTGTCAAAGAAAGTATCGCCGGAGACATATTCGGCTGTTTCGGATATAGATGAGCCAGGACGATTAGCAGATGTGATTGCAGCTCACTTGCCGCTTAAAATACCTGAAAAGCAGAAGCTCTTAGAGACACTGGATATTGAGAAGAGATTGGAACTTTTGTTAGATACATTAAATGATGAACGCGAAGTGTTGGAACTAGAGAAAAAGATTAGTCAGCGTGTAAAGAAGCAGATGGAGAAAACACAAAAGGAATATTATCTGCGGGAACAGATGAAAGCGATCCAACGGGAGTTGGGTGATAAAGAAGGCCGTACAGGCGAGGCAGAGGAATTAAGAAAACAATTGGCTGAGCTTGAAGCTCCAGACGCAGTTAAAGAAAAAGTGGAGAAAGAGATTGTTCGATTGGAGAAAACACCAACCTCCTCAGCTGAAGGTGGTGTGATTCGTAGTTATGTAGAATGGCTTCTCAGTCTGCCATGGTCGGAAGAAACGAAAGACGATCTAGATCTGAAGAAAGCGGAGCAGATCTTAGATGAGGATCACTATGGTTTGGAAAAAGCAAAAGAACGGGTACTCGAATATCTGGCTGTGCAAAGCATGGTTAAACAACAAAAAGGGCCGATCTTATGTTTAGTCGGACCTCCTGGAGTGGGGAAAACGTCCCTAGCACGTTCGATAGCGCGTTCTCTTAATCGTGAGTTTGTCCGTATCTCACTAGGTGGTGTGCGGGATGAAGCTGAAATTAGAGGACACAGACGGACGTATGTTGGAGCCATGCCAGGACGAATTATCCAAGGAATGAAGACTGCCGGTAAAGCAAATCCGGTCTTCTTGTTGGATGAAATTGATAAGATGGCGATGGACTTTCGCGGAGACCCTGCGTCAGCGTTATTAGAAGTACTAGATCCAGAGCAGAATAAAACCTTCAGTGATCACTATATTGAGACACCATTTGACTTGTCAAAAGTGATGTTCATCACGACAGCCAATGTAGTGCATAACATTCCTCGCCCACTTTTGGATCGGATGGAAGTGTTGTCGATTTCCGGATATACGGAATTGGAAAAAGAGAAGATTGCTAAGGAATACTTATTGCCTAAACAGCTAGCCGAACATGGTTTGACGAAAGAGAAGTTTCAGTTGCAAGCGGAAGCGATATTAAAAGTGATCAGGCGCTATACCCGGGAAGCGGGAGTACGTAATTTGGAACGCACTATTGGTAAATTGTGCCGCAAAGGCGTGAAATTGCTTGTTTCGGGAGAAAAGAAACGTGTGGTTGTTACAGCCAAAAATCTCTCCCAATTCTTAGGGCCAGAAAAATATCGTTACGGTCGAGCTGAAGAGAGTGATCAAACTGGGATGGCGACGGGCTTAGCCTGGACGGAAGTAGGAGGGGATACGCTTAGCATAGAGGTATCTTTGCTCCCCGGAAAAGGAAAGCTGACGTTGACCGGAAAATTGGGCGATGTGATGAAGGAGTCAGCGCAAGCTGCTTTTAGTTATATACGTTCGCGTTCAGATCGCCTCAAATTGGAAAAAGATTTTCATGAGAAGCAAGATATTCATATTCATGTACCCGAAGGAGCTATACCAAAAGATGGTCCTTCAGCGGGGATTACCATGGCTACTGCTTTGCTATCTGCACTTACAGATATTCCAGTAAGTAAAGACGTGGCGATGACTGGCGAGATTACTTTACGTGGTCGTGTCCTGCCTATTGGTGGTTTGAAAGAGAAATCATTAAGTGCTCATCGGGCAGGAATTCGACGTGTGATTATCCCGAAAGAAAATGAAAAAGACTTGGTTGACATACCAGAAAGTGTACGTAATGATCTCACCTTCTTCCCAGTGAGCCATATGGATGAAGTTCTCGAGATCGCGTTGGTGGAGGACCCTTATGAGCAAAGTAAAAGCTGAATTTATTATAAGTGCAGTAGGTCCCGATCAATATCCAGATGATGCCCTGCCAGAAATAGCTCTGGCTGGGCGTTCCAATGTGGGGAAATCGTCGCTAATTAACCGACTGATCCATCGCAAAAATCTGGCGCGGACAAGTTCTAGACCGGGAAAGACTCAAACCATTAATTTTTATCTTATCGAAGAGCAGATACAATTTTATTTTGCCGATATGCCTGGTTACGGATTTGCAAAAGTGTCGAAATCGATTCGGGCACAATGGGGTAAGATGGTGGAGCGATACTTACATGAACGACAAGAGTGCCAAGCGGTTATTCAGCTTATTGATGTGCGTCACCCGCCAACCCGTGATGATAAGCAGATGTATGAGTGGTTAAAGCATTATGAAAAGCCGACGATTGTGGTAGCAACGAAAGCTGATAAGATCTCGCGAAACCACCGACAGAAGCATTTGAAAGTGATTCGTCAAGAGCTGGACATAGCAGCAGGAGATGAATTGATCTTGTTCTCAGCGGAAACCGGTGAGGGAAAAGACCAACTTTGGCACGCAATTAAAGAGAAGGCTGTAAAATAAGATATCGGTTCTTTTAATAAAGGTGGGAGTAGGAAGTGAACAAGAAAATTCGCGTAGCTGTACTGTTCGGTGGAAAATCTGGAGAGCATGAGGTTTCGTTGCATTCTGCGGCTTCTGTTTTACAAGCGATTGACCGTGATCGGTTTGAGGTTGTACCGATTGCGATTACGCAAACAGGTGAATGGCATAGGGGGAGTGAAGCATTACCCTTGTTAGAAAAGTCGCTGAATCGTGGTGCTTTAAAAGAGATGAAAGAGGTGCTTGAGCGCGAGACAGCCATTAGTGCATCTTCAATATCGGGTGATATTACTGGATTAAAAGAACAGGTGGATGTGGTTTTTCCTGTTTTGCATGGCACCTTTGGAGAAGATGGTACAATGCAAGGATTATTGGAAATTGCAGACATTCCTTATGTGGGAGCAGGTGTGCTCGCTTCCGCAGTTGGGATGGATAAGGTGATGATGAAGAAGGTATTTGCCCACGAAGGGTTGCCACAGGGAGACTTCACCTATTATATGCGCTTTCAGATTGAAAAAGATTTGGAACAGGTGATGGATGAAGTTGAGGCACGCTTTGGCTATCCATGCTTCATTAAACCAGCCAATCTAGGCTCTAGTGTTGGGATTTCCAAAGCAGATGATCGTGATCGTTTACACAAAGGTCTCAAGGAGGCAGCTCGCTTCGATCGTAAGGTTGTCGTAGAGGAATATATTAACGCTCGTGAAGTGGAAGTGGCGGTGTTGGGTAACGATGAGCCAGAAGCTTCCGTACCTGGCGAAATCGTCTCTTCCAATGATTTTTATGATTATCGTGCTAAATATATTGATGGCAAATCAGAAATGCAGATCCCCGCACAACTACCAGCAGAAACGTTAGAAGAGATACGTCACTTGGCGCTTCAATGTTACCGTGCGATCGACTGCACTGGCTTATCACGGGTCGATTTTTTTGTGCGTCATGATGATCGTAAAATCTTTGTTAATGAAATAAATACGATGCCAGGATTTACACCGTACAGCATGTACGCAAATCTATGGAAACACTCTGGACTTACGTATGCAAGTGTGGTTACTAAATTAATCGAGTTAGCAATGCAGCGATACGAAGAAAAGAAAAAGACAATCACGACGTTTGAAGTTAATTAATAAAGAGCCGGCCCTTCATAAAGAGGAGCCGGCTCTTTAAATTGTTGTTACGATGGTTTACATAGATGAACCAGTGTTAGCAGCCGCGATCATGGCAAATATCATTAAGATAAATACAAGAGCTAAGAACACGATCGAGATCAGAAAAATTACTAGACCCCAAATCGCCCACTTTTTTTGTACTCGCTTAAAGTGATCTACACTCTCCCACGATTTATTTTGCCACGCCCACTCGCTTCCTTTATATCCTAGAACGAAAGGCATAGCGATATTTACAAACGGGACAAAGCATAATAATGAGATCCAGACGCTATTACCTATTCCCCAGATCCAGCCCAGAAAAAAAGCGCCCCAGTTCCATTTTTTAATTTCTGCAGGCGTTGCGTAAACCGATTCCTGTTCCATATGTGATTGCATAAAAATTAAACAACTCCCTAATAGAATATATAAGCACGTTTTGTACAGGGTAATTATATAATAGGAAACTGGTATGTTAAAGAGGAATGTGAAAAAATATTGAAATAGTGTATGTTGGTTTATGATAGCCGAGTTAAAAGGAGCGGTTCGTTGGAGGTGATTGCGATCGTGTGCTCATATTGAGCGCCTAAACTCCCATCAACAGTTCGCGCGCTCCAGCCATCTTTTTTATCTATCTTTATTTGATCACTCCCTAAAGTGAGGATCGGTTCAATCGTGATGACCATCCCTTCTTTCAGAAGCTCTCCCTTTCCTGCGGGTCCAGTATGAGGAACAGCGGGATCTTCGTGAATGCGTTGACCGATCCCATGGCCCACGAAATGCTGTACGATACTATATCCTTTTTGTTGCGCAAACGATTGAATGGCATGGGAGATATCTCCGATACGATTCCCTGCATATGCCTGCTCAATCCCGATGTACAATGCTTTTTTAGTGTCCTGAAGTAGTTTTTTAGCAGCAGACGAAACAGGTTTAATCTCATAAGACCAGGCGGAGTCTGCCAACCAGCCGTCTAGGTTTACCACCATATCAATGGTGAAGATATCTCCTTCTTGTAAAGGAGTGGCCGTAGGGAAACCGTGGCATACGCATTCATTAACTGAAGCACAAGTGGCATAAGGATACCCTAAAAATCCTTTCTGTTCGGGAGTGGCACCATGCTGGTGTAGATATCGTTCGACAAAGCGATCTATCTCTAGCGTGGATACACCGGGACGAAGGCGACGTGCAATTTCTTGATGACAGCGGGCTAAAAGTTGACCTGCTTTATACATCTTGCCGATTTCTTTTGCCGACTTGATGATACTCATCACATCATCACACTTTCTACTTTTTTCTCCAGAGCAAGAAGATCCCAATAGCTATGAGAGCTAGGGGCCAATATTCGAGGAACACGTATCGGATTTTAGCGATGAGCGAGAAGGATGGAGCGAGCGGCCACCATATAAATCCAAAAGCGAGGGCAGCGATCCCGCTTCCTATATAAAATTTCATTTTTTGTAAAATGCCGACTATAAAGATGGCGCTTCCTAATATTACAACATAGTTGCTCCAATGATTGGGCCAGTAATGCAAGTGAGATTCTCCCCAGAGCTGTAGTCCAATGGCAGTTACGATTGCACCATGTAACATCATTTTGCGATAAGGGGAGCGTAAAGATATAGCAATGATCATGATGCCGGAGAGGAGCACGATCAGTTCCCAGGATAGCCATCCTTGAAATAATTCCCATTGTTCCTGATAGGAAAAGAACATGAATCCCGCGAAGATGAGTACAATTCCTAGTACTTTAGTGCGCATGGAAACCTCCTGTACCTTTCGATAGTAGATCGTTCGATGTAATGTTTATCCTAGTTTATCATATAACTTATTTCGATTGATGGTGCTGGAGGCGGTTTTCTAGCCAAGCGATTGCTTGGTACATGATTGTTGCCAGGATTGCAACCAGGATGAGACTAAGCATGACGAGGCTGAGATGAAAAACCTGAAAGCCATAGATCATCAAATGTCCTAATCCAGATTCAGAAACGAGGAATTCACCTACTATAACACCTACCCAGGCTAAACCTACATTTACTTTTAAAGTGGAGATCATGTCGGGGACAGCATGGGGGAAGATAATGAGACGAAAAATGGTAAGACGGGAGGCACCCAGACTTTTGGCTAATTGAATAGGTTGCTGGGGTGTACTCTGAAAACGGGTATAGATGACGAGTGTAGTAATAATAATGGTGATGGCGACTGCCATTGCTACAATCGATAGAAATCCGGCACCCATGGTAACAATAAATAGAGGTCCGAGAGCGACTTTGGGCATGCTATTTGCGATTACAAGATAGGGGTCAAGAACGCGCGCGAGGAAAGGAGACCACCAGATGAGAGTAGCTAAAAAGATTCCTCCGCATGTACCGAGAATGAAGCCTGTAATGGTTTCTAAGGAAGTAACTCCCATATGATAAAACAAATCCCCGGAGGCACTCATCTCTAAGAAAAGGGAGTAGATACGACTGGGACTGCTAAAGAGAAAGGGATCAATGGTTCGAGTACGAGCCCCCCACTCCCATCCGCCTATCAGTGTGAGGAGAAGGAGCAACTGCATGAAATGAACCGTTATGTTCTTCAGACGCTCTTTACGTAAATATTCACCGTGTTCTTGGGATTTAGCTCCACGAGCAAGCCATTTTCTCACTCTTTTCCCCCCTTTAGTTCCCGCCATAATTCTTCAAACAGCGAACGGAATTGAGGATGTCCTCGTGCTTGTAAGGGAGCTGTTTGGCGCAAGTCGTCAGGGAGGTTTATTTCTTTCGTTATGCGGCTAGGTTGACCACCCATAATAAGGATACGATCAGAGACTGCAAGCGCTTCTTCAAGATCATGAGTAACGAGTAAGGCTGTCTGTCCTTGTTGTTGGAGGACAGCAGTAAGTAGCTCTTCTAATTCGCATTTCGTCTGAAAATCGACGGCAGAAAAAGGTTCATCTAATAACAGGACGGAAGGACGCAGAACGAGGGTACGAACGAGAGCTACACGTTGACGCATCCCTCCAGAGAGTTGTGCAGGATAACGGAAGCGCACATGACTTAATCCAAGCTCATGGAGCAGTTGCTGTGCCAGCTCTTTGTTTTCGGTCGTAAGTTGTTTGCGAATTTCTAAACCCAGCATGATATTTTCATCGACGGTTCGCCATGGAAGGAGGCAATCACGCTGTAACATATAGCCGAGGGAGCGTGAAGGAGTAGCCACTTTCTTTCCATGGACAAAGATATTACCTGAACTTGGCTGAATGAGACCGGCGATGAGCGAGAGGATTGTACTTTTTCCGCATCCACTCGGTCCGATTAAACTGACAAACTCCCTCGGAGCAATCGTAAAGTTAATCCCAGCAATCGCTTGTTCAACGTCGCTTCGTTGTAAGTATGTTTTGCTTACCTTTACTAACTGAAGTGCTGGGACATGGTTCTCCATAGATGGTGCCTCCTTTCTTCAGTACCAGGAAGTGTAAGTTATTTTTTAATCACTTCTTCTGCAATTTCAGAGTTAGTTACAGATTCATATGGAACCGCCTTTGGAAGTTCACCAGCTTCATTCATTATCTTAATCATATGATCATACTCTTCTTTTTCGATGACGGGTGTTGGCGCCCATACATCTTGAAGCTTGTATCGTTGGATCACTTTTTCTACAATGGTTGGATCCGTTTCAGGGAATTGAGGAGCAACGATATCTGCTATCTCTTCAGCGGAGTGTTTTGTCATCCATTGTTGGGCGCGATAAAGGGCTCGAGTAAAGCCAACGGCAAGTTCTCGCTCGCTCTGTAGCCAGGATTGTTTGCTCAAATATACAGTGTACGGTAGATATTGGGTCTCCTCTCCGAAGGAGGCGACTACATATCCTTTGCCTTCTTCTTCAAGCTGAGAGGCGATGGGTTCAAATAGTTGTACGTAATCGCCTGTACCGGAAGCAAAGGCAGTTCCTAGATGTTGAAACTCTATATTTTGGATGATGGAAACATCTTTGTGTGGATGAAGTCCATTTATTCGTTGGACATGTTCACTAACCATTTGTGGCATGCCGCCTTTTCGTTGACCCAATAAGGTTTGATTTCGCAGATCACTCCAATTGAAAGTGGATGTCTGTGTGCGGGCGACAAGAAAGCTACCGTCACGTTGGGTTAGTTGGGCAAAAGCGACAATAGGCTCATTCGCTTCACGAGCGGTAACATAGACAGCTCCTTCCTGACCCATTAAAATAATATCGGCCTCTCCTGAGAGAAGGGTTGTCATTGTCTTATCTCCACCCGCACCATTAAGAAGCTCAATCTGTATGCCCTCATCTTGAAAAAATCCTTTTTCCATAGCAATATATTGTGGTGCATAAAACAAAGAGTGTGTCACTTCAACTACTCGAATCGTTTGAATTTCATCTTGATCGGTGGGAGAGCAGGCAAAGAGTGAAAGCGCGAGTAGACAAAGAATAGTAAGGGTGATTGCCCAGCGTAATGGTCTTGTTATCATTTGAGATAGGGGCAGGATTGCTTGTGCATCCGTCCCTGCCCGTGCCTCCTTTCATATTAAGGATTCTTGGGGTTTCTTTTCACGGGAAAGCGTAGAACTGGGGTTTGAAGTTGAAAGTTCAGGGTAGGATATTTAACAGAAGAAAGAAGAGGATAGGAGCCCAATTACCTCCTGTATCGTATGCATGAACTTCAAATTCTGTTCACAGGAGTGTCAGTCTTAGGGGACAAGGAGTTATGTTATAATGGGATGGAGATTTTAGTGAGTGGTCCTAGGTAGATCGGGGTGAAGACGATGCATATCATGGTAGCAGGGATCAATCATCAAACAGCTCCTGTTGAACTTCGTGAACGGATGGCATTTTCTGCCGATGAAATCAGCGAAGCAGTCACGCGGTTGCAAGCACAAAAGGGCGTCTTGGAGTGTGTGGTATTGAGCACGTGCAATCGTATGGAGTTGTATGCGGTCTGTGATCAATTGCACACAGGAGCTTATTATCTGCGTTCATTTCTCGCAGACTGGTTTAACATACCTTTCGATGATTTTATTGATCACCTATACATTAAGCAGCAAGATGAGGCTGTTGACCATCTCATGCAGGTTGTCTGTGGACTCGATTCGCTTGTTCCAGGAGAAACACAGATCTTAGGACAGGTGAAATCAGCTTTCTTTACGGCACAAGCTGAGAAGACGACCGGCACGCTCTTTAATCACTTGTTTAAGCAGGCGATTACGTTCGGAAAGCGTGTGCATGCAGAGACGGAAATTGGACAAAACGCCGTATCAGTTAGCTATGCGGCAGTTGAATTAGGGAAGAAGATGTTTACCACTTTTACCAACAAAACAGTGCTGTTGGTGGGAGCGGGAAAGACGGGGGAACTTACAGCTCAACATTTACAGGCTAACGGAGCCAAGCAGATGATCGTTCTCAATCGTACATTGGAGAAAGCACAGAGCTTAGCGGATCGCTTTCAAGGCGAGGCAGGGACGTTGTGTGAGTTACCAATGCGATTGGCGCAAGCTGATATTGTAATTAGTTCTACGGGTGCATCGGGCACAGTAATCACATGTGAAATGGTAGAGCCCATTATAAAGACGAGATCGTTTCCACTCTTCTTTATCGATATTGCTGTGCCACGGGATATTGATGCGGGTGTGCATCAACTGGAGAATGCTTATCTTTATGATATCGATGACTTAAAGGATATTGTGGAGAGCAATGTACGTTTGCGACGGCAGGAAGCAGAGAAGGTTGAGGCTTGGATTCATGACGAAGTTGAACAGTTTTTGGAGTGGATGGGTACGCTGGGCGTGGTGCCAGTCATTAGTGCTTTGCGGGGAAAAGCGCTGACGATTCAAGAAGAAGCTATGGATCGAATTGAGCGCAAACTACCAGATTTGAGTGATTACGAAAAACGATTGATCCGAAAACAGACGAAAAGTATTATCAATCAGATGATTCGTGACCCGATTACGCGTATTAAAGAATCAGCGGCAGATTCCAAACGGGATGAGTATCTTGATATGTTTGTCCACCTGTTTGCGTTGGAAGATGAAGTGGAAGCGCTGCAACAACAACAAATGCAGAGTGTGAAGCGTTGTCCGACTGCGGTGTCCTTTCAAGCAAAATGGGTTTCAAAAGATGTTTCGGTTCGATCATAGTGTGAAGGGGGCTTTGCACCGTGTTTGCAGAGCATTGGGTATCTGACTTTATTATCTATTCCTATGCTTTAAGTCTCTTGTTTGCATTTGCAAATCTTATGCATAAAAACCCTCTTTCCAAGCGAATGGCTCAGGGATTACTCGTGTTGGTATGGTTCATGCAGGCCAGTTTCTTTGCTGTGCGTGTGTTTACCTCCCCTGTATTAACGCCGTTTGACTCGCTCTTCTTTTATTCGTGGGCGTTGGTCACTTTTACTCTAGTGATCAATGCCCTTTATAAAATGGATTTGCTCGTTTTTTTGACAAATGTGATCGGGTTTGCAGTGGCATCGTCTAGTCTCTTTTTTGTCAGTGACGATACAGGACTTTCCGGTCCACTTTTAACTGAACTAGTTTTTGTTCATGTTTCGATGGCACTTGTTTCGTATGCGGCTTTTTCGCTCTCTGCAGTTTCTGCAGGATTATACTTATTGGTTAGCTACCTGTTGAAGCGTAAGAAGTGGAATTTACTACGGGGACTACCCAGCTTGGATCAATTACAATCTTTTTCTAATCGCCTTGTTGTTATTGGCGTTCCTTTTTTATTGACGGCGCTCATACTGGGTTCTCTCTGGGCATATCAGACATTAGGGGCGCTCTTTTGGGTGGATGCTAAGATATTTGGCTCGCTCCTCGTATTATTGGTGTATAGTTTCCATCTGTATCAACGCTATTCCAATCGTTGGCCTGCACGGCAATTAGCATGGTGGAATTTAGCTGTTTTTATGACGATCTGGATCAATTATTTTATTTCTAATACGGGCTTATCGTTTCATCAGTGGTTGTAGTAATAAATAGAACAAGAGTTTAAAGGAGTTTTCATGGTGCGGACAGTGATTGCAGGGACACGTAAGAGTGCACTCGCTCTTACACAGACTGAATGGGTGATGGAAAAATTAAAGCCGTATGTATCGACATGGCAGATGGAGACGGAGAAAATTGTCACCAAGGGCGATAAGATTTTACATGTGACTTTATCCAAGGTGGGCGGTAAGGGCTTATTTGTTAAAGAGATCGAGCAAGCCCTCTTAGATAAGCGTGTTGATTTTGCCGTCCATAGTATGAAAGACTTACCCGGTGTGATGCCAGAAGGTTTACAGATTGCGGCTGTTACGAAACGTGAAGATCCTCATGATGTGATGGTATCTGAGAAGTATCGTACGATAAAAGAACTACCGAGCGGAGCACGTGTGGGGACAAGTAGTTTGCGTCGCCAAGCTCAATTATTAGCCTTGCGTCCGGATGTGGTGGTAGAACCGGTACGCGGAAATATCAATACGCGGTTGGCCAAGCTTGAGGACGGTCAGTTTGATGCCATTTTATTAGCGGCGGCAGGAATGCGACGGATGGGATGGAATGAGCGGATTCAGGAAGTGATCTCTACTGATATGATGTTACCAGCAGTGGGACAAGGTGCTCTCGCTATACAATGCCGCACGGATGATATAGAAGTGAGGGATAAATTACAAAACTTGAACGATGAGTCAACAGCACGTTGTGTACGTGCGGAACGTGCATTTCTACATGCTTTTGAAGGCGGCTGTCATCTACCGATCGCAGGTTATGCCGTTGAGGTAGGGGATCAAATTAGATTAGTAGGGTTGGTTACTTCACCAGATGGGAAAACGATCTTCAAAGGTGAACGACTAGGGAGAGATGAGATAGAGATGGGTCAGCAATTAGCGTTACAGTTGAAGGAAGAAGGAGCTGGCGCATTGTTAAATGATGTTCGTAAGGAGCTTGACAAGTGAATTCCTTATCTCCGCTCGCAGGTGTACACATTTTAGTTACACAACCGGAGGAGAAGAATCAAGCATTTATAGGAAAAATAGAAGCGCATGGAGGGACGGCTTTCACGTACCCTGCTATTTGTGTGAAACCCACACGAAATATGGAACCGCTCGATCATGCCTTGCAAGAGTTGCCTCACTATGATTGGTTAATTTTTACTAGTTCTAATGGTGTTCGCTTTTTCGCACAGCGCTTAGAGCAGCTGGGGATAAAGTGGAAAACCGAAGTGGAAGGGCCTAAAATCGCTGTGGTAGGCCCTCAGACAAAAGCAGCAGTGGAACAGCGGGGTTGGAAAGTATCCCTCGCGCCGAGGAAGGAATATCGTCAAGAGGGGTTGTTTCAAATACTCTCCTCACAGGCACAAGTAGGGGAACGCCTGCTGTTCCCCCGCTCGCAGTTGGCACGACCTTGGCTAATAGAAGAACTAGCTGGAGCGGGTTTTCAAGTGACGGATGTGATTGCTTACGAGACAGTGCCAGCTCCTGGTGATATTACTGAGGTCATTCGCTTGTTAGAAACAGGTCAATTACATATTGTCACCTTTACCAGCCCCTCTTCCGTTCATCATGTTGTACATGCGCTTCGCTCCTCGACAAGGGAGGCGGATCGGTTGTTGGAACAAGTGAGTCTCGCCTGCATTGGTCCTGTTACAGCCGCCGCTGTGGAACAAGCAGGATTGACGGCGGAGTTGGTTGCGGAAGAGTCAACCTTAGATGGTTTGATAGCCGCTATGTCGAAGTATCAAAGAAATAGCTGAAGAGGAGAGGAGTGCTCGAGATGGAAAATTTTAAACGGCACCGCCGTTTACGAGCAAATAGTGCGATTCGTCAAATGGTGCGTGAACATGAACTTCAACTGACTGATCTCATTTATCCGCTTTTTGTGGTAGAAGGGAAGCAGGTGAAAAAAGAGATTCCTTCGATGCCAGGTGTATATCATTATTCGCTCGATCAATTAGAGGAAGAAATCGACGAAATTGTGGGTTTAGGGATACGCTCCATCATCTTATTTGGGGTACCGTCTGAAAAGGATGCTGTAGGAAAATGCGCGGATGATGAGTTTGGTATCGTGCAACGGGCGACGGCTCTAGTAAAAGAACGGCACCCTGCATTGTATGTGATTGCTGATACGTGTTTGTGCCAATATACTGATCATGGTCACTGTGGCGTAGTGGAAGAGGGGATTGTCCTCAACGATGCCTCACTAGAGAGATTAGCACAGACGGCAGTGTCGCAGGCACGTGCAGGAGCTGATATGATTGCACCTTCGAATATGATGGACGGATTTGTTACAGCGATTCGGCGGGGGTTGGATGAGGAAGGATTTAGTCATATTCCTATTATGTCGTATGCGGTCAAGTATGCTTCGGCTTTTTATGGGCCATTCCGTGATGCGGCTGATTCCTCGCCGCAGTTTGGTGATCGACGGACGTATCAGATGGATCCAGCTAATGCGCGTGAAGCACTGCGTGAAGCCGCTTCTGATGTGGACGAGGGTGCCGATATGCTGATGGTAAAGCCAGGACTGGCTTATATGGATATTATTGTGCGCTTGAAACAACAGTTTGATCTTCCGCTGGCGGTGTATAACGTAAGTGGGGAGTACTCGATGATAAAAGCAGCAGCACAAAACGGATGGATCGACGAGCAAGCGGTAGTTATGGAGATGCTAACAGGAATGAAGCGAGCCGGAGTTGATTTAATTCTTACCTATCACGCAAAAGATGCCGCGCGGTGGTTAAAGAATTAAAAGGCGGATCAAGCCTGTGCTCAAGCTGTAACATCAGGAAATCAGATGTAGCCACCATCTGAAAGTTGACTTTATAAAAAGTGGGCTAGATATACAGGCAGGCGGACTTCTATATAATGAGAAGTCCGCCTGCCTGTGTTATTGTTCATTTTGAATTTGAATAATGTTTCCTACAGTATCATCAAATCTTGCGTAAGTTCCCCAGGCTTCGTTTGTGGGAGCTATCGTAAATTTGACTCCAGCCTTTTCTAATCTTTGGCACTTATGTTGGACATCTTCGACAAAAAAAGTTGTGAAGGGTATTCCTTGTTCATATAGAGCTTGTTGATATGTTTTGGCTGCAGGGTTATCGTTAGGTTCAAGAAGTAACTCAATCTCCCCTGCTCCATTAGGAGATACTAGAGTTAGCCATTTGAACTGGCCTACGGGAATGTCATGTTTTTTTGTAAAGCCAAGTTTACCGGTATAGAAATTAAGAGCCTTCTCTTGATTATCGACCAAAACACTCGTTAGTTTTATTTTCATGAATGATCCTCCTTTATAATCGAAAATTCTACTCCATCGTCTTTATTGAATAACCCCAGTGAAATTAGCTTCTCTCCTTTGTTCTAACTATCCTTCTTAAGCAGTTCGAATCGTTACATTAAATAGTGACTAGTCTTTGTGCTCGTTCCTGAACCTCTTGTAATAGTCCTTCTTCATCTATCGTTTGCAACTTTCGTCCACGCATAAGAATTTGTCCATTTACGATGGAAGTATCGACGTCGGCACCAGTAGCAGCATAGGCGAGTAAGGAGTAGAGATCATGCTGGGGTGTAAGGTGGGGTTGGTTAAGGTTAATAAGGATGAGATCTGCCTTTTTACCTGTTTCTAACTTGCCAATTTGATGTTCCAGACCGAGTACACGTGCCCCATTCACGGTTGCCATTGAAAGGATATCGAAGGCACTGACAGCAAGAGGATCTGATGCTTGTGCTTTTTGTAAGCCCGCAGCTATTTTCATTTCCTTAAAAAGGTCAAGAGAAGAAGCGCTCCCCGCTCCATCGGTTCCCAGCGCAACAGTGATGTGCTGTTCCCGAAAGTGTGTGATAGGAGCAAATCCACATCCTAGTTTGAGGTTACTCATAGGATTGTGAGCGATGCCTCCCTTGATCTTAGTCAATAGAGGAATCTCATTTTCATTCACGTGAACGCAGTGAGCGAGTAGAAGATGATGGGTCCCGTCTAACATTCCGAGTTGATGTAGATATTGAGTAGATGAGCGTTTATATCGGTGTTGCATCCATTCGCTTTCTTCCAAGGTTTCGGCTAGGTGAATATGGATGGCAACATCCAGGTCCGTTGCATACTGCATCACCCGTTTTAGCGAAGTGGGATCGCAGGTATAGGGAGCGTGCGGACCCAGCATAGTAGTGATTCGACCATCTGCTTTTCCAGACCAGTGGTGAATAAGCTCTAATCCTTCTTGAAGGCGTTTCTCGCTCTGTAAATCATTGTTAAAGACGAGTCCACGTGTTAAGGATGCTCGAATTCCAGATAATGAAGCGGCGGCGGCTACCTGATCCATATGAATGTACATATCGGCAAATGTAGTTGTACCAGAACGAATCATTTCTGCAATTCCAAGTAAGGAGCCATAATAGATATCTTCTTCCGTCATACGAGCTTCAGCTGGCAAAATCTTTTGTCGTAGCCAATCCATCAATCTGAGGTCATCGTTATATGAGCGAAATAATGACATAGGTGAGTGTTGATGAGTATTGATGAGACCGGGGAGGGCAATCATGCCGGTAGCATCGATTAGGGTAGTATGCAAAGGGATAGGTTTATATGAGCCGCGGCTAATGGCTACAATCTCTTCATTTTCAATAAAGATATCTCCTTGAAAAGGCATTTCTTCTTTTATCATCGTTATAATGGTTGCATTTTGAATGAGTAGACTCATATGAATCATTCCCTCTTGTTTGGTAGATAGTTTGAAATAGCTTTCATGATCGATGATAAGGGTTTACGTAGCGAGAAGGTCAAGGGGGAGGTATAACGGATGACAGCACGGATTAAACTTATGCGGCAACGTTGTGAGGGAAGAATAGGTCCCTGATGCAGTATGGTGCTATACTTCTCCGCAAAGTTGTCACTTCATTGGGTGTGTACGATTTTTATCGATTTGCGGTACAATACGAAGGAAGGTTGAACGAAGGGGTGAATTAGATGCATAAAGGATTTGAACAATCTGCACGCAATTTTACGGAAGCGCGCAAAGTGATTCCTGGGGGGGTGAATAGTCCCGTCCGAGCTTTTAAATCTGTGGGAATGACTCCGGTATACATAGAGCGTGGTGAAGGGTCTCGTGTCTTTGATGTGGATGGGAACCAATATATTGATTATGTAGGATCTTGGGGACCACTAATCTTAGGGCATGCTCATCCACGTGTCGTACAAGCTGTACAAGAGATGGCAGCCAAAGGAACAAGTTTTGGTGCGCCGACGGAGATGGAGACGAGATTGGCACAGTTGGTTACCGAACGGGTAGACTCGGTCGATGTGGTGCGGATGGTAAACTCAGGTACAGAGGCGACGATGAGTGCACTGCGGTTGGCTCGTGCCTACACGAAGCGTAATAAGATATTAAAGTTTGAAGGCTGCTATCACGGTCATTCAGATAGCTTGCTTATCAAAGCGGGTTCCGGTGTGGCGACATTAGGTCTACCCGATAGTCCTGGTGTCCCTGAAAACACAGGGCAGCATACGTTGACGGTGCCGTATAACGATGTAGAAAGTTTGCGCCTCGCCTTCCAGAAATATGGGCATGATATCGCTGCGGTAATTATGGAACCTGTAGCGGGGAATATGGGGGTTGTGCCTCCTCAGGCAGGTTATTTGGAGGAAGTGCGTCACTTGTGTACGCATCATGAAACCGTGCTCATCTTCGACGAAGTAATGACGGGCTTTCGTGTACATAAACACTGCGCACAAGGCTTATATGGCGTACAACCTGACCTAACCACCTTTGGTAAAGTGATCGGGGGTGGGCTTCCGGTCGGAGCTTATGGAGGGAAACGTGAAATCATGTCTCTCATGGCACCTGAAGGCCCTGTATACCAAGCAGGAACTTTATCGGGGAATCCGCTTGCGATGGCAGCTGGATATACAACATTGGCTGAACTGGGACAAGAAGGTGTATATGAACAGCTGGATGAACGGGCACAGCGCTTAGAGAGTGGTCTGCGGAAAAACGCTGAGGAAGCAGGTATTCCTTATCATATAAACCGCGTGGGTTCGATGGTTTGTCTCTTTTTCACAGGAGATGAAGTGATCTCATATGAGCAAGCGAGCGGGGCAGATCGTGAACGATTTGCAGCTTACTTTAAATTGATGTTGGAGCAGGGGATATCGCTCCCGCCGTCTCAATTTGAAGGGATGTTTGTGTCTACTGCCCACTCTATTGAAGATATTGATCGTACGATTGAAGCGAACCGCATTGCACTAGCACAATTATAAGGATTAGGGGATTCACCTTAAACAAGGGGTGAGTCCTTTTTTTATGGCACATGGAACCCAGCTAGAAGGAACATTTCGTTCTCTTTCATTTCCCGCGTGTAACATTGTAAGTCTGCCAGTTCTCCCATTCGGACAGGGTTATATCCGTCGAAAGAGCGCATATAGATACAGTACAGTCGAAAATCTGTGATGTTAAGTGCGTAGGATCGACGTTCGGCGTTTCTCTCGCATTATACCCACCCAGGTTTTCGGATGATATTTTCGATGCGAGGAGGGAGCACAGTGGCGGACAACGAGTATAAACAGTTACGTTTCGATATTTCTGAAAAGGTGCGACTTCATCCCCATCAGCCGGGAATGGATACCCTCCTGGAGCTGGACCTTTACCCGGATGTCGAGATTGAAGAACAAGATACTCATCTAAAAATTCATGGCTACTTGCGTCTTAATGGTGCTTATCGCAGCAATGATCAAGCGACATCGGCTCAGATGCAAGCGGAGGTGAATGAAGAGAAGCAAGAAGAGATCGCTTACGTCATCCCGGTTGAGATCTCTTTACCCACAGACAAAGCCGATCTAGAATTGTTAGCTGCCGAGGTGGAGGCATTTGATTATCAAGTATTATCACCATTCGAACTGCAAATTGAGGCTTTGCTCACTATTGATGGGTTAATTGATGACGGCAATCAGGCTCCAGCGACAAGGGAGGAAGCTCCGGAAGCCTCATTTGCAGGAGCGCGTGCGCAAGAAGATGAGGGGAGAGAAGAGCTTACTACTTCACAAACGGAAGAGGCTGAGGAAGCAGACAGTGTGTCAGCAGAGTCTGACTTACCACGATCGGAAGCACAGGAGTTAATGATGGCAACATCTCAGCTCGATTCACAAGAAAGAGATGTACCTGATTCATATGAATTTAGAGCTGAACAAGATCATGAGTATGATAAAAAAGATACAGAACGCCTGGAAGAAGAGGAAAGGGAAATCCGGGCGAGCCATTTAGAAAAGAAGCGGCAGAGACTGACACCATCTGATATTGCTGATTATGGAGAAGAGGAATTTGAATCATCAACGGAACTAATTGGAAATAAGTATGAAAGAAGTAATGTTCATCCAATTCGCCCGGAAATAGAAGAGGTTTCCCTATCCTCCGTTTCTGCTGATTCTTCGGCAGAAGAAAGCAGTTCGACGACAACTGAAGTAGCAGCGGAAGCTAGAGCGGGGACAAGAGCAGAGAAATCAAGTGGGACTTCATTGGAATGGGCACGGCGCTTGGTTCGTGAAGAAGAACCAAGCTTTGTCCGTATGCGCATGGTGATTGCTCAAAAAAATGATTCCGTGGATACGATAGCCGACCGTTACAATTTGGCTTCGAGTAGAATTATGAAGCTAAATAGCCTAGATAGTCATGCGCTGGAAGAAGGACAGATCGTCTATATTCCACGTGAAGCGTAACCGTGGTGATAACCGTTGAAGAAGGAGTAAGCGTAACGGGGATGGCCGCTTTCTGTATAGAGGTCGTTCCCTTATCCTCTTCATAACGAAGGGAGGAAAGCATAGTGAAGCAACAAAATATGAGCCGGCAAGAATTACAACAAGTTTTCACTCAGTATGGATTTACTCCCCATAAAGTGACACAGATCAATAGAATCTTTCGTGTGGAAACAGACCAGGGTACATATGCGCTAAAGTGGACGAAGCAACCGGCAGAAAAACTAATGATGATATATGATATCCTACAGCATGCGTGTGAAAAAGGATATCGGCATGTAATTCCATGGGTGAAGACCGAGTCGGATGAAGCATATGTAATGACAACAAGTGGGAATTGGTATGCGACTCCATGGATAGAGTCAGCCGAACAAGAGTTGTTTGCACCATCAACAGATGCGTTGCTTGAATCACTGGCTCAGTTGCATCAATTATCGGCACCCCTTGTTAAGCGATACCCTAAGTTTAAGAATCAACTAAATGAACCCTTTATTGAAAGGTGGAAGGAAAGGAAAGAGAAGACGGCGGAGTATTTTCATTTTGCTAGAAAACGCGACATCCCATCGCCATTGGATCATTCTTTTCTAGAGCAAGCATCTTATTTAGAAAAAGCGTTTGACTTTTCCATTCGTGGGGTTGAGCGCTTTCTACAAGCAGAGCGGGGCAAAGCTCCTCGTTACACCTTATGCCATGCTCGTATTCATCCAAAGCACGTCCTAATCAGTGAAAGTGGCTGGTATTGGATTGATTTTGACCATGCCGTGATTGATACTCCTGTACGTGATATAGCGACGTTTTATCGTCAATTTGGTGATCCGGATCGGGAAGATATTTCTACTTACCTTAGTCACTATGAAGAAGAATCATCGTTAAAACGGATCGAAGAGAAGTTATTAGCAGTATACTTGGCTTACCCCCTGCGACCTTATCAAGTGTTAAAATCGTATTACGGTGATGAATCATCTGTAAACGAATCGTATTCGGTCGGAGAATTTGATCGTGCGATAGCACAGTTGGGCCGGTTTCAAGAAGTGATTCAAACTTTGTGGCAGAAAAGAGATAAAGTGCAGTTACAAGAAAGAAAGAATAAGCGGTTTAGTCGTGAGCAGGAAGGGTTGCAGGAGACTGAGCTGGGGCTAGCTGACGAGCCTGTCCAATTTCCCATCTTCCCTCATAGCCCTCCTGATTCGTAACCATACCTCATTGTAAGAAATAAAGCTGATGAGGAGAACAGCTTCCTCATCAGCTTTTTATGTGCGATTAATGACCGGATCATTCCATATTTTTTGATAGAGACTGGACAAGCAGAAAAGAAAAGAGCAAAATAGAGAAGAGACTTTTTTGAAACGACAGGAGGTTTTTGCCTGTGAGTGCAGTAAAATCAATGGCGAAAAGCATGTATCGTGGTTTTTTCTTTCTGTTATTATTAAGTTTATTATTATTGGGGGCCACGTTACTATTGGCTGTATTAGCTGACCCGCCTTTGATGTATGAAAGTGTGCAAAAAGCGTTTGGAATGAACTGATGAGAAAAACGGTATGGAACGAACAAGAAGAGGCGACGGGTGCATTCATATTTGACCTGTTGCCTTTTCCATTGTACAATATGAAAAACATGACATGGTCGCGTCAGTGAGGCTGTGAGAGGGAAGAGTTGTTGGGTATTTCACTATAAAGAGAATAGCACCCATAGGCTGAAAGGTGCTTTAGTTGAATCCAATGACGGGTCGCCCTGGAGCTATCTGCCTGAACAGTGGAGTAAGGTAGGTCGTCTGCCCGCGTTAAGGGTTGTAAGGGCACGAATCGGGACAGTGGGTTTGTGAACAAAGGTGGTACCGCGAAGATGCTTCTTTCGTCCTTTGGATGAGAGGGCTTTTTTTATGTGCTAAAGGAGATGAAAATTATGGTTAAATCAGAAATGCCATCCGCTTATGATCCTAAAAAAGCGGAAGAGAAATGGTACGATTTTTGGATGGAAAAAGGATTTTTTACCGCTGGTCAAGACCAGAGTAAGAAGCCGTATACAATTGTAATCCCGCCGCCAAATGTAACAGGGAACTTACACATTGGTCATGCATTAAATAACGCATTGCAAGATCTACTCATTCGTTTTAAACGGATGCAAGGGTACGATGCATTATGGCTCCCAGGTACGGACCATGCTGGGATTGCGACGCAGACAAAAGTAGAAGAGCGTTTGCGTGAAGAAGGGTTGACGCGCCATGATCTAGGAAGGGAGAAATTTTTAGAGCAAGTATGGGAATGGAAAGAAAAATATGCAAATGTGATTCATAGTCAATGGAAAAAGATGGGCTTGTCGCTCGATTATTCGCGAGAACGCTTTACGATGGATGAAGGGTTATCGAAAGCCGTGCGAGAAGTTTTTGTACGTCTGTACGAAAAAGGGTTTATCTATCGCGGGAAGTATATTATTAACTGGGATCCGGCGGCACGGACCGCTCTTTCAGATATTGAGGTTATCTATAAAGACGTACAGGGAGCGCTTTATCATTTAGAGTATCCGCTACAGGATGGATCAGGCTCAATTCGGGTGGCGACGACTCGCCCAGAGACGATGCTAGGGGATACAGGCATTGCCGTTCATCCCGAAGATGAGCGCTATAAGTCATTGATCGGAAAAAGAGCGATTCTCCCTATTATTGGACGTGAAATTCCAATTGTAGCAGATGAGCATGTAGATCCTGAGTTTGGAAGTGGCGCGGTAAAAATAACACCAGCGCACGATCCAAATGATTTTGAAATTGGTCAGCGTCATCAATTGCCTCAGGTATTAATCATGGATGAGAGCGGTGTGATGAATAAAGAGGCAGGTCCATATCAGGGACTGGATCGATTCCAATGTCGTAAACAGATTGTAAAAGATCTGCAGGATGCAGGGGTACTAATTGAAATTGAAGAACATATGCATTCAGTGGGGCATAGTGAACGGTCGGGAGCTGTTGTAGAACCGTATTTGTCTACGCAATGGTTTGTACGGATGGAGCCATTAGCGGAACAAGCGATAAAAGATACGAAAAGTGGAGAAAGTGCTCAGTTTGTACCCGATCGCTTTGAGAAGATTTACTTGCATTGGATTGAAAATATCCGTGATTGGTGTATTTCACGGCAGCTTTGGTGGGGGCACCGTATCCCAGCATGGTATTGTGAGGACTGTGGAGAAGTAACCGTGAAGCGTGAAGATGCTACTTCCTGTGAGCATTGTCAAAGTGATAAAATCAAGCAGGATAACGATGTATTGGATACGTGGTTTAGTTCAGCGCTATGGCCATTTTCTACTCTGGGGTGGCCTGCGGAAAGTGAAGATTTTAAGCGCTATTTCCCAACAGACGTATTGATAACTGGCTATGACATCATCTATTTCTGGGTTGCACGCATGATTTTCACCTCTCTTGAATTTACAGAGCAAAAGCCTTTTCAAGATGTGCTGATTACAGGATTGATTCGCGACGCTGAGGGCCGGAAAATGTCTAAGTCACTGGGGAACGGAATTGATCCACTGGAAGTGATTGAAAAGTACGGAGTTGATGCGATGCGCTTTATGCTATCGACTGGCTGTACTCCGGGGAATGATCAACGCTTCCGCTGGGAGCGTGTGGAAGCGGCACGCAATTTCTCTAATAAGATTTGGAATGCATCCCGCTTTGCTCTTATGCATGTAGAGTCCCAACAGCCAGCAGATTTACAACTGACAGCAGAGCGTATAAAGCAGCTATCGACGGCGGATCGTTGGATCTTACACCGCCTAAACGAAACGATTGCCGATGTGACACGTCTTTTAGAGCGCTACGACTTCGGTGAAGTGGGTCGCCTTCTTTACAATTTCGTATGGGACGATGTGTGTGATTGGTATATTGAATTCGCCAAGTTACCTCTTTACGGTGAAAATGAAGAGGCCAAACAGCGCACCCGCGCGGTGCTCGTATACGTATTGGATCAGTCGCTCCGTCTTCTTCACCCGTTTATGCCATTTGTGACAGAGGAGATATGGCAACACTTACCGCTAGAAGAAGGGGAAAGCATTACAATTGCTAGCTGGCCGACAGCAAGGGAGTCATTTTCCTTCTCTGATGCGGAAGGGGAGATGAATCTTCTTATCGATTTGATCCGCTCAGTACGTAATATTCGTGCGGAAGAGGAAGTGGAGCCAGGTCATAAAGTGGATCTTCTAATTAAGGCAGATGAGAGTGCGATTGAGACGATTGAAAACAGTCGCGAAGCGATTCAACGCTTGTGTCAAACGAAAAAATTGGAAATCGGGACACAGATCGAGCAACCTGCTCGTGCTATGAGTGCTGTTGTAACAGGTGCGGAGATATTCTTACCTCTGGAAGGGCTGATCGATATTTCACAAACGATCGCCCGTTTGGAGGCTGAGAAGAAGAAGTTGGATCAAGAGGTTTTGCGTGTAGAAAAGAAACTGAGCAATAAAGGGTTTGTCAGCAAAGCACCTGCTCATGTTGTGGAGGAAGAGAAACGAAAAGGGGAAGAATATGCGGAAAAGCGGAGTAAGGTAATCGCTCGCCTGCAAGAGTTACAAGACTAAAGTTGTAGATGGCCCGCTCAGATTTGGAGGGGGGCCATCTCTCACGGTGTTTAAAGATAAAGTGGAGGGAATAGATCAATCATGAGTGAACAGCAACGATTTCATTCAGCAGATGAGGTCTTAACATGGATGGATTCATATTGTGCCAAAAAAATACAACCGGGCTTGGAACGAATGCAGAGCGTTCTTACCCAATTGGATCATCCGGAACGAAGATTAAAATGCATTCATATCGCTGGAACCAACGGGAAAGGTTCCACAGCAGCGATGATAGCTAGTTCATTGCAACATGCGGGGTATCCGGTGGGTTTATTTACTTCACCCTATATTCAACACTGGAGTGAGCGTATCGTGGTGGATGGAGAGCCTATCGCGGACGCCTCCTTGGTTAACTGGGCGAACCATCTCTATCCTTACGTTATACAGTTAGAAAAGGAAACAGGTGAGCGCGTTTCACCGTTTGAATGGTGGACGTTGATTGCTATTTGTTATTTTGTTTATGAAGCCTCCCCTTGGTTTGTCGTGTGGGAGACGGGTATGGGAGGACGACTGGATTCGACGAATGTGGTGTATCCGCTCGTGTCGGTTATTCCTCATATCGGTATAGACCATACTCAATTCCTAGGCTCATCATTAACAGAAATCGCCCATGAAAAAGCGGGGATTATTAAGCGGGGCGTACCTACTGTTATCGGTGAAATGGATGAAGAGGCGTTGGTGGAAATTGCACACGTAGCGCAAGCGCAAAAGAGTCGACTCTATCAGTGGGATAAAGAGTACACGATGACAGGGCAAGGAGATCAGTATGATTTTGTGAGCCCGTTTCGCACCATTGCTGGAGTGAAGATTCCGCTGTTGGGTGAGCATCAGGTTAGAAACGCAGCGACAGCATTGATGACGTTGGAAGTGTTACGCCAATTTTATGCAACTGTCTTGGAGGAGGATGAAGTGCGAGTGGGTTTAGAAAAGACTTCATGGCCAGGGCGCTGTGAAGTGATTTCTTCGCAACCGCCTATTCTCTTAGATGGTGCTCATAATGAAACAGGCGCCCGTGCACTTGCTCATACGATTCATAAGCACTTTCCAAATCGACGCATCGCCATGTTGATCGCTATGATGAAAGAGAAAGAGGTTGAAGCTATTTTACAGCCGATATTACCGTTTGTAGAGAAGGTAGTCGTGACACAAGTGGACGATGTACGTGCACTTCCTCCATCAGTCTTAAAAGATAAGATAACTTCTTTGGCACCCGAGCTTATGGTAACAGTAGCTGGAAACGCAGAAGAGGGGATGGCAGAGTTGCGCACATCAGGGACGCCTGAGGAGTTGATCTTGGTGACGGGATCGCTCTACCTAGTAGCGGAAGTTAGAAGGATGATACAGTAATAGGATTTATCAATAAAGGAAGTGGGTGCATCCGATGAAAGCGAACGAACATATTCATTTTATTGGGATAGGTGGCTATGGCATGAGTGCTATCGCCCGTGTATTGGTAGAGATGGGTCATCCTGTGACGGGCTCTGACTTATCTGCAAATAAGTTGACGGAAAGTTTGGCAGCACGAGGCGCAACAGTACATTATAAACATGATGCAAAATGGGTGGAGGGAGCAGACCGGGTAGTTTATTCCTCCAGTATTCCTGAGCACAATGTAGAGATGATGGCGGCTCGTGAATGGGGGATTCCTGTGATGCATCGCTCTGAGATGTTGGCGTTATTGTTAAATGATAAACAGGGAATAGCAGTAGCAGGTGCCCATGGTAAGACAACGACCTCTTCTATGATTGCCCAAGTGATGGAGCTGGGTGAGGCTGATCCCACTTATATTATTGGTGGAGAAGTGGTAGGGTTAGACGGTAATGCTAAGGCAGGGAGTAGTCCTTATGTTGTGGCCGAAGCAGATGAAAGTGATGGCACATTCTTGGAGTATTTTCCTTACATAGGTATTGTGACCAATATCGAACCGGATCATTTAGAAAACTACGATGGTGACTTTAAAAATCTGAAACAAGCATATAAGCAATTCTTATCCCAAATTCAGAGCGAAGGCTCAGCTATTTTGTCTGTTGATGATCCCTATCTACGCGAGATGAAGGAAGAGGTGGATGCAAATGTCATTACCTATGGCCTGCATCCAGAGGCTGATTACCGTGCAATCAATATTCGTGCGCAGGAGCGGGAAGTACGGTTTGAGATCCAGTATCGTGGGGAGGTGCTAGGAGAAATCCATCTGTTTGTACCGGGTCATCATAATGTTTCTAATGCTTTAGCCGCAGTAATCACTTGTTTACAAGTAGGTTTATCTTTTGCACAAATTGCAGATGCGCTTACCCATTTTCGTGGTGCGAAGCGCCGCTTTCAAGTGATCGGTGAGGTGAACGGAATCATGGTAGTAGATGATTATGCTCATCACCCGACTGAAATCCGTTCCACAATTGAAGGTGTAAAGGCGATGAACAAGCGGATCGTTACGGTGTTCCAACCACAACGCTATTCACGGACACACTTGTTGATGCAGGAGTTTAGCGAGGCTTTTGCTGATGCGGATGAAGTTGTTATTACCAGTATTTACTCGCCAGCAGGTGAGAAACCAATCGAAGGCGTTACATCGGAGCGTTTAACACAAATGGTTAAAGAGAGTGGACAGCTAAATGTCCAATTTTGTAACACGCAAGAAGAGGCGAAGGCATATTTGCTGGAGATGTTACGACAAGATGATCTTGTGCTGACGATGGGAGCAGGAGACATCTGGCAGTTGGCTCATAGTCTCGTGCCAGCATTGGAAAAAAGGGAAGCATAATAATAGAAGGCGATAAAAACCCCTAAATGGTTGTCTTAACCATTTAGGGGTTTTGTTTACAAGGTAGTATTACATTTTCAGATATTTTTTTATCACATAGCGTTCGATCCATGCCCAAGGGAGGAGGGATTTTAGGCGCAGGGTGGATTTTGCCTCTTTTCCGATAGGATAGCGTAGCTTAGGATTAGGGTGCTGGGCAACTCGGACGATAAGGTCAGCCACATCTTGAGGGTCAGCAGCGTGTTGTTTGATTTGAATCGCTTCATTCATAATCATTTCCATCTCTTTGGGATAGTTGCTATTTCTTTTACCTTGGTCCGTTTGGGCAAAGCTTTTATCCCAGATAGAAGTTTGATATGAACCTGGCTCAATCAACGAGACATAGACCCCATAAGGGAGCATTTCAAGACGGAGTGATTCGCTAAACCCTTCGACAGCATATTTAGAGGAAGAATAAGGGCTGAGAGCAGGGAAGGCGATGCGACCGCTCACACTACTCATATTGATAATTCGTCCCTGTTGGCGTTGGCGCATGGAAGGAAGGACTGCTTGTGTAACAGCGATGAGTCCAAAAAAGTTTGTCTCAAATTGTTCGCGAAAAGTAGTTAATGATAGATCCTCTACGTATCCATTGGCAGCATAACCAGCGTTATTGATGAGCAGATCAATCTGTCCATATCGTTCGAGGACAGATTGAATCGTCGTAGAGATGGAATCATGATCGGTTACATCCAGTGGAAGGATCTCGATCGAAGTGAGCTTCTCCTTTTCGATCGCTTTTTCTAAGGCAGTCTTTTTTTCTAAAGCACGCATGGTGGCAATGACCTGATAGCCTTCTTTGGCTAGTGATAAAGCGGTAAGAAGACCAAATCCGCTAGACGATCCCGTAATCAGTGCAATTTCTTTACTCATCATAACCATCCTTTCTAAAGCTGCTAGCTAAAAAAGAGAGAAGAGGAGACAAGGATGTGTTAGGGTCGAGCATCTTGTAGATGACGTTTAGGCAACCAGTGAAAACTGAGTACATAGCTTAACGCGAGTCCAATGCCACCAAGGGCAGCTACGTGCAGAAGAGGTAGCTTGCCTTCGAACAATTGAAAAAGAGCTAACACGAGTGCTTGCCCACCGAGTGCGAGATAGGAAAACCATGCAAAACTGTTGCGCTTTTCCGTTGTTAGTACAGGGTAGAGGTGGATCATGATCTGTTCTCGATAAGGACGAATGACGGTAGGAAGTTGTAAGCTAGTCGCATACAGACTGAGGAGATAGATCGTAATTACTAAATACGGATGATCTAACCACCACAAGAGTAGACCGGTCACAATAACAAGACGTAGATACATGTCCCATAGTTCATTAGTACGGAAAAACGTACGTAGGTAGAGATATAGAAAAGGTCGTTTAAATAGAGGTAGCCATCCGATAAGGGCAATCAGCCATTTTCGGTGCTTTACTTTTGCATGTACGTGCGGGATGTCAACAAAGAGAGCAGCAAGACTATAGTTACGAGCTGTCATCTTCTCCTCTTTTTGTAACAATGTACGCCAGGGAAAACGTTTTTTGCGATTTCGCAGCTCAAGCCAAATGGTGAGGGCGAGTAGCGGAATCGAAACAATGAGACCTAGATAGATTTGATAAAAAAGAAGGGCGGTAAAGAGTAGATTGATAACCACTCTGTGTGGACGAAACCATGGAGAATGAAGGTGTTGTAAGTCTTCTCCATACTGATAAAAATTCCACCCTTTTAAGAGCAAGATCCATAAGAGAACAAACCACATATTTATGGTATCGCTGATGTATTGTAGGTAAAGTGGGGAGAGCAATAAGCTGATGACAACCGTTACAATCATATGTATGGTTGCACTATAAGTAATACTGGAACGGTAGTAGTGACGCATACGATCTTCTGCAGGCAATAAGAAAGTAAGATCTGGTTGGAGCAGGAAAGTACGGATAGGAACATAGCTTAACCATAAAGTATAAAGCAGTGTAAGGAAGAGCGGTACGGTTAAGAAAGGTGGAAAAACGTCCGGTAGATAAAGGAGTGGATGTTTTTCAGGTAGGGTGAACAGTAGCATAGCACCTAAGAGAAGGACGCCGAGTCCTTGTGCGATCAAGCGAAAGTAGCCAAGCCGCTTATTCCAAGCTTGGAGGAGTCGTTGGCGGTAAAGAGCGTTAATATTCATGGTTGCGTTCACCCCTCACCCTGTGTGACCATGCGAAAGAGCTCGTCTAAGCTTGCATTAGTTCGGCCGGCTTGAGCTTGCATTTGAGCTAATGTTCCATGCAACTGAACCCGACCCTCATGCAGGAGAACGAAGCGATCACAATATTTTTCTGCTGTAGAAAGGATGTGAGTGGAAAGAAGAATTCCTGCTCCGGCTTCTTTCATCGCGACAAAATGATCGAGCAGAGCTTGTGTCGCCAGGGGATCTAGTCCGACAAAAGGTTCATCGGCAATTAGGAGTGAAGGTTGTACAAGAAATGCACACAAGATCATAACTTTTTGCTGCATGCCTTTTGAAAAAACTCCTGGGAACCATTTGGCTTGCTTGGTCATGCGAAAGGTTTCAAGGAGAGCAGGGATACGCTCAGCAAAAGCTTGTTGATCTATTTGATATGCTTGAGCTGTTAGTTCCAAGTGTTCCATCAAGGTGAGCTCGTCATATAGTTGGGGCGTTTCAGGTATATAGGCCATGCTGGAGCGATATCGTACAGGATCTTCTCCAAGCGCCACATTGTCGAGGGTTATTTCTCCAGAAGAAGGATTGAGAAGTCCCAATATGTGTTTGATCGTTGTACTTTTACCGGCACCATTAAGACCGATGATTCCGACCATTTCATGGGGACGTACTGTAAATGAAATGTCATGAATTACAGGCTTATGTAATTGGTAGCCTCCTACCAATTGATTTACGTGTAACATCAGATGCACCCTTTCTCTCTCTGTGTGGGAACAGATTCCATACTGTGTTTATTGTATGCGATGAAAGGAGGGCTTGTCTAGGGAGGTTCAAATCATAGATTATAACCTAGTGGGCAAACAGCAACTAGGTTATAATCTAACCATATTTAGACTAACTGAGAGAATACAACAAACTTGGATTTCAACTAGAGAGGAAGCAGCATAAATGGAAAATATGAGCCTGGAGATTTTACTGTTTCTTATTGCCGCAGGGTTTTTAGCCGCCTTTGTGGATTCGGTCGTGGGGGGTGGTGGGCTCGTGTCTATTCCCGCTTTACTTTTTACCGGTCTGCCGCCATCTCTTGCTTTAGGAACCAATAAGTTAGCGAGTACGATGGGGGCATTAACGAGTACCCTCTCATTCTTAAAATCAGGAAAGATTAATAAAAAATTGGTTCTTATGCTTTTTCCACTGGCTGTGGTCGGCTCTGCAGTCGGTGTTTATGTTGTTCAATTAATCTCTTCTGCAGTTTTAAAGCCATTAATTTTGGTTCTGCTAGTAGGTGTCACTATTTATACAGTGATGAGCAAGCGCTGGGGGAGTGAATCTACCTTTACAGTGATGACGAGGAAACTAGCCATCTTTATCGGCTTGGCAGCAATGATAATCGGATTTTATGATGGTTTTTTGGGGGCCGGAACAGGTTCATTTTTGATTTTTTCTTTTTTGTTACTCGGGTTTGACTTTGTAGAAGCGGCGGGGAATGCAAAGGTTTTAAACTTTGGTAGTAACCTGGCAGCGTTGATCGCTTTTATCTACTTTGATTCGGTTCATTTCGGTTATGGCGTTCCCATGGGGATAGCGATGGTGATAGGAGCAGCGATTGGTTCCAATCTTGCCATTCGAAAGGGTGCGGCATATGTGAAAGCGTTGTTTGTCTCGGTAACAGTCATTTTTATTGGAAAAGGCTTATGGGATTATCTAACAAGCATGTAAAGCGTGAGAGGGTTTAGAATTAAACTCTCCCACGCTAATATTAATCCCAAATGCGGGGGCGCTCTAAACCAGCCATCCGGAGGTATTGTAAAAACTGTCCTGTATGAACAGAATCATGATAAGCAATACGTAATATCATATCGCCGAGGTGACGTTCATAACCTGCGTCTTCACGTTTGATTAGGATACTGTTTAGGTCGCTTTCAGAGAGTGAACGAACATAGGTAAGAAATTCTTGAAAATAAGGTTGTGACAGGGCGATTTCTCCCTCGACAGATTGAATCGGCTGCTGATCAAAGGGAGGGTCGCCCGCATTTATAGGTGAGCCGCCATGAAGCAAGATACGATGATAATTATAACTGGCTCGCCATACATGACGGATCATCTCTCCAAAAGAGAAGGCACCTTGATCAGGTCTCCAGCCAAGCCATTCATCAGGTAACGAGCGCCATAGTTTGTGTGATCTCCTTCTCGTTTCCTCCAGATTCAGTATACATACATCGATAGCATTCATACTCATTCTCCTTTGTTAAGTGGCTATAAGTAAATTGTAGATCAAGTTGATTTAGGGTATCATCGAAATATGAATGTATATCCTGATATTGCTTATATAGCAAAATTAATTGCTGAACCGACACGAGCTATCATCTTGGATTGTTTATTAGACGGGAGATCATTACCAGCCAGTCAACTGGCCTATCATGCGCGCGTTTCACATCCTACAATGAGCTCTCATTTATCTAAATTGGTTGAAGGTAAATTATTGAGAGTGGAAAAGAGGGGGAGGCATCGCTATTATTCTCTCGCGGGAATTGAGATTGCAGAAGTGTTAGAGAAATTGGGGACGATTGCACCACCTGTAGAAATCCGCTCCTTGCATCAATCGGACAAAATGAAAAAAATTTGCTATGCCAGGACATGTTATGACCATCTTGCAGGTGAATTAGGAGTGAAGATTTTCGATTCTCTGTTAGGTCTAAAAAGGATAGAGAGAAGGGAAGAAGAGTACGTTTTGACCCCGGCGGGAACAAAGTGGTGTTTACAGCTCGGGATCCAGTGGGAAGAAGGGCACAAGAGCAGGCGTATATTTTTAAAGCCGTGCTTGGATTGGAGTGAACGTCGTGAACATATGGCAGGATGGTTCGGATGGGCAATAGCTGAACACTGCTTTTCACAAAAGTGGTTGGTTAAATGTGAAAACACTCGAGCAGTAGTGGTGACAGAGAGAGGGAAGATAGAGTTGCAGCGCTTCTTTCATATTGAAACCAACTGACCAAAAGAAGAGAGACCAACCAGCTAGTGATGTGGGGCTGATTGGTCTCTCTTTGAAGAGGTGCTCATCTTAATGAAAGCGGTTTCTATTTTTCTTATGCCTTCTGAAAGCTTTGGAGATACTCCCATACTTGTTCTTCGCTCAGTGGTTTAAAGGAAGGCTTACTAAACTCTTCTTTACAAAGTGCATAGATGGCGCGATTATAGGGAGCCGCCAACTGTTTGCGATCGGCGAGTTGAATCATGTAGCCATTGATAGACTCTAACTCGGAATCTGAGTTGCCACGCACGAGGATATCTTGTCCCATACTACTAATAACCATTTTTTTCATGTTCCTACGAAAGATTCCGTTAGTCAATATTTGTGGAAGTTGTACGGTTGCCTTCATCTTTCGCCACGAAGGCATATCGCCAAGCTGACATTCTTTGTAGCCATTCGCTTGAACAATTTCAATTCCTTCAACGAGAATGTTTGTTAGTATTTTCTTAAAAAGTTTAAAATCAGATATTTCTCTATGTTTATGGCCAACTAGGGTAGTGAAGGAATTGGTTAAGTTGAGTATGATTTTAGAGTGGACAGCATCTTGTAAATGTGTGGTAATGATCGTTTCGACACCTTGATTAAAAAGGGTAGAGACTTCATTCAGCTCGAGTCGTAGGTCATTGGTAGGGGTACCGAGAATGAAAGGTCCCTTATGCTGATAGCCGATGGTGCCGGGCTGATCTAACCATGCGTTATAACCGATTACTCCGTATAGGATGCGCTTAAAGTAGCGTGGAAGAATGTCCTGATTTTCTATCCCATTTTGGAGGGCAACTACAATAGGCTCCCCTTCGATTTTTTCTCTAATAGCTTGACAGACAGCCTCCAAGCTGTAGGTTTTGACGGCGATGATGAGAATATCAATCGCTTCTATCTGTGAAAGATCATCGATGCTGTTTACCCGTACGGTCTGTTTTTCAGCTTCTTTTCCACCCAGATAAGTGGTGATACCATTTGTTTTGATTGCTTCTGCCACAACTCCGCGGTCTAATACATAGGTAGAGGGATGGTGTGGACTGATCCAAGCTGCTAATGTACCTCCGATAGCACCTGCTCCCACGATAACAACATTTTTATTCATAGGTTTAGTCTCTACACTCCTTTATAACGAATGTGATCATTGCGATATGGGTTGATTATATCGCAATGATCACACTCTTGCATTAGACACGAATAAATGAATATAGGAATTTGCAACTTTTGGAGGGAGGTATACGTCAGTAAAGATATGAGGTTAAAATATTTATTTTTCGTGTCCTATTTTCCTGCACACCCTTTTTTAGTAAAGTAGAGAGAGAGGATGACACAACAGTTTCCAACGTATGGTATGAACCAAAATGGATGCGAAGGGGTGTGATTGTGTCTATCACCACTTTATACTTCGGTTTACTATGGGGAGTGATTGTGGGAGTTTTTCTTCCATCTCTTTCATTCATTATGTTACAATCACGAGAGTATGGAGGGGTCTGCCGTCACTGTAATGTTAGTTTGGGGGAGAGTAAACATTTGCTCGTATCGACCCGGTGTGCAAAGTGTGTACATGTTCGATCTCCCAGTGGAGGCATGATCATGATACTAATGGTGGGTAGTAGTATGATGGTCTCTTATTATACAACCTCCATTTATGAATTAGTGATCTCATTATGCTTTGTTACTTTTTTAATGACATGTGTATGTACGGATTGTTGGTCGGGTTTCATTCCTAACCGGCTTACAGCGAGTGGGTTGTTAGTATTAATAAGTGTTCGTCTTCTCTATCCCGAATCTACCTGGGGATCCTATCTACTAGGAATGCTTGCAGGGTTCTGCATCATTGTGATCATTATTGTACTCAGTGATGGAGGAATGGGATGGGGGGATGCGAAAATGATGGGGGTAGCAGGGTTTGCTATTGGATGGCCATCTATCACTGTAGCGATAATGACTGCTGTAATATGCGGAGGGTTGTGGAGTATTTATCTGATGATAGGGAGCGTGCACGAAGCTCCCCGCACTATTCCTTTTGCCCCCCATCTCGCCGCAGGCTCTCTACTTGCTTATATATGGGGAGAGTTTTTGTTGCAAGCTTATTGGCGCTTATTAGTGGGGTAATAGAATGAAAGATAATTTTACGAAAGAAGGAGTATGAGCATGGGGTGGTTTACACGCAACATGCTAGCGATGGAGCTTTCAGATTCGTTGGTTAAAATTGTAGAAGTGAAAGTAAAGAGAAAACGCTTAAAATCTCGGATGATCGAGTATATGGCACACCCATTTCCATCTACATGGATAGATGGGGGCGATTTGCAAGAACGTGAAGCATTCATTCAGACAATGCGTGAAGGGATGAAAGAGAAAAAGTTTCGCACGCGCAAAGCAGTGCTTTCTCTTAATTGTTCGGATGTATATATAGTGAAGCAAAGCATTCCAGAGTTGCGAAACCGACGTTTGCGTAAATGGTTCCAAAATGAAATATTACCAGAATTATCTCTTCCTTTTGATAACCCTACCTTTGATTTTCATCGGATTGGACATGTATGGGAAGATGGTGGTGAGCAGGAAGCGATCTTTGTAATGACATCGAAAGAGAAAGTAGAGCAGTGGGTAGAAGTGGCGGGCTGGTTAGGTTTAGAACCAGTAGGTGTGCAGTTAGCGCCACTAGGTCTTTATCGCTGGTTAGATCTACATATGCAACTGGCGGAAAATGTCATGTTACTGCAGATCGCTAAGACTAGAGTAGAAATAAGTCTGGTCATACAGGGTAATTTGATCGAATGGAAGTCAATCCCTCTTTCGGTGAGCATGGACGATGACCAGATTTATCGTCCACAAATGGATTCGCTTAAACCTGTGGTAAGAGATGAGGAAGAGATCTCAGTTTATGGAGAAAGATTATTGATTCAACTGGAAGAGATAGTGGATGGGTGGAAGGCGAATCATAGTATAGACATAATGGAATGGGTTCTTAGCGGAGAAGGAATTGATTTTTCTCTACTGCAACAATACCTGAATGAACAGGTGGATACAAAGGTATCGGTCAGTCCGTCACCAGAAAATATGATGAGTAAAAGAGTAGCGAAGAAAGCCTCGCAGTGGATCGGACCAACACTGTCGGTCCCGCTGGGATTGGCGCTGGGAAGGAGGAAGCGATAATGAGGATCGATCTAATGCCCCCTATTCCTTTGGCGCGGCGTTGGTATAAGTTATGGATCAGCCTCATCGTCCTCTTCCTAGCTACGATTCTTGTCTTGAGCGGCTGGATTTATTATAAACAAATGGTAGCTATACAAGAAGTAGAGGCGGAGAATAAAGTGATCGAAGCTGACTATAAAGTTGTGCGAGAGATCGTCAATGATGAAGAGATGATTACCAGTGATCCTTCGTATCTCTATGGTGAGCGAGTAGAGCAATTGATGAAAGAGCGCATAGATTGGACAGAAGGTCTTGAATTGATTGATTCTGCCCTTCCATCAGGAGCAAATCTCTTTCAGCTGCAGGTTGTGGAGAATGAATTGAAAGGATGGGCTGCTTTTCATTCCTATTCGGATGCCGCTTCTTTTACAGAGAAGATGAAGTTAAATAATACTGTGACATCTTTCTCTCTTGAGGCAGTTGAGTCAGCAGAAGTGTACAAACATCTAAAATTAGATCCAGAAGATGTGAAAATTGTACGTTTCCACTTTCGTTTTCAACCTTTGATCGATGAGCTTCAGGGAGTATCGACAGAGGGGGAGGGTGAATGATGATGAAGCGCTGGCGTAATCGACATCCACTTTGGTGGAAGTCTAGTGGATTCTTATTCTGCTTTTTTTTCTTTAGTACGCTTGTTGTGCTAGGAGTATCCCTCTTTTTCTTATATGAACAACGAATGGTGCTTGATCAAGCTAAGGATAATTATCACAAGAGGAGTCGTTTCATTCAAACCCACCAAGAGGTGTTGTCAGCTAGCTATAGCGATGCGCCGCAAAAGTTAGGGGAAAGCGAATTGGAACGCTTACAAACTCAGGTGCCCTTAGAGGAGCAAGTATCTTACTTCTTGGTGGAGTTAGAGCAGCGAACAGCAGCAGCTGGTGTGACGATGACAGGTGTTCGGTTTGCAGATTCTCCAGAAGAGCTAGAAGAGATGCGTTTTTCTGCACAAGAAGCAAAAGAAAAGGGTGACAAAAGGACAGAGGATCTCATTCGTCTCCCTCTATTACCCAAGGGGATGAAGGCGCTATGGGCAGATATGTTTATAGAGGCGGATGAGGAAGAGCTAGATGATCTTTTTCAGCAACTACATTATTCTATGGATCGTCTTGTAACGGTAAGAGGTTGGGATTATCTTGTATCCAGTGAAGAAGAAGGTCATGGAAGCATGCGGATTCGCCTCACTTTTTATGTGTACAAAGATGATCAATTACTTGATCTACCTAAGTTAGAATTGCAGGAGATTGAGACGGAAGCGGGAAAAAAGATTGAGGTAGAGGAGAAAGAAAAGCAGATAGAAAGAGATGAGGATAAGAAAGAGAAAAAAGAGAAAGATGTGTCTTCATCTGACCTTGATGTGTCTGCTACCGAGGAAAAAGAGGATTTGACAGATGAAAAAGATGAAGACTAGGGGGCTGTACCCAAGGTACAGCTTCTTTTTTTTGGTTCTAGCTCCTCTATTAAATCATATAGTAATAGAGAATAGCTGATAGAAGGGGAGAGAGGAACAAATGGCTCAACCAAGAGTAACAGTTGGCACGAAGAAAAAACGGGAACAGAAGGAAAGAGAGAGACGACCGATTCAAACACCATCCCCAAAAATAGTGAAGAGAATAGATAATGATAAAAGAGATGTAAAGAAATCTCCTTCATCCGTTTCAAAGCAAAAGAAACCGCCGTTTCCATTGGTATATCAGCAACAAACTGAGGAGGCGGATAGTGTAGAGTGGGGAGGGCCACGACACTCACTTTCGTATCCCAAGAAACAAGCAGTGACACAACGTCCGTTTGTTACGTTACTGCTCGCTGTAGTGAGTGCTATTTTGTTGGGGGTAGTATTAGGTTATTCCATTTTGGTTCTTTTTTTTACTGACTCTTCCTCTTCCTCATCTCAGAGTATCGATGCTCACTTGCAAAATGAGCCTAAGAATATAACAACGGATAAGAAAGAGGCGGGGGGAGCCATGGCCTCACTCCCTACTTTTCAAGTGACGCTATTACAGGCGGGGTCATTTAATGAAGTTGCGGGAGCGCAGGAGAAAGTAGAAGATTATCGCAGTCGTGGACGGGCAGCGGTGATGACGGATCAAAAACCATATCGTATCTATCTGGGGGTTTCAGTGAAGCGTGATGATGCGCTAAAACTTTCAGCATATTATCAGAAAGATGAAGTCGATGTTTATCTAAAGGATTTATCTTTGAAAGGCTCTGCTACGAAAGAGTTGACACAAAAAGTAGAGCCGGTGCTCCTTACTGGAATTGAATTGTTTACGATGTTAGAAGAGGTTACCGTAGCTGGGATGGGGGGGAGAGAGGAAGCGGTTGCGAGCAAATTAGCAGAAGAGAAGTTACAAAAGGGTTATCAATCTCTGATCCAACAACAAGAAGATACTCTTAAGGCATTAAATGAGGAACAGACGGAGTATATGAAGACGATGACACAAGCATTGGATCAAGCGGTTCAGTCCGCTTTTGTATTAAAAAAATCGCCCAGTGAGGCAATCTTATGGCAGATGCAAGAGGGTTTATTACGGTATGCGATTGCTTATAATCAATTTGTCAGCTCTGTGAAGTAATGTGGTAAGTTGCTTGTTTCACACGATGGAAATTGATAAAATGACGCTAGAAGCTCATTTTCTACTCATCTACATGAATGGAGCATCTAGCATACATAAAAATGATCTATTCGTTGTAGATGTTGTGAGAACCTTTATATCTTTGCGAGCAGGAAAACCTCTGGCTTTAGCTGTGGGGATGAAAGCGAGCGTCAGACAAGGGAGGATTCATCCCTCTCGCAAGTCCGACCCACCCCGTATATAATAGTGGCAAAAGGGGCTTTCCTATCCCGCCTGCTCGCGTCAATTGACGCAATTGAAAAAAGAGTTGGAATGGCTAAGGGAAGTGGATTCAACCTTTCTGCAAAGATCCCTTAAGAACCTAGCGGATGCCTTTTCCCGCTACTTCAAAAAGCAAACGGATCGACTGTCACCCTGCTCGGGTATCAAGCCAAGTGGTATGGGAGAAGCGTTGTGAAGGTGGGGAAATCCTATCCTTCGAGTCAGCTATGCTCTTCCTGTGGTTACCGAAACAAAGAGGTGAAGAACCTCAATGTAAGGGAGTGGACTTGTCCAGAATGTCGCGCTCATCATGACCGAGACATTAACGCCTCCCTGAACATTTTGAAAGAAGGACTGCGATTAACTGCGGTCGGGCAGACCGTCTAAGCTTGGAGTCGATCCTATTACTAGACGGGAGCTTCCAAGAATCCCCCGCATACATGCGTGGGGAGTGTCAAATAATTTCGTGGTCATGGGAGCCGCACAACTTAAGGAACACCCACCTACGACTGGAACCTAGAGGGCCTTCAAGGAGGAGCATTGTCAGTGTATGAACACGATCCGATCATGGTGCGTGATCTCCCAATGGAAGAACGTCCGCGTGAGCGTATCTTAGCAATAGGAACGAGTCAAGCCTCCCATGCGGACTTGATTGCGATTCTCTTACGTACCGGCACAACAAATGAATCTGTGCTGAGTCTGGCGGATCGAGTGTTGGTGCAAACGGGAGGAATTCGGGGATTGGCAGAGATGACGCTAGATGAACTGATAGGGATTCATGGGATTGGTCCAGCTAAAGCAGTTCAGCTTTTAGCCGGTGTTGAGTTGGGTCGTCGCATTGCACGTATTCAACCGGAAGAGCGTTATAAAATTCGCTGCCCACACGATGCGGCAGATTATGTGATGGAAGAGATGAGGTATCTTAAGCAGGAGCATTTCGTCTGTTTGTTACTAGATACCAAGCATCAGATATTGGGAAAGAAGACCATTTTCGTAGGAACATTAAATGCATCCATTGTGCACCCGCGTGAAGTTTTTCGAGAAGGGATACGCCGCGGTGTAGCAGCTGTGATCTGTTTGCATAATCATCCTAGTGGTGATCCCACTCCCAGTCGCGAGGATATTCAGATTACACACCGCTTGGCGGAGGCAGGGGAGGTATTGGGAATACCCTTGTTGGACCATGTGGTTATTGGAGATCAAACTTATTATAGTATGAAAGAAAAAGGGATATTATCCTCATAAGGGGTGCCACCCTTTTATTTTTTTGTACGAATCGGCTGAGAGAAGCGTTTGTGGCAGGAAAAAAGGTAGAGATAGAGAATTTATTGGGTGAGACGAGGTGACGCGTATGGGACAAGTGTTAAAACCAGCAGTAGTGATAAAGGGAACAAAAGATGGTCTTCATTTTCTGCTGGATGATTCACGACCTTTCCCTGCGATATTAGAGGAAATCAAATATAAATTAGAGCAAAGTGCCAATTTATGGAACGGACCCGATATGCATGTGATGTTAAAATTAGGTCGACGTCAAATTACGAAGGAAGAAGAAATAGAGCTACGCTCTCTGTTTGCCATTAGAAAAAATTTAATCATCCGCTCGATTGAAGCGATCGGCCGCCCATATCTATTAGAGCCGGGAGCAGGCCTTCACATTTTGACGGGAACAGTGCGTTCTGGTCAGTTATTGCAACATCACGGGGATGTGATGTTACTCGGGGATGTGAACCCTGGGGGAAGCATTAAAGCTGAAGGTAGTATTTATGTTATGGGTGCTTTGAGGGGATTGGCTCATGCAGGAACGATAGGTGATGGAACAAGCATTATTGCCGCCTCACAATTACGACCGACACAATTACGAATTGCCGATGTGATTTCAAGACCCCCAGACCAATGGGAGGATACAGAGACAGGGATGCACTTCGCACATCTGCAGGATCAGCAGATTGCCGTTGATAAGATGCCACAATTGGCTCGATTGCGACCCGACTGGGAATGGAAGGAAAGTCGTTATCGACAATTATGATGAGAGGGAGGGAGGGAATGATGGGAGAAGCGATCGTTATTACGTCTGGCAAAGGTGGTGTAGGTAAATCTACCACGACGGCAAACATCGGGACGGCATTAGCGTTAACGGGCAAAAGCGTCTGTTTGGTAGATACGGATATCGGTCTACGTAATTTAGATGTCTTGATGGGTTTGGAGAATCGGATTATCTACGACCTGGTTGATGTATTAGAGAAAAAATGTACAGCAGAGCAAGCGCTGATTCGGGACAAGCGCTGTGAAAATCTTTACTTGTTGCCGGCGGCACAATCGAAGGACAAGTCGGCGATTACATCTAGCCAATTGCGTTGGCTAAATGGAGAATTAAAAGAACAGTTTGATTATGTACTAGTCGACTGTCCCGCCGGCATTGAAAATGGCTTTAAAAGCGCTGTATCTGGTGTCGACCAAGCGATTGTAGTGGCAACTCCTGAGAATGCCTCTGTGCGAGATGCAGATCGAGTGATCGGGCTACTGGAGAAAGAGTCGATTCAACCTCCAAAGTTGATCATTAATCGTTATCGGGAACATATGGCAAAAGATGGAGGCATGATGAGTGTCGATGAAGTGGTTTCTGTACTTGCCGTTGATCTTTTAGGGGTTGTGCCTGATGATGAGAATATCATTCGAGCTGGTAATGTAGGAGAACCGGTTGTATTAAAAAATGGAAGTGTGTCCGCACGTGCCTATCATAATATCGCGCGCCGGATCCAGGGAGAAACCGTACCTTTACTCATGATGGAGAAACGAAAAAAAATGATGTCCCGTATGAAGCGATGGTTTGGGTTTGCTTGAAAAGAGCGACCATAAATGATCTAAGATAAAAAGTACCCGTTTAAGGGTGCTTTTTTTTATGGTTCCAATGTGAGCGGATGGGAGTGTCTTGCTTCACCTGTTAACCGTAGTAGAGTCCAAGTCATACCTTTATTCGTACAAGCATAAGTTTGTACAAATGAAGGACAGGCAGGTGATAAAGATGAGTGAATTTAAAGAAAGTATTCGAAAACGGAGAGAACAGCGAATTCAACAGATACAACAAGGGCGTCATCATCGTTTTATAGAAGATAAACCAGACCGTGGCTGGGAGTCTACAGGGAAAAGAAATGAGATTGCACCCTGGAATCAAGGGGTGCGTCCGCCAAATCATGGAAGATCAAAAGTATACAAACGGTTCTTTATACAAGTCGTGCTTTCGTCGATGTTGTTTCTATTAACGTATATGATTTTCACTACTTCTACGACTGCGAGTATGCAGGCGCAGATGGCGATTGAGAAGACGATGGAGCGCCCTTTTGACTTTACTGGCGTGGCTAGATGGTATCATGAGAATTTGGAAGGAAATTCTGCGCTAATCCCCGCTTTTTCAGGGGGAGATCAGAAAGAGCAACCACAGGGATTAGCTTGGGGGAAGCCATTAAATGGAGAGATCGAAGTGGTTCGCCCCTTTGCATCTGATGAGCCGATGCTCGTTTTGCGTGCACAATCAATAGAGTCAGTGATTGCAGTTGAAAGAGGGTGGGTCATTTTTGCTGGTGAGAAGGAGGGTTTGGGTAAAACCGTCATTTTACGTCATTTAGATGGACAAGAGACATGGTATGCACATTTAGAAGAGATTGTTGTTGAAGAACGGGATTGGATACAAAAGGAAGAGAAGGTGGGTGTGATAGGGGAAAAGGAGGGTGACTCCCTTCTGTATTTTGGATATCGAAAAGAAGACCAGTTTCAAAACCCATCGGGTGTGATCCCTTTTGAACAATAAATGGCCCTGGTCCAATGTGCGGATACGTATTCACTTTTTATTTTGGGTGGTCATCCTGTCTGCAGTGGTGACGGGTCGATTTCTCGAGATTATCACCTTATTTGTGCTTGTAATTATCCATGAGATGGGTCATATTACGGCGGCGTGGTCATTTGGCTGGCGCGTGGAGTCATTGGAATTACTTCCATTTGGCGGAGTAGCGAAGACAGATGAGTGGGGGACGGTTTCGACTCAAGAAGAGCTAATTGTGGCTTTAGCGGGTCCATTTCACAATGTAATGATGATCTTGGTCGGGTTTATCTTTTATTATGCCAGTTGGTGGTCGGCAGAGTGGACTTCTTACTTTATCTACTGTAATGCTCTCATAGCAGGGTTTAATCTTTTGCCGATTTATCCGTTGGATGGGGGGCGTGTTTTCCAGGGAGTGCTCAGTTATTATCTACCTTATCGCAAATCAATCGTCTATTCGATTCTGATTGGCTTTGCTCTCTCTGTTGCTTTGCTCGGTGTTAGTGTGATGATAGGAGGGATTCATCTCAATTTGCTAGTAATTGCATTATTCCTCGGTCTCTCCAACTGGATGGCATACAGACAAAAGGATTTTCAATTTATCCGTCACTTGATGCACCGCTACAATTGTCGTCGCAGCAAACGAACGCCTTTGGTGTGGGTAGATGTGAAACAAGATGAGAAGTTGCTTTCGGTGGTGAAAAGATGGAAAAAAGAAGGGTATCATTGTATGCGAATTACAGATGGAGACGATCCCGGCAAAGTGACGATACCAGAGGAAGTACTTTTAACACATTATTTTCAAGAGAAAAATCCGCGGGCGACGATGAAAGATTTGATTTTTCTCCGTTAGTGAAGAGATAGTTTTACCTCTGTTTTTTTGACATTTTCCGTGCTATATGCTAAAATTCATTTGTTATTGCTGCTTGATGCTCTCAAGGTATCATAAGCAGTCAACCAGGGGTTACCCGGCAATAACCGCTCAGTCAAGGTTGTAAGAGGAGACAAACTCCCACCTGGAGGCTGGCGAGACTGAAGATGAAGGAGGGACCCGGACGATGTATGCACTGATTCAAACTGGCGGAAAACAGTACCGTGTTCAAGAAGGTGACACACTGTATATTGAAAAATTAACCGCAGACGCAGAAGAATCCGTAGTTTTTGACCATGTATTGCTTGTAAATAAAGATGGTGAAACGACAGTAGGTAGCCCGCTCGTAGAAGGCGCTAAAGTTTCAGCGAAAGTGATCGAGCATGGCAAAGGTAAGAAAATTACGGTATTTAAGTATAAGCCGAAAAAAAATTACAAACGTAAAAAAGGCCATCGCCAACCGTTCACCAAAGTACGGATTGAATCGATTGAGGCTTAATTTGCGATGATACACATTACGGTGTATCGCGATCGTCAGGAGCGTTTACAGCGCGTGTTGGTTACAGGACATGCTGAGTATGCCGAGTACGGAAGTGATATTGTGTGTGCAGCTGTGTCAGCTGTCACCATTGGATTGGCTAATGCGTGCGAGGAGTTGCTGGGGGTTCCTGTTCACCAAGACGATGATGGTGATGGTCATGTCGATTGTCGAATACCGCAAACGGTGGATGAAGAAGTGGTGGATTCTGTTCGATTACTGATGGAGGCGATGGTTTCATCCCTTGTTTCCATTGCAGAATCGTATCCAACATACATTCAACTTTCTAATGAACGATGGTAGGAGGTGGATACCATGCTAAAAATGAATCTTCAATTGTTCGCACAGAAAAAAGGAGTTGGCTCGACAAAGAACGGTCGGGATAGTATCTCCAAACGTCTAGGTGTGAAGCGTGCAGATGGACAAACTGTAACTGCAGGTAGCATTTTGGTTCGTCAGCGCGGAACCAAGATTCACCCAGGTGTGGGTGTAGGTCGCGGTGGTGACGATACGTTATATGCGAAAGCGGACGGTGTTGTACGCTTTGAACGTCTCGGCAGCAAGAAAAAACAAGTGAGCATCTACCCAGTTAGCGTAGAAGCTTAAATGGTAGGATGAATGGAAATCCCCGGTTCGTTTCCGGGGATTTTTTATTAATAGAGAAATTGGGAGGAAGGGAGCGTTTCGATGGGGATAGGGTGGAAAAAATGGACGTATGTGAGTGGTCCAGCTTGGTTCTTCCTCGTTCTTTTTTGTATCAGAGACTGGAACTTGACAGGACAAGCGTTGATTGCGGTCGCATTATTATTCAGTTTTCTCAATGGTGCGTGGCTATTGAGTCGATACATAAGAAATGACCAAGCGGTAAAGCAAGCAGAACAGGCGGTAAATCTTATTCGGAGAATGCGGCATGATTGGATGAATCATGTACAGGTGTTGATGGGATATGCATCTTTAAAGAAGATGGAACGCATTCTTCCCTATCTGCAGCGACTGGCTGGACTTGCGATGGAAGAACGTGAAGTGCGCCGTGCTACCTATCCCCCCTTGGTTCTTTTTCTGATGGGGATGTGTGAGCAATACTCACAATTTCGTTGGAGTGTGGAGATTGACCCTCATTTCCGTCTAACAGAAGAGAAGCAAGGAACGTGGTTACTTGAAGTAATCGAAGAAACGATCTCTTTTTTATCACATTCATCGTCAATCGAGAGCGAGACACCAAGAATTTTCTTGCATATAAAAGAGGTGGCTAAAGGGAGTGGTCAGCTTGTGATTCTCTTCTCACTACATGAGACCAATTTTGCAGAATTGGGCTTGTCGGATGCGGAGTGGAGGAGATTGAGGCAGATATTACGCAGAAAGAAAGCAAAGATGGAAATTATAAACGGGGCAACAGATATTCGTATATGCTCTATTAAGGCGAGAAGTTATGGATAAAATAGATAGAGGCAGGTGAAGTAAATGTTTGTCGATAAGGTAAAGGTATTTGTGCGTGCCGGTTCCGGGGGAAACGGGATGGTAGGCTTTCGGCGAGAAAAATATGTCCCAAACGGCGGTCCTGCAGGTGGTGACGGGGGTCGTGGGGCTGATGTGATATTTCGTGTAGAAGAAGGCTTACGTACATTGATGGATTTTCGCTATCAAAAACACTTTAAAGCTGCACACGGTGAACATGGACGTGGGAAATCCCAGCATGGAAAAGGGGCGGAACCATTGGTTGTGCTCGTTCCACCAGGTACTGTGGTGCGAGATGCAGAGACAGGGGAAAAAGTGGCTGACTTGACGAAACAAGGAGAGCAACGCGTTGTTGCTCGCGGAGGGAAAGGTGGACGAGGAAATATCCACTTTGCGACTCCAAGTAATCCAGCCCCCGAAATATCAGAAAATGGGGAGCCGGGACAAGAACGATGGCTGGAGTTGGAACTGAAATTACTAGCAGATATTGGATTAGTCGGCTACCCGAGTGTGGGTAAATCGACCTTGCTAGCAGCGGTTTCGGCAGCAAAACCGAAGATTGGAGCATATCATTTTACGACGTTGGCTCCCAATTTGGGTGTAGTGGAAGTAGAAGATGGCCGTAGCTTTGTGATGGCAGACCTACCAGGTTTGATCGAAGGAGCTCATGAGGGGATAGGATTGGGCCATCAATTTTTGCGCCATGTGGAGCGAACGAGGGTAATCATCCATGTGATCGATATGTCAGGCATGGAGGGACGCGATCCCTTTGAGGATTATGAGCAGATTAATAAGGAATTACGACTATATAACGAAAAGCTAGCACAGCGACCGCAAATTATCGCCGCAAATAAAATGGATTTGCCGGATGCAGAAGATCAATTGGAATTGTTTCGTGAGCAGATAGGAGAAGATGTATCCATTATCCCGATCTCGTCGGCGACACGACAAGGTTTGCGTGAACTATTATATCGCGCAGCTGATTTATTAGATCAGGCACCACAGATCGAACTGGAAGAAGAGGGTGTGGATCATAAGCTGTATCAGACTCGTCCAGATGAAGATGATTCCTTCACCATTCATCGTGACAATGAAGTATACGTGGTTGAGGGTGAGAAGGTAGAGCGATTGCTTCTGCGTACCAACTTTCATTATTACGATGCACAACTGCGGTTTGCACGAATTTTAAAGAGCATGGGTGTTGATGATGCGCTCCGGGAAAAAGGAGCGCAGGAAGGTGATACGGTTCGTATCGGTGAGATGGAGTTTGAGTTCTACAGTTAAGGAGTAAGGGAGATTGCCGACTGCGGTAATCTCCCTTATTCAAAGTTCAATTTACTCCATTTGTGACCAAAATTATCTCGTGGAGGAACGGTTGTGCCAGACGAAGCAGATTTTCCAAAACGTACATTATCACGCTAGGCACCTCATTTCTTTCTTTTTTCGAAACGTCGCGTAATCTATCAGATCACTCTACCCTCTCATGTATAACATTGGCAAAATTAACGGTGTGGCTTCCCTGAGGGATAACAGATAAATTATGATATAATGACGGCGGGTTGTGAAAGATGGAGCGGCTTAGGTTATCAAATTTGCAAAAGAGAAGGGGTGAAGCGAATGAGTGGGCATGATGAGACGTATTATTTAGTACGGGCGGACTGTTTGCCTGAAGCTTTAAAAAAAACAGCCGAGGTGAAACAGCAACTACTTACTGATGAGACTCTCTCTGTGCAAGAGGCCGTGAATAAGGCAGGAATGAGCCGTAGTTCGTTTTATAAGTATCGCGATGCAATCTTCCCCTTTAATGCCATGATGAAGGAAAAAATCTTAACACTTTCCTTACGGCTGGAGCATCGGTCTGGTTTGTTATCGCAAGTGTTAGCGTCAATCGCACAGGTAGGGGCAAATGTACTTACTATTCATCAGACGATTCCCTTGCAGGGAATGGCAAGCATTGTTTTATCCATGGATACGTCTTCGCTTCATAAAGAAACCATGGAATTCCTCCATATGCTACAACAGATTGACGGCGTGGTACGTGTAGAGTTACTAGGACGAAGTGATCGGTAAAATGGATTTTATGGGTCTTTTTTGCGAAGAAAGGAAGCAAATATTTATCATATGCATACGATAAGGTAAGTGCTTCTATTGAGGAGGGAAAAAAGTGAAAATTCACATTGCAAAAGAGAAGGAAACGATGTGGAAAATTGCTGATAAGTACGATATTTCCGTACAAAAGTTGATGGAAGCTAACCCCAATATAGAGGATCCAGATGAACTTGGAGAAGGAGTAAAAATTCGTGTTCCTAGCGGTAAGGTAAGAATTAATGTAGCACGGGAGAAAGATGAGAATGCCGGGGACGGTTACCCTCAATATCATTCATTCCAACCACAAGGACCAACATTTCCTACTCAACCTTATAGCCAATTACCCCCGATTCCAGATATGCCAATTCCACAACCACCTACTCATTATTATAGTGAGCCCCCAGCACAACCACCGATTCAACCAGCTTACGAAGAAGTCCAATCTTCCGCATTGGCAGGTTCTCCTTACTCGCCTTCTCCTGAGTATGGATATCCCGTACCGCCCTCTGATTGCTGTGGGGATTCTTATTATTCAGCTTCCACATCCAGATGGATGGAACAGCCGTATTCTCCTGTTGCCACACAGCAGTTTCCGATTCCAGGGATGCCGGGGATGCCAGGAATGCCAGGAATGCCAGGAATGCCGGTAGCACCAGGAATGCCAGGAGCACCAGGAGGGTATTCGTGGGGATATGATGGTTTTGGTGCTCAAGGAAGGCCGCCTTGGAACGGGTACTCCGATTATGGCCCAGTGCCGGGCAGGGGAGGAGCCCCTTTCTATGGCGAAATGCCTGGAGGGAATTTTTATGGTAATTATCCGCAAGTTCCTGGAGGATTTGGCGGTTATGGAATGCCCGGGATGGGCTTTGGGGGATATGGCATGGGATACGGAGCGCCGACAATGCCAGCACCCTCATATTATCCAAATAGCACGAACACAGCGAGTATAGCGGGAAACTATGAGGGACATGAGATGAGGCCGTGGGAGAATTCAAATCAATACAGCAGGCAGGATTACAATGGGCAGGAATACAATGGACAGGAATACAATGGACATGGATATAATGGGCAGAGTCAATATGATACTTACGCTGATGAAGCCTATGCAAGGCAAGAGACGGCAGGGGATGAAAGAGAGGAAGTGAGTGAAGTATCGGAAGGAAACCAGCATTTATCCATGTATCCTCAATGGCACCAGGCCCCATCAGCCGAAGAGCATGAGCAAGATGATGGTTCATTCACCTTAGATATTCAGAGTGATTGGGAGAGCAGCTCAACGGTAGATGAGTGGTAGGAAATGGCCAAAGAGGATAGAAAACACTGGGGTAAGATGGTGGGGTCGCCCGTTATACGTGTGCAGCGGTTGGGGTCTTATCGGACCATAATTACGGAAAATGGAAAATGGATGGTTAAGGAGATTCATAGCTTAGATCGAAGTAAGTGGTGGATTAACGTAGATCAGGAGATGCGGAAACGTGGATATCGATGGATGCCTCGGATCGTATCTGATCATGATCGCTGGATACTTACCCATTGGATAGAGGGACGAAAAGCCGATTATCGAAATAAAAGAGATGCAGAAGACTGTATTCGGATGTTAGCGCTTTTTCATCGATTGGGTCAAAAGTTGCCGGTTCATTGGCAGGGGAGAGAGGCAGACTTATTTCATCAGCGCTTAACTCGCCGCTTGAAAAAATTTCACACCGTGGTGATGGAACGTGAAGATGTATCGGGGAAAGCAGGTGAAATTTTAAAAAAGTATGGTCCTTCTCTTTATGTGCAGGGGCTACATGTCTTACACCAATTAGAAGATGTGGGGTTGGCAAAATATACGGCTGCTGCACGAGCGGAAAGGAAAGTAGCACACCGTGATTTGGCTAATCACAATTGGGTGGTGGATAAACGAAGTGTTCCCTGGTTGATTGACTTTGAAACGGCTAGTTATGATTGTCAATTAGGCGATTTGTGGCAGTTCCTGGCACGTGTTATGTCCGAGAATAAGTGGGATGTACATTTTTGGTATCGCTTGCTGAAGATGTACGATGCCATTCATCCTTTGACGAAATATGAAAAGGAAGTGCTCCGTCTATTATTTGCTTTCCCAAATGAGTTTTATCGTGAGATGATCGGTGTAGTCACAATGAAGTCTGGATACAAACCAGAGTATACGCTCCCTTATATAAAGCAGTTGGTAGGTACTTTCCCCCAATGGCGCCACTTTCTCCGTACGGTTGCTAAGTGGTAACGAACTTAAGGCTTGTGGTATGATAAAGATATACTAGAGTTACTTTTGTAGCAGGTAATGCAACTAAACATGATCCATCCTAATCTACGTCAATCATCATAGTACATATCATTTAGCGATGGAAGATGAGGGGTATATATGCGAATAATTGAAGAAATGTTGGAACAGGCTCCTTTTTTGCGTCTTGATGCAAACCAGACAGTAAGCCATCTCTCGAATAAATTGAAACAGGCGATAAAAGCAGCAGGGTTCGATAAAGCGATTGTCGGGTTATCTGGTGGTATTGATTCAGCACTTACGTTATATTTGTCGGTACACGCCTTGGGAAAAGATAATGTAGTTGCTGTCAAGATGCCATATAAACACAGCAGCCCCTCAAGTTTAGAAGATGCGCAGAAAGCCATCGATGCTCTGGGGGTTGAGTCATTAACAGTAGACATTACTCCTCAAATCGATGCGTATTTTAAACGTTTTCCCGACGCGACAGCATTGCGTAAAGGGAACAAAATGGCACGTGAACGTATGAGTATTTTATATGATCTATCGGCACAGCACGATGCGCTCGTGATTGGAACAGGTAACAAATCAGAGATGTTCCTAGGATATGGCACGCAGTTTGGAGATCTCGCCTGTGCAATTAATCCGGTAGCTGATCTCTATAAGACCCAAGTACGCCAGTTGTCAGCACACCTGGGGATTCCAGAGTCTATCATCACTAAAGCACCCAGTGCTGACTTGTGGCAAGATCAAACAGATGAAGGTGAGTTAGGATACACGTACCTTGAAGCTGATGTGCTTTTGCACTATATGGTAGATCGTCGATTTACGCGTGCAGAGCTGATACAACAGGGATTTGCTCCTGAATTTATCGATTCTGTTATTCGTCGGATTCAGCAAAATCACTTTAAGAGACACTTACCGGTGACATTCCCGATCAGCGAACGTAGTATGACGATTGATTATGAGTACCTACGCGGGTTAGGATTGTAACGGCAGGAAAGAGAGTAGTAGTGGATGTTGTTTCCGGCATGGGCTCCATCATTTGTAGTATTGAGATGATGGATAGCCTTCATGCCGGTTTGTTGTTTAGGCAAGGGATAATGAAGAGGACGAGGTGAAACGATCATGGCTGGTCACTCCAAGTGGAAAAATATTCAACATAGGAAAGGTCGTCAAGATGCGATTCGGGGAAAAATATTTGCTAAGTTAGCTCGAGAAATCTATGTTGCTGCACGTATGGGAGGAATAGATCCAGAGACCAATCATTCATTGCGGCTGGCGATCAGTCGGGCGAAAGCAAATAATATGCCGAATGATAATATTGATCGTGCCCTTAAAAAGGCAGCGGGAACGCAGGGTGGACAAGAGTACGAGCGTATCGTATACGAGGGATATTCTCCAGGTGGAGCAGCAGTATTAGTTGAAACCCTGACAGACAATCGTAATCGAACGGCTGCTGATATGCGCCATCTCTTCTCAAAGAGGGGTGGCAATCTGGGGGAAGCAGGATGTGTAGCATGGATGTTTGAACGCAAAGGGCGCTTCACAATTAAACGAGATGAGACGGGGATGGATGAAGAAGAAGTAATGCTATTGGCGATTGAACTGGGAGCTGAAGATGTGGTTACGACAGAGGAGATGTTTGAGATCACAACTTCGCCTGAGCTTTTTTTGGAAGTGAAAAGTGGGCTCGAACAAGCGGATCTAAATTTATATGAGCAGGAAGTTACGATGGTTCCAGAAAGCATGATTTTGCTGTCGGGGGATGAAGCGGTAAAAAGTATAGAATTAATGGAAGCATTAGAAGAGCATGATGACGTACAACAGGTATATGCCAACTTTGATTTGGAGGATGGGGAGCTGGAATAGGTTGAGTGATGTAAGGCAGTTATTACGTGGGGAGAGAGTTCGCCTGGCAGCGATGGAGGAAAAGGATGCTAAGGTTATTGCTAGCTGGTACGATGATCCTCGTTTTTGGAGGTACTACGATGCGATTGCTTACCCCCGCACGGAAGAACAGTGTCGGAGGTGGCTGTTATCGCAACAGGAACAGAATAACGCTTTTTTATTTGCTATCCGCACACAAGCTGAGGATCAACTGATCGGGATGGTGGAATTAAGTGGGATCTTGTGGCCCCATCGAAGTTCGTGGATCGCGATTGGAATCGGTGAGCAAGCGGAACATCATCGTGGCTTAGGAACAGAAGCGCTACAACTTCTGATAGATTTTGCTTTTCAGGAGTGTAATTTGTATCGGTTGCAACTTAATGTATTTTCATATAATAAACGTGCTATAGCATTATATGAAAGATTGGGCTTTCAGCGTGAAGGAACATACCGCGGTTTTATTGAACGAGATGGACAACGCTATGATGCTTATTTATACGGTTTGTTACGTGATGACCGCGAATAAGAATAAAGAGCTGAGAGAAGAAGGATCCTTCTTCTCTCAGCTCTTTTACGTTTAGTTCTTTACAAACTCAGCTCGAATCGATTCCATTCGTTTGCGATTGACGCCCATGTCGGAATAGCCGACACGGGAGGCAGAGCGAAAGTGAATCACTTTGGTATCATCATCAAAGTAAAATTCCAGATCATCTACGTATCGCATCAGGAGGCTGGTTGATTCGACATGGACATATCCCTGCTGGTGAGTAATAATCTCCATTCGTTTCATGGCATGCAAGACTTTGAGCAGTCGTTCTTCCGCCTCTTGCTGTGAGGAGGAATATGGGATTGGTTTGATAGCATGGGAATCCTCCTCTGCTTGGGTAGAAACGCAGTTTGGCTTGTTGGGACATGGTGCAAGTTGCCCATTTTTAACACCCAAGTTCGGAGGGCGTTTTCCTAAGCCTGTCTGATACAGGATTAGCCAACCGATCGCGAGCAGTACGAGGAGAGTGACGATAACAGTAAGCACTTTGTTTCCTCCTCTCATCATTTGATCTCTTTGGCGATATACCCCCACTTGAGTGAGTAGGCGGAGCCAAAGGGATGCCGAATGATCTTCATTACATTGCGGCGAACAACATAAGATTCACCTACATAATATAAGGGAATGACAGCAGAATCCTCTTTGATCAACTTGGTTTCTGCCTTTTTGATTAACTCTACTTGTTTCTCATCTGTACTTTGATAAGCTTGGCCAATCAAGCTATTAAACTCATCACTTTTGTAATGGCCAAAGTTCATTGTGCTGTTGCTCGTCCAAATATCCAAGAAGGTCATCGGGTTGTTATAGAAGGCAAACCACCCGGATAGGGTAAGGTCAAATTCTCCCCGTGCTTCTTTTTCAATCTTTTGTTCACGCGGTAAGGCATTTAGTTGGACTTCTAAACCTAGATTTTTCTTTAGCATTCCTTTGATGCCGACGCACATCTCTTTGCGTTCATCATCATAACAAAGCATCTCAATACGTGTAGGGATATCGTCTGCACGCATATTAAGCTCATTCATCCCTTTTTCTAGATATTCACGAGCTTTTTGGCTTGAATCTTCGGGGATTAGTTTCTCATTTGCAAAGGAGCGGTAGCTTTTACCGTTATACATGGTTACGGTGGGAGGTACAAGTCCATAAGCAGCTTGCGAGCCGTTGGACATGGCAGCGACCAGCTGTTGACGGTCAATGGCATAGCTAATTGCTTTACGGATGTTTGCGTTTTGGAAAAATGGCTTACTGCTATGGTTTACTTGTAAAAACTCAGTAGCAGCAATTTGTGTTGAGTCAAATTCATCGGAATCCTCATATGCTTCAACGAAATCACTGTTTAATCGTGTAACGTCGACTTCGCCGGAGTTAAACTGATTAATTCCTAATGCTGTATCCTTTACTACTTGAATGTCGACACTATCTAGCTGGACATTATCTTTATCCCAATATTGCTCATTCTTTCTCAGTTTAACCACTTGGTTTTCGGAGACATCGGTAAGCGTAAAAGGTCCGTTGTAGATCATCGTTTCTGCACTTTGTCCATATTCTTTTCCGTGCTCTTCTATTATGTCCTGACGCAAGGGTGAAAAAGTAGGTAGAGTAATTCGGCTTAAGAAATCGGAAACGGGCCGCTCTAATTCTACTTGAAATGTTTTATCGTCCAGTGCTTTAATGCCGACATCATCTGCAGTAGCTTTATCTGTGTGGTAATCACGAGCATTTTTGATAGGGAAGAAGACAAAGGCGGTATGTGATCCGATTTTAGGATTTAATGCCCGCTTCCAAGCGTATTCAAAGTCATGTGCGGTAACTTCTTTGCCATCACTCCATTTGCTATCGCGCAATTTAAAAGTATAAGTAAGCTTGTCGACATTGTAGGATTCAGCCATGCCGAGTGTTGGTTTATTATCTTCATCTAAGCGAAGTAAACCCTCAAATGCATTGTTTAAAATGCTTATGGATAAGGTGTCGCGTGCTGTAGAGAGATCCAGATCGGAAATAGCGGCAGGCACGTTGATAACGACATGATCGGGTGAATCGTCTCCTTCACCTTTTTTTCCTTCTTCTTCTCCAAATAATCCACACGCTGTCGTAGTAAACGCAAGTGCGAACACGAGCATAAGTGTGAGAAATTTACGTGAAAACAACATACTATATCCTCCCTAAGTAACATATGAGATAATTCCAGTGCTATTTTTTCTTTTCAACTAGCTTTATTATAGCATATTGTCAATGAAAGAAGGGATAAAGGCTGAGGAGCGCTAAATAATGGGTTTATTCGACAATGATTCTATTTTTACTGTCAATTTTCGCGGGAAATATGGTAGAATGGTGCGTATAAGTTACATATTCCTTATGGACGGTTTAAAAAGAAGAGCAGTGTTTGATGATTGAAGTTGGGAAGGGCGGAGGGAAACAGAGTGAAATGGTTAAAAATAACAGGAGCGATGCTATTAACACCTGCTCTACTATATGGTTGTCAGACAGAACAAATTCAACGTCAAGTTGAGATACAGGCAGATGAAGTAAAGAAAAAAGAAGCTAGTACAGTGGTAGGCCAAGAAGAGAAGGTGAGTAGCCCACTATTAAAAGAAGAGGCTAGAATAACAGAAGAGCGCAATGAGCAGGTAGAAGCAGCCAAAGTAGCTGAAAAGACACAACAAGAAGCGATAGAGGCCAAGGAAAAACGGAATAAACTAGCTAGTAAAGAGAAGACGACACCCGCTGAAGAACAAAAACCTCCTGCTACAGACGTAAAAGAGGAGGCCACTAATCAAAATCAGCAAGAAGAAGGACAAAAACCGAAAAAAACGTTGATACATTATAACGGACATTCTGAGCAGATGGAGGTTGCGCTTACCTTTGATGATGGACCAGATGAAATATATACACCGCAAATTTTAAAGATCTTACGGGATAATGGGGTGCGGGCTACCTTTTATATCGTTGGCAGTGAGGCGCGTCGGCACCCTGAGATGGTAAAGCTTATCAAGGCTGAAGGACATGTAATTGCAAACCATTCATGGAATCACACTGATTTTCGTAAACTCTCTAATGAACAGTTATTGAAACAGATCAAAAAGACAGACAAATTGCTCCAGGAGATTGTAGGAGGAGAAGTATCCCCTTATTTCCGCCCACCCTACGGTGCACTTCGTCCCGAGCAGGCGGAAGTGATTCGTCAACACGGATACATTGTTACCAATTGGAGCGTGGATACACGTGATTGGTCCGGAATATCGAGTAATCAGATCGTGCAAAAAGTGAGAGAACAGACAGCACCGGGTGGGATCGTACTTCAACACTTTGCAGGTGGTGACCGCTCAGCTACAGTAAGAGCACTACCAGAAATCATAAGTTACTTGCAGGAAAAGGGATACAACTTAACCACAGTAGAAGAAGTACTGAGGTGATCCTTATTACATGGTGAACGGCGCTGGTGTAGTGCCGTTTTTTTATGGATTTTCTATTGTTTTCCATTTCATTTTTCCGGAATTCTCTTGACTGAGACGTTCGTAATTTTCCTTGCTAATATAGCCGCCTTTTTTGAGACTATATGTTTGCTTATAATCTTTTACCTTCCACTTCCTATCGTTGTACTGCATGCTCACTTTGTAATCACGCTTATCAGGGCGATGAATGAGAAAGGTTTTACTATAACCTGTTTGTACATCGAGAGGAGAGATAGCAATTTGAATAGAGGTATTGGTAGGGGGATCTTTCTTGGTTTCCTCTACTCGCCACGATAATTTTTCGCTTTGATTGGCATCGAGTAACATCGAGCTTGCTCTCTCAAAATCGCCTTCTACCCAAGTAGATTTATAAAACTGAATGGCTGCTTCTTCCGCGTTCGATTCATCCCCGCCGCAACCTGCGCTCAGGCCGAGGAAGAGGGTAAAGATGAGGATAGGGGTTACGCGTCGATACACATATGCGTACATACAAGTTATCATCCTCTCAAAAAAGTAATGTTACGTCTAGGGTTAGCTATTTTGAACGGATTGATACCTTTTGTTGATGTTTCTTTCTCCCTATTCCCCAGAGTAGGATACATACGATGATGACATACATGGTAAAGGCGACAAGAGTCCAGACCGTACTAGCAAAATAGATCACTTCAACAATGTTCTCATTGAGGAAGTTGCTCATCGCCCAGATCCAGACAGCTAAAGGGATAAGGATAGCATGGTAGTTGGAGCGCTTGCTAATATGCTGGAGCCCGTGACATCCAACTAGAAAGCAGATCGTAATTTTGACGAAAATACCCACCATAAACAGGAGACCAAAAAATACTTCCGTCCGTTCAAAAACGCGTCCGATCGAAATGTCCCGCATAACTGTGTAAGTGGGAAATGTATAGCGCTGGATCATAAACGCACCCTCTTCTCCAATCGCCGCAATGACAGCGATGATAAGAATGACACCGGCAAAGAAGAGTCCAACAAAAAAGGAGCGGACTACTTTTTTCGTCGGTTTGACATAGGTAATCAGTGCACTTAAGACAAGGACTTCTAAAAAGGGAAAGCCGATCGGAGCATATGTTCCTTTCCATACAGGTGACCAACCTTGCTCAAGAACAGGTTGAAGATTGGACAAATCTATTTTGTCGAGTAGTAAGGCGGTACCACCGAGGAAGGCAAAGACGAGGAGAGGAGTCATGAACTCGTTCACCCGACCAATATTGGTTAATCCTTTGCTAGCAGAATAGACGACCAGTAATAGAATCATGCTCTGCGATAGCCAAGGATGGGTTTCCTCGATCATATACGTGATGAGAAAGTCACTGATATCGCGTACTACCAGGGCACAAATATAAGAGCTGTAGAAGACGAGCAAGAGGTTTAAGATGGTGCCGATCCATTTTCCGCAAACCTTCTCCACCACCGAGTAAATGGAAAGGTAATGGTACTTACTTAAAAGAAATAACCAGACCCCATTGAGGAGCAGACCACATCCGGTTGCTATCGCCATCGAGATCCAAGCATCTTGGTTGGCTTCAACCGAAACCATTGCGGGTGCGATTAACAGGGAGCTGCCGATGGTAAAGGTGAAAATGAGTAAAGTAAACTGCTTAATGGTTAATGACTGCTCCATGAGATCCTCCTCTCTTTACGATGTACTTCCTCCACCCATCAGCCATTGATAGAGAGGAAGATAAAGCTGTTCTAGAGCTTTGGAAAAGTTGAAGATCGTAATATTATTAAGATAGGCATAGGCGTAAAAGAAAGAAAAGGCCCAGAAAATATATAGAAAACAAGTGGAGTAGAAGTTATTTCTCTTCTTTTTCGCGCTCTTCCTCTGTGACACTCTGCATGCGCTCCTCTGTAGATTCAAGTTCCATGTTCAAATTGATGCTGATTTTGGCCTCTACAAAAGCTTCACCCCAGTTCTCTTCATAGCGGCGCCATAAGGAGGGTTTTTCTTTATGTAAAATTTCTCCAAAGCCAAAGACATCGCTTTTCACTTCCTGTGCTTTCGAGATCGCACTTTCAACCTGTTCTTTTAATTGCGCAGAAACAAGCTGTTCTATCTGGTGAATCACTTGTGGGTCTTCAATTTTAGCAGGGCAAGTAGATTCTTTTAGATTGATGCGGCCTTTAGCATCAACCTGAAACCGAGGAGTTCCCATGCTTTCAAGTGGCGTAATTTTTGCAGAAATACTTTTGATCAGCACACCGATACTGCCTTGATCATCGGATTGGTTGGGCTGCCCAGGGCATTGGTTAATATTGTAAACAAATTCTTTGTCCATTTGATTGGTTAGAATGGACCATCCCTGTGATTGAGGGAGATCAAACCAGGCGACGAGTCGATCCTGACAGAAAAGAGGAAATCCAGTTAATTGATAACTGGAGGGATTGGCGTTCATTTTTCCTGATACTTGATCGATAAACGAGTTGTCGGCTTGTGGTTCTAGTGGCGTCATACCTAGTGCGACTGCTTCTCTTCCTTTGGCAAACTGCCACTTGATCAGATCGGTTAAGGTGATACCTTCAATGTTACCCATTGAACCAGAAGTGATACGGGAACGGTTGCGAACAGCATACCCCGGATTTTTTTCTAATGGATCATAGGAAAGGAGCAGTTTTTTAGCTTTGCTCTCTTTGGTGACGTAGACCAAGGTGCCGCTTCTCATCTCAGGATCGCGTTCCATCACATCGTACAAAAGGCTTAGTCCACGTTCACGGGCAAATTCTTCGCTGACAGCAATATAAAAAAGATGTGAGAAAAAAAGCTTGCGCGGGATGATGTTGCGGGCATGTTCATATGCCTCCAACAAGGTGTGTCCCGAGGTGGAGTATGTATAAGTAGCACTTTTTTCTGTTCCTGATCCTCCTCCTTGCTGCGAGGAGCTGCCTCCAGGATTGACGATTTGAAAATGAACCGTAATCTTATCCTCGTCTTTCTTATCTACACCAATCGCAGTTACAATTGCTAACTCATTAATTTCATTTTTGCCGGCACAGCCACAGAGGAGGAGCAGAAGTAGAGCTATTGCGATATGCATACCTATTTTCATCAGGGCACCAGCTTTCTCAACGATTTGAGGGGATGGATGTTCTGCCACCACAGGGGAAAGCGAAGTAAGGTATCCTTCTGCTGCTTGATATGGAAAGGGGCCATGGGTGAAAAATATGGTTGACCAAAGGATTGAAGAGAGCAAAGATGAATCAATAAGCCGAGCATAAAAAACATCATCCCAAAGAGGCCGATTGTGGCGGCAAATCCAAGCATGGCAAAACGGAGGAGACGAGCCGCATTGGAGATCTCGTAATAGGGAGAGACAAAACTAGCGATTGCGGTGAGAGCGACCACCATGACCATCGCAGGCGAAACTAGACCAGCGTTTACCGCAGACTCACCGATTACAATTGCCCCGACGATAGAGATTGCAGGTCCGATGGGGCGTGGCATGCGTACACCAGCCTCGCGCAGCATTTCGAAGATGATCTCCATCAATACTGCTTCCATCAGGGCAGGGAAAGGCACTCCTTCACGTTGCGCAGCTAAATTGATTAGCAATCCCGTTTCAATGACTTCCTGATGATAGGTGGTAATTGCGACATAAAAGGATGGCAACGAGAGCGTGACAAAGAAAGCAGCAATCCGTAGGAATCGAACAAAGGTAGACATGTCAAAGTGCTGATAGTAATCCTCAGCTGCTTGAAAAAAAGAAAAGAAAGTAACAGGTAAGATGATGCAAAAAGGACTGCCTTCTAACATGATGACAATCCTTCCTTCCATGAGCGCAGCGGCACTTACATCAGGGCGTTCGGTTGCTCGTGAGCGCGGGAAGGGGCTATAGCCACCTGTATGTAATAATTCTTCTACCATGTTGCTTTCCAGCACGTTATGTGACTGAATCTGTTTCAGGCGATCCTTCACTTCGCTTAGGATATGGGGATGAACTTGACCCTCAATATAAAGGAGGCGCAACTCGACTTCGGATAACCTTCCCATGCGGTATGCTTGGATACGTAAAGAAGGATTTTTGATTCGTTCGCGCACCAGAGATAAATTGGTATTCAAATTCTCTACAAATCCATCGCGGGGTCCGCGAATCATGGTTTGTGTCTGTGGTTCATTTACAGAGCGTGAAGCGCCGTTAAAGAGGGGGAGCAGGTATGCCTTCGTAGAACCTTCGAGAAAGAGTACTGCGCTCCCACCTGTTAAGCCGCTGGCAATGTGATCGAAACTGGTGGCTGTTTTGATTTGAGAGAGCTCAAGGTGATTTATTACATCAGGTAAGGGTAAGGATTCTGTTGAAACGTCTATTTTCGTTTGCCAGTCGAGCAGAGGGGAGATGACTGCTCGATTTAACTGTTTTTCATCTGTTAGAGTATCGAGATAAAAGAGTGTGAACGGAAAAGAGAGCTCTGTAAAGGTGCGTTCCACCAAGTCACTGCTTTTTCCTAAGATCGTGTAGACGTGCTCACTGTTAACGGTAAGTGACGAGGAGACAGCAATCTGCTTAAACGACGTAAATCCAGCTTGATTTTTATTGGGTTGGGCGTGTGGGGAGTGCAACGATGGCATCGGTTTCCTCCTAAGGATGGGCACATCCCTGGCATATGAGATTGCAATTATATTATTGGAAAAAACAAGGGTACTTATGTATCATTTCCAAAATAGATAGGAAGAAAGGTTCTTACGCATGTCGAGATCGCGTCGTCCTTGAGAGAAGATGTAGTTCTTAGTCAATACGCATGTGATATAATCGAGTAGAATAAATGTTCGAATGGGGAGAGAAAGATATGCGGGTATGTGGGATTGACCCTGGATTTGCAATCGTAGGTTTTGGCATTGTTGACCAAGAGGGAAGTCAACTAAAGCCGATTCAATATGGAAGTATTGAGACAGAGGCAGGGCTTCCAGTGCCAACGAGGCTAAAGCAGATTTACGATGCTTGTCAAACATTATTTTCTAACTATCAACCGGATGTGGTGGCAATTGAAAAATTATTTTTTAACCGTAATGTGACGACGGCGTTTACCGTAGCCGAAGCGAGGGGGGTGATGATGCTCGCAGCTGAAGAGGCAGGAGTAGAGATTCGTGAGTATACACCTTTACAAGTAAAGATGGCGGTTGTAGGGTATGGACAGGCGGAGAAACGGCAAGTGCAGGAAATGGTGAAGATGTTGCTATCCTTACCGAAGGTTCCAAAGCCTGATGATGTAGCGGATGCGCTGGCGATTGCTATTTGTGAAGCCCATTCTGCTACACCCATACAGATTAAAGGAGAAGAAGGAGGGAGAAGAGGACGATGATTGAATTTGTACGTGGGACGATTGCTTACATAAAAGAGGAATACGTAGCGGTGGCAACTGGTTCACTTGGATATCAGGTATACTGCAAAAATCCTTATCGCTATGAAGAGCGTGAAGACGTTCTCTTCTATACTCATTTTGTCGTACGGGAAGATGCTCACCTTCTTTATGGTTTTAGCGAACAAGAAGAACGTGACCTCTTTCGTCTGCTCTTAGCTGTCTCACGCGTAGGGCCGAAGGCAGCACTCGGGATTTTGTCGGGAGGCTCTCCCCAAGAGGTAGTGGCGGCCATTGAAAATGAAGACATCGCTTTTCTAACACGCTTACCTGGGATTGGGAAGAAGACAGCGCAACGCATGATTCTCGACTTAAAGGATAAGTTGGAGAAAGAGGGATGGAATACGTTGTTCCCGCCAGACACTTATGAACAGGCGGAGAATGTGTCGCAACCACCCCATGAGCGGACCAAGAGCGATGCCATTGAAGCGTTGGTGGCACTGGGATATAATGAGGGGGAAGCGAAGCAGGCGGTTACTCAAGTAAGCCGCGAACGGACAGATCAGGCAGTCGATGAATGGATTAAGCAGGCACTCACCCTGCTGATGAAAGGATAAGGAGGTCTGCAAGTGGAGGATAGAATTATATCCGCCCAGATGGCAACAGAAGATGAGGCGGTCGAATTTAGCTTGCGCCCTCGCTATCTACGAGAATATATTGGACAATCGCAAGTAAAAGAGAACCTACATATTTATATAGAGGCGGCAAAAGGACGAGGGGAAGCGTTGGATCATGTATTGCTATATGGTCCTCCAGGACTGGGGAAAACCACTCTTTCCTGTATTATTGCCAACGAACTAGGGGTAAGCATACGTACCACATCAGGTCCTGCGATTGAACGAGCGGGTGATCTCGCAGCGATTTTAACCAATTTGCAGGAGGGGGATCTCTTATTTATTGATGAGATTCATCGCCTTAGTCGTTCGGTGGAAGAAGTCTTATACTCTGCAATGGAGGATTTTGCGCTCGATATTATGATAGGGAAGGGACCTAGTGCACGCTCGGTGCGACTTGATCTTCCTCCCTTTACGTTAGTGGGTGCTACTACGCGAGCCGGGTCACTCTCCTCACCTTTGCGCGATCGATTTGGCGTGGTTAGTCGATTAGAGTATTACACGACGGAAGAGCTAATCTTGATTGTGCAACGAGCGGCAGACTTGTTGCAAGTGACCATCTTTGAAGAGGGAGCGGTGGAAATCGCTTCACGGGCACGTGGCACCCCCCGAGTGGCTAACCGCTTATTAAAACGGGTAAGGGACTTTGTACAAGTACAAGGTGATGGTGTGATTACAGCAGAGGCGGCACGGGATGCATTGGATCGCATCCAAGTGGATAAACTGGGCTTGGATCAGGTAGACCAACAGTTGCTGTATGCGATAAAGGAAAACTACCAAGGTGGACCGGTCGGCTTAGAGACGATTGCAGCTACCATCGGGGAAGAAGCTCATACAGTAGAAGATGTATATGAACCTTACCTATTGCAGATGGGCTTTTTACAGCGGACTCCGCGAGGGCGACAGTTGACACAGCGATGTTACGATCACTTTGGTTGGGAGCGACGGACATGAATCCGATGGCAAAGCTACTTGTTATCGCAGGAGTGATTTTGATTGTGGTGGGAGTGATGTGGCAAGTAGGTGGCCGCTGGCTTGGCCGTTTGCCTGGGGATATTTTGATCGAACGTGAAAATATGAAGATTTATTTTCCGCTAGTTACCTCATTATTGATCAGTGTAGTCATATCGTTATTGTTTTATGTGATCAACCTGTTCCGCTAGGGAACGGGTTCTTTTTACCGAGAAATGGAGAGAAGAACATGGATGTATCACTATTTGATTTTCAACTACCAGAAGAACTGATTGCTCAAACCCCGATTGCAGATCGATCGCGTGCGCGCATGATGGTATTAAACCGAGAAAGTGGAGCTATTGAACATAAGCATTTTACCGACCTTCTCTCATACTTACAGGCAGGTGATGTGCTCGTCCTAAACGATTCCCGGGTGCGTCCAGCACGGCTGCTTGGGATAAAGGCGGAAACAGGCGCACAGATGGAGGTGCTTCTTCTTAAACCATTAGGCGATGATCGCTGGGAAGCTTTGGTGAAGCCTGCCAAACGTGTGAAGCCGGGCACTGTCATTCACTTTGGGGAAGGGTTGTTACGCGCAGTAGCGGAAGCAACGGCAGATATGCCAGGAGGGTGGCACTTTCAATTGCAGTATGAAGCTGAGAATTTGGATCACCTTTTGGAAGAGTTGGGTGAAATGCCGCTTCCGCCCTATATTCGAGAGCGGCTCGACGATGCTGATCGTTACCAGACAGTGTATGCCCGCCAGATAGGATCAGCTGCGGCCCCCACAGCAGGCCTTCACTTTACTCCGGACATCTTACAACAGATTGAGCAAAAAGGAGTTAAAATCGCTCCGCTCACCTTACATGTGGGTTTAGGCACCTTTCGTCCGGTAACAGCTGGTAAAGTGGAGGAGCATACCATGCATGCCGAGTATTATGAACTAGGTGAAGAGTCAGCTGCTATGATCCAAGAGGCACAAGCGACAGGAGGACGAATTATTGCAGTGGGTACCACATCTGTCCGCACCCTTGAAAGTGTAGTACAGCAACGGGGAAAGATCGAGCCATCTTCAGGCTGGACAGATATCTTTATCTACCCTGGATATAACTTTCAAGCTGTCGACGCAATGGTAACCAACTTCCATCTCCCTCGTTCGAGTCTCTTGATGCTGATCAGTGCTTTCGCCTCACGGGAACACGTGTTATCTGCCTACCAAGCGGCTGTAGAAGAACAGTATCGCTTTTTTAGCTTTGGCGATGCGATGTTGATATTGTAAGTGGAGGCAGGCTTGTTGATTAACCATAATATGTAAATATGAAGACGGCACTATACAATTTATTTACGGATTGAAAAAACCGATCTCCCTATAGAATGATTTGTGACTAGCAAACTTCTAAAGGAGAGAGCGATCCTATGACAAATACTACACGATTCAACTCCATCCACACCGTCAACTACTCCACCTTTTCCACTGTTTGCTCACTGGGAGTACTAAGATGACTGAACGATAAGAGTCGTATGACGAGAGATTGTCATGTAGGGATCCGTGAGAGCATAGGGGTGAAACTCCCCTGTGCTACTCGATTGGGCGCGTTCTATAGGGTGAAAGTCCTGAACGAGGAAGGTAGCAGTAGTCGTTATCCTAAGGCAAGGGTGTCCACCGCGAGATGGAATCTGAAGGAAGCCGGCGGCAAACCTCCGGCCTGACGAACAGAAACCTCATAGGGGTAGAACCAGCAACTGACGACTGAGGGCAACGCACCCATATAATGTAATCATAAGCCCTGGGGGATACAACATTATTCCAAATTAGCTTCTACACTTTTGTTTTTGTGTTTCTTAGAAGAGCGAACTTTGACAGAAATAAAGTAAATGCTATTTCTGTGAATGTAAATAATATAATCGAATAATATTAATATTTTCATTCCAAATCAAATCGAACCTTATAAGGGAGCTATAGCACAGGAGAGGCATTGCATTTCTACAGCTGGGGAAAGGAATAGGTGGTTTGAGATATGATCTACCTCGAATCTCCTCTTTCTTTTTTACCTGAAAAGAGCAACTGTCCCTTGGTATGTAGTCGGAGGGGGTTGCTCTATGAATTTGTAGAAAACCCGTTCTCTTTGGGATGAAAATGCTTCTCCCCCACCTCATTAAGTTTACTTGTCTTCCTATCCTCTCTGTAGGGTTTATTATATGGGAACGATCTTAGTTATCGAAGACAGTCCACTTTCGTTTATCCGCACAAAAATTGTCTGGCGCCATAGGATAAAATAACATAGGCACGTTCAATGGAGGGATATGGAGTGAAACATGTGTCCAACGAAGTACCACCATTGCGATGGTTTCAACCCGATGAAGCAAGGGCAAGGGAAGTAGAAATGGAGGCATTTTCATGGAACTACTCGAAGGAAAAAAAGGTAAAGTTTTGAGGTTAATTAGTCGTGCAAAAGGGGATTGTGATTTTGGAGGAGAAGTTGGGGGGAAATGGATTTTATTTATAGAAAAACAATTGGATGTAAGTTTATCTGAGGGTTACAAGTGGTATGTTCGTAAGTTTGGGTCAGGAGGAATAGGTGGTATAGACATTTTAGGAATAGATCCATACTACGAAGTTTCTACGTGTGTGCGTGAGACTGAACGTGTAAGGAAAAGTGGACTTCCTAAACACTATGTAGTGATACAAAGTCTAGATGAATCTAGGGTATGTTTAGACACAAGCAAAATGAAGAATGGGGAATGTCCAGTTGTTTTTTGGGACGGGATAGAAGGAAGTCATGATGGATTTGATGATTTCTTAGATTTCTTGATTGTATCATTTGAAAGTATTCTCGAAGATATAGAATATGAAAATGAGATCAATTGACGGATAAACCCGCGTTGCTTCTTTTAAAGAGAGTGGACAAAGTGTAGCCAATTGGTGCAAAATTCACGAGATCGGGTGATATTGATTTCTATAAAGAAACTCGTTTGATTTTACGAAACCCTATTTAGAAGGGTGAAAATAAGTAGGAAGTACGCCTGGTATTGAAGAGATGAGCATTGGATCTGAGCCTATAGATTGGATATAGATGCTCTTGGGTCACGGGCCAATCGGTTCGAAAATGAAGTAGCGAATATGGACTATCGGAAGTGACCATTTACCATTGAATCAAAGCATTTACTCCTATGGAATGAGCAGGAAGGAGAAAATGACACCCGTAGACTACCAGCAGATGGAAGGAAATGTTGAGGCTAACGGAAGATAACGAAATCCTAAAAAAGGCTATGGCCATAATCGCAAAAAAGTAGACCAGAACGATATTTTAACGGTTATTCAAGAAATTAAGAAGCAACATGCTGTACAAACAGTGTGTGAGACTCTCGACGTGCCAAGAAGTACCGTACTACCTATTGTTGGATCAAAAGCCATCCTCTCATGACCGAGAGGTAATAACCTATTAAACCATGAGTATAGTATTTTGAATCGAGATTTGAAAGTCTGTTTAAAACATCTTATGAAGATGCACACGATGCAGTAGTGAGATCTGGGTGTGACTAGAATTCATTCGATTAAAAATTGGGGGAGAGACATGGCTATTTCAGTAGCTCTTGTAAAAGAGAAAGAAGATGAAGAAGTGGTAATCTATAGGTATGGACCGTTTGATCGAGTGCAGGGCCGATTAGAATATAATAAAAAAAGCCGCTTGCTATATCAACTAAATCCTGTATCTGAAAAAAATGAAGAAGATCATTTTTATTATAGAAGGGCGGGACAGCGTTTAGCGAGAGAACTTAGAGAAATGAAAGATGGTAGTAACTTTCCTGATGAAATGGTTCATTTTGCATGAGTGGAATATAAACAGAGGGAGTTTGGATGAATAGTGAAAAATTATCTGAATCTACGAATAGTAAAAAGATTGATCCTCGAGAGAGAATCCACAGTGAAGAATGAAGGGACAAATCCATGAAAACTTATGATGATAAAAAACGGATGATTTTAAACTTCATTGATCAAGCGAGGGAGAGGAGGATTTTGCTGGAGGGGTCGAGGGAGATAGAGTCATACAAATAGAGAAACAATTAGGAGTTCATCCGCCGGAGAGCTATGTGTGGTTTGGACAGCAAGATCACACCTAAACCTACGCAGTATGGGGGTAACGTCTTTCATGACTTGTTATGAACAATGAGGACTTCTTACTAAGCACCAACGCTAAAGGCGGGATAGAGCTCAGGATGAAGAGAAGGGGATCGCATAGCTTATATGACGATGATGAAGACTAACTAAGAGTCTTCACTGAAGTAGATAATCTAATTCCCACAACGACAAGTATGTAGGACGCCAGGCTTTGACAAGGTAGAGATGTAGCGTTTTTACTGGTAGGAATGATTAAATTGTTGATCCCACCCTAAGATACCGAGGTGATGTAGATGTTGAAGTTAGAGACTGTAAATTTCATATCTGATCCTGGAAATAATATGTGTAGATTATATTTCGGAAAAGTATTATTATATGACGGCTATATAGATGATTTGTTGACATCCGAAAATGATCGATTGGAAATTAAGATAAATTCGTATTTACCCTATAAGAGACATATGAGCGTTATTGTAAAACAGTTAAATGATCGTTTTATATGGGTTCCTGCTACAAAGGGGAACGTACGATGGGAGTCAGATATGACTATTATCTTAGAATATGAGGAAATGGACAAAATTTGGTCTTTACTAGGCTATGACTTCTCTATGGAATTAGATGAGATAGGTTCATTTGAATATATAGATTTAGAGCGGATGTGGTTGTTAAATAGTGGGGCATTAATTGATTTCACTTCTTCATCAGTTAAGAAAGCTATTTATGAGATGTGTTTTGAATTCACACGCAACCGGTGATGTTTTGACAAAAACATTTGAGTCCTTATTACTAGGGAATTCGAAGATCCAGTATAAAGGGATAAAGAGAGTCGAGAATACTAATATTGATGAAAGGTTATCTATTTATTTAGATGATGGAGACTTGATTAGATGGGAGCCCCTTTTTAAAAGAAAAAACTGAATTATATTTAAACTTAGGAAACAAGTGGGCTGCAATAATTTGATACTTTCTTTTCGTTTTGCGCGTCTGGAGACACGAAGCAAATGAGGGGTTAGTAATAGGATGATTTTACATGAGACAAGAGGATCGAATCATAAGTTAGATTAACTTGGTTCGATGGAGGGTGCTACATGAAGGGTGTGAAAAGGGTGGGATCAAAATCGCTGTTGTTTAAACAGTGTAACGGGAGTGGAAGTACACAAGAGGTCTACGTTATGGAAAGTCAAGGGATACAGTTTACGTTTTTACCAGAGGGAGTACGGTTGACGCTGGGTGAATCTGATGAGTTAATGTTGCGTTTTTTACGTGCACGTCAGGGTGTTATCGTAAGAGATGTGAAGGAAGAGGGACTGGAATCTGTGCGGGTTGTCTACAAGGAGGTTTGGCAAGGGATTGATGTGATTTTCTCTGGAGATGAACGGCGTCTAAAATATGATGTGGTGGTTCATCCAAATGGGAATCTTAAGGATGTTCGACTGAAATATGAGGGGGCAGATGAGACAATAGTAAGCGAGTGTGGTGATTTGTTCGTTTACACTGATAAAGGAATACTCCGAGAAGAAAAGCCGGTCAGCTTTCAAGAGAAAGGATGCGCCTTAATTGAAACTGTCTTCTCTTTGCGATCGGATAGCAGCTTTGGCTTTCATCTTGAAGATGATTACAATAAGCAAGCGCCTTTGATCATTGATCCCAATGTTATTTATTCCACCTACATCGGGGGCACAAATACAGATTTTGCTCTAGACCTAGCTATCGATACTTCTGGGAATGCGTATACTGTGGGATCTACTAGATCATCTGACTTTCCCGTAACCAGTGGAGCTTTTCAAACCATGCTTGCAGGAGACTTATTCAATGTATTTGTGACCAAATTAAATGCAACGGGAAGCTCACTTATTTATTCCACTTATCTCGGTGGTACTGAAAATAATCAGGGGGATGGGATAGCTGTTGATGCGTTTAATAATGCGTATGTAACGGGGTTTACAACCTCATCCAATTTCCCTGTTACTTCAGGAGCCTTCCAAACCTTGAATGCTGGCACCGCAGATGCATTTGTTACGAAATTAAATCCTACAGGTTCGAGTTTGGTTTATTCTACCTTTTTGGGAGGCTCCTCTTCAGATTCAGGGTTTGCCATTACTGTGAATACTGATAACAATGCTTACATTGTGGGCGCAACAAGTTCAAGTGACTTCCCTGTAACGACTGGATCGTTTCAAACCATGTTTGGTGGGGATCGTGACGCCTTTGTGACTAAACTGAATCCACCCGGCTCAGCACTCGTCTATTCTACATTTGTAGGTGGCAGTGCTCCTGATGCTGGATTTGGAATTGCGCTAGATGATGGTAATAATGCCTATATTACCGGGACTACAGAATCTACTGATTTTCCGACGACAACGGGAGCGTTTCAAACGGTGCTACGGGGAACAGATAGTGCGTTTGTTAGCAAGTTAAACGCGATGGGATCTTCTCTTGTCTATTCCACCTATCTAGGTGGAAACGGGAGTATTGAGAGTGGCTTAGATATTGCGGTCGATTCCTTTGGACTTGCTTACGTTATAGGGCAAACAAATTCAATGACCAATTTTCCCGTTACCAGTACGGCCTTTCAAACGTTATACGGAGGGGGATCAAGGGATGCCTTTGTGACTAAGTTTAATGCAACGGGCTCTGCGCTCCTCTTTTCTACTTACCTTGGAGGAGCTGGGCTTGATATAGGCTCCTCTATTTCTTTGGACTCCTTCTTCAATGTCTGGGTTACAGGAAATACAAGATCGACGAACTTTCCACTAACTTCGGATGCCTATCAAGCCAATCTTGGCTCCCTATCGGGTAATGCCTTTGTGACGCAACTTAGCTCCTCGGGACGGGGGATTCAATATTCCACCTATCTAGGTGGAGGGGAGTCTGGCGGAAGTGGGGTTTCGGTGGATCAAAGCAGCCAGAATGATGTTTATGTAAACGGGTTTGCAACAAATGGATTTCCTACTCTTCCTGGAGCTTTTCAAACCATGAATCCTTCTGCAGCAGATAATTTAAGCAGTACTTACGTTGTAAAACTTTCTCCGTTAACAGGGGTTGGGGCGACGGGACCCACGGGTGCAACGGGAGTAACAGGACCAACGGGGGCGCAAGGACCTAGAGGCCCGAGAGGGAGACGCGGTCCAAGAGGGCCGAGAGGGCCACGTGGTATGGGAGGAGGGGAGACGGGATTGTAAGGTGTGAAGTGGGAAGGAATATTGAGCAAATAGGTAGGCGTATCTATTATGATGAGGTCTTCAAAACATAGTAGCATGAACTCCAGAATCGCTATAAATGAAAGTAACGTGCTAAGGGATTATAAATAAATGCAACAGCCTGACACTGTCCATACAGTGTCAGGCTGTTTTGCTGCAGTCTATCCATTAAGAGCTATCTTAGCATAAAAAGGAGCTTTATCACTTTTAGGTACGTAGTAAATGTAAGCGTGTAAACAACTTTACTAGCTTTGCGCCTTTAGGTAGCATCAATAGTTCGCGTTCACCCATCGCTCCGGATAGGAGTAGCGCGATAAGATAGATTCCTATTCCGATAATCGTCAAGCTGATACTAATCCACATATAACTAATACGAGCGAAGGTTTCGACTGCGAATAGCCATTCTATCCCACCGAGGATCAGATACAAGGTAACCCCCATCAAGAGTGCAGAGAGAAGAGGTTTTAAGGCCATGGCAAACGGGAACGAGATATTGGCTTTGCGTGTCACCATCCATACATTAAGGACACAGACGACGATATACGCGATGACGAGGGAAATGGCGCCCCCTTTTAAACCATATAGCGGAACCAGGATAATATTTCCTATTACCTTTACTACTGCCCCGATCATCAGATGGCGTACAGGTAAGCGGTTAAAGCCCATTCCTTGTAAGATACCCGAACTAGATACAGTAAGGGAATTAAAGAGAGCGGCAATACCAAACAAGGCAATAACCCATGTACCGGCAGATAAGGCAGCCAGGGCAGAAACGCCTTCGTGATCACTGTGAGCGTACATCATTATGTTGACTGGACGAGCTAGTACGATCAAGCCTACACATGCGGGTAGGCTGACGAGGAACGTCATAAACCAGGCTTGTTTAATTTTATGTTGAATAGCGGCCCACTCGGCTTTGGCTGTGTGCGCTGATATAGCAGGAATGAGGGCAAGCCCTAGCGCAGTGGAAAAGGTGGCGATTAGGCTTGCATAAGGTGTGCCACGGCTGTAGATTCCAAATAATGCTGTTGCTTCACTCTGAGTATAATGAAGGCTTTCTTCAAGTAGGCGTGGGATTGTTGTTGTATCTAAAAGATTGATCAGCGGCATTACCATCGTGCCAAGCGAGATGGGAATAGCATAGAGTAAGATCTTTTTCGATAACGAGAAAAAAGATTCTCTGCCGTTGGTGGATGTCGCTGTGGCTGGATGCTTAGAGCTTTCTTCGCGATCACGGGAGCGGAAGAAGAGCATGACCACCAGTCCAGCTAGTGCACCGACAGATGCTCCCATGGTGGCACCAGCAGCCACCCATGAGTCAGGATAGTTAGCGATAACTAGCCAGTAGATAAGGATGAGAGCGGTTGTGACGCGTAATAGTTGCTCGATCACTTGGGAGAGAGCGGTAGGGATCATTTGTTGGTGACCCTGGAAGTAGCCACGGATAACAGCCATTATTGGGACTATTAAAAGTGCGAATGCGAGTGCCTTAATAGAAGGTTCTGCGTTAGCGTTACCAATCATGACATTGGAGATCCAGCCACTACTCAAGTAGAGAAGACAAAAACCAATAAAGCCTGTGAAGGACAGGATAATAAGTCCGGTGCGCAACACGAGTTGGGCGCCTTGTTTATCTCCGAGAGATAGCCTTTCGGCGACAAATTTGGAGACTGTAATTGGAATTCCAGCAATCGCTATCATGAGCAGGATCGAATAGTAAGGGAATGCTTCCATATAGATGCCCATTACTTCGTCGCCAGCGATGTTCTGCAGTGGAATGGTAAATAGTGTGCCTAGTATTTTGGAGATGAAAGTAGCCGCACTAAGGATTAATGTGCCTCTAATCAGTGTATTTTTTTTATTCATCTTTAACATCCTTCTATAATTGTAATAGGTACGATTGTTCTCATAGTTACAAATGCGCTTCTTCTATTCTAGCAGGTTGTCTCGGCTGGCGCATGCTCTAATTTTATTTACACAGTGAGAATTGGACAAGATAGGGATTCATCTTTTAAAATAAGTCCATGGATACAGGAATCATATGCAGTATGACCGGTTATGGACATGGAGAATCGACGACAGAGGATCACCAGTATAGGGTGGAGATTCGCGCAGTAAACCACCGCTATCTCGACGTGAAGATTCGTCTTCCTCAGGGGTGGCTCGCATTAGAAGAAGGTGTAAAGAAAGAGATTAAACAGATCATTAATCGGGGGCACCTAGATGTGACGATCGCTCTTCAGGGCGGGACGGCTGCGCCACAAGAAGCGGTATTTGACTGGGATTTGGTGCGATCGATTCAAACACAACTTTCGCGCCTCCCATCCGAGGGGGAGAAAAGGTTAACTCCAGCGCAATGGCTTGCATTGCCCGGAGTATGGTCAATTAAAGAGAATCTGGCGCATCCTGAGGAGCATCGTACTCCGATGGTTGCGGCAGTGCGAGCGGCATTAACTTCACTGCAGCAGTCACGAATACAAGAGGGGAGGGTATTGCAGGAGGAACTAGAGGCATACCAAGCTCAGTTACGCGAATGCATGGGGAAGATGGTAACGCGTACTCCCAAGGTAGAAAAGGAATATCGTAATCGCATCGAGAAACGTTTAGCTGAGGAACTTGGCGACTATGAACTGGATAGGAGTCGTCTCGTGACAGAAGTTGCCCTATTGGTCGAACGAGCAGATATAAGTGAGGAATTGACAAGGCTGCGGAGTCATGTCGATCAGTTTGCCAAGCAAATGAATGCCGGGAGCCCAGTCGGACGACGCTTAGATTTTCTTGTACAGGAAATGAATCGGGAAGTAAACACCATCGGCTCTAAAGCAAATGATGCCGAGTTGGGGGAATTGGTGGTAGAAGCGAAGAGTATCTTGGAAAAAATGCGAGAACAAGTGCAAAACATTGAGTAATGAGGTTATAATGGTAAGGTGTGTGAAAGAACTCAAACAAAACGATTATTTCTAGTTGAGACATGAATGGGTTATAGGATACAGGCTGGTTGGGTAGAAAGGGTTGGTTTTTTGTTGCATCAGGAAAAAAGAGGGATACTATTTGTTTTGTCAGGTCCGTCTGGAGCAGGCAAAGGCACGGTGTGTGCGGCTTTGCGTGAACATATGCCGGAGCTGACGCTTTCCATTTCCGCAACAACACGTGTTCCGCGTGCTGGGGAGAAGGAAGGGGTAAACTACTTTTTTAAAAGCCGTGCACAATTCGAAGAAATGATTCGTCATGACGACGTATTGGAATGGGCTGAATATGTGGGGAACTATTATGGGACTCCACGACGCTTTGTCGAAGAAAGGTTGGCACAAGGGGAAAATGTTTTGCTTGAAATAGAGGTGCAGGGTGCACTCCAAGTGAAAGAAAAATTTCCAGATGCAGTTTTTATCTTTTTAATGCCTCCCTCGCTCGATACGTTGCGGGAACGCATTCAAGGTAGAGGAACAGAAGATGAGGAAGGATTGACTCATCGGCTGGAAGCTGCACGGGGAGAGATGAATCAAGTGCAGCAGTACGATTATGCGGTAGTAAATGATCGGGTGGAAAATGCTTGTCACGCGATTGAAGCGATTATGACTGCCGAGAGTTGTCGTGTGGATCGACTGGTCATTTAACGGGTACCACTACGTAAATCAGGAAGAATATCAGCAGGTTGGGAGAATGAAAAGATGCTATATCCATCGATTGATGAGCTAATGACGAAAGCAGATAGTAAGTATACCCTTGTCTCACTTGCCTCCAAGCGGGCACGCAAATTGTTGGAAGGCTCCACCCCGAAAGTGAAGCCATATTCCAACAAATATGTAGGCGTAGCGCTAGAAGAGCTAGTAAGTGGCGCAATTGATCCCGTACGAAACACAGATCCTGATAAAAAATAACAACCTCCAGGTTGTTATTTTTTATCTTATTGAGGGAGGAAGGGATGAAGATGCAGGGGAAAAAGATTGTCGTCGGAGTTACAGGAGGAATTGCCGCCTTTAAGTCTGCTTCATTGGTAAGTAAACTGGCACAGGCCGGGGCAGAGGTGCGTGTGATTATGTCGCGCGGGGCAACCCAATTTGTGACTCCACTCACTTTTCAGGCATTATCTCATCACGAGGTATTTACCGATATATTTGAAGAGCGCAATCCTGATGGGGTGGCACATATTGATCTGGCGGATGAAGCCGATTTAATTGTCGTTGCCCCTGCTACCGCACATCTGTTGGCCAAAATTGCAAACGGGATGGCAGACGATATGTTATCTGCTACCCTATTAGCTACACGTGCCCCGATACTACTCGCTCCTGCGATGAATGGGAAGATGTATACACACCCGGCCGTGGAAGAAAATCGAAAGAAAGTGCTCAGCATGGGTGTACATCTAGTGGAACCAGAGGAGGGGCAGCTTGCGTGTGGCTATGTGGGAAAAGGGCGCATGGCAGAACCGGAGGAGATCTTCGCTCGGGTAGAATCGTTCTTCCAGCGTCCACTTCTTCAAGGGAAACGCGTGTTGATCACCGCAGGGCCCACTCGTGAACCGGTCGATCCTGTTCGTTACTTTACGAACTACTCTTCCGGTAAAATGGGGTATGCGCTGGCACAGGCGGCTCGTCAAGCTGGGGCAGAGGTGCTGTTGGTAAGCGGCCCAACGTCTTTGACCACGCCTGACGGGGTTTTGCGCATTGATGTTGGTTCGGCAGCAGAGATGAAAGAAGCGGTTCTACGCGAAATCCCGCAAGTGGATATTGTTATTAAAGCGGCGGCAGTCGCAGATTATCGACCCATAGAAGTGCATGATCATAAATTGAAGAAAAAGAGCGATGAACTGATCATACGGATGGAGCGAACGGAAGATATCGCACAACTGATCGGAGAACAGAAGAAAAAACCATTTTTTGTTGGGTTTGCAGCTGAGACTGACGATGTCGCCCACTATGCACTAGGGAAACTGGAGCGTAAAAACATGGACTTAATTGTAGCCAATCCTGTAAATGTACCTGATTCGGGTTTTGAGTCCGATTATAACACGGTAACGATATATGATCGTGGTGGTGAGGTTGCTGCCTTTCCTAAGATGGAAAAGGAAAGGCTGGCGCATTCTCTCATCGAGTTGATTGGTGAACGACTTTTATGAGGGAAGAAGAACGGATCGCTTCTGTAATTGTTGATGTCCCAACCAATCAGACAGATCGTCCTTTTGATTACATCATTCCCGAAGAATTGAAGATGGATGTTCAGGTAGGCTCTCGAGTCCACGTGCCTTTTGGGAGGCGACAATTACTGGGGTATGTTGTCTCAATTTCGCACCACTCTGAAGTAAAAAAACTAAAAGCGATCGCACATGTTATGGATGTTACTCCCCCACTTACTCCAGAATTGGTACGATTGGCGCATTGGATGGCAGAAAAGTATCTGTGTCCGACGATAATGGCACTCCATGCAATGGTGCCAGCTGTCTTAAAAGGAAAATATGAACGTGTGGTTCGTCTTCCCCTCTCTAGTGGAGTCTCTTTAAAGGAGCCTCAAGCGTATCCAGCAGCGGCTCGTCCGTTATTGCAGTTGCTTCTAAAAAAAGAAGTGATCAAACAGGATGAGGCATTAAAACAGGGAGGGGTTACAGAAAAGCAGTTGCGGCAGTGGGTGCGAGCAGGTTGGTTTATCTTAAGTGATGAAGTGAGTGATCGGATTACAAAGAAGAAAGTAACCTGGCTAAAGCCAGCGCTGGATCGCACAAATCTTGCTACCGCAATAGAAGAATTGCCTGTACAAGCGGCACGGCAACGAGAAATACTGCAGTTTTTTTATGAACATCCAGCAGAAATACCATTAACCTCATTACTTACGACGCTTGAGTTGAATCGGTCGTCGATTAAAAGTTTGGTGGATAAAGGGTGGTTAGTGACAGAAGAGCGGGAGGAAAAACGTGATCCCTATGAGGGACGTTCGTTTGCGCCTAGTACTCCACTAGCGCTCACAGCAGAGCAGCAATCAGCTTTTGAGGCGATTATTACGCCACTTAAAGAGTATCGGACGCACTCAATTTTGTTACAGGGCGTAACTGGAAGCGGGAAAACAGAAATTTATTTACAAGCAATCGAGCAGTGTCTGCAACAAGGGCGGGAAGCGATTGTGCTCGTACCCGAGATTTCGCTGACACCACAGATGGTGAGTCGCTTTAAAAGTCGGTTTGGTGCGCGAGTGGCTGTACTTCACAGTGGATTGTCCAATGGGGAGCGGTATGATGAGTGGCGTAAAATTCGTGCAGGTGAAGTAGAAGTGGCGATTGGAGCGCGGTCTGCTATTTTTGCTCCTTTTGAGAAGATTGGCTTGGTCATAATCGACGAGGAGCATGAGAGTTCATATCAGCAGGAAGAAAATCCGCGCTATCATGCGCGTGAAGCGGCATTAACACGGGCGGCAGAACATCAGGCGGTCGTGGTGCTAGGTACGGCTACACCAGCTGTGGCTACTTATTTTGATGCACGTGTAGGGAAATATGAGTGGGTGCAACTACACGAGCGCGTCCACGGTCGACCCTTTCCCCCCGTTCATATTGCAGATATGAGAGAAGAATTACGGCAGGGGAATCGCTCCATGTTTAGTCGTACGTTGAGTGAAAAATTAACTCGTTGTGTGGAGCGGGGGGAACAAGCTGTTTTTTTCCTCAATCGCCGTGGTTACTCTACGTTTGTCATGTGCCGTGACTGTGGCAAGGTTGTGGAGTGTCCTAACTGTGATATATCACTTACCTATCATCATACAAATCAGAGCTTACGCTGCCATTACTGTGGGCATGAAGCACCCGTCCCTTCTTCATGTCCTGATTGTGCAAGTGAACACATTCGTTACTTCGGCACTGGAACCCAACGTGTGGAAGCGGAGCTAGCGAAACGCTTTCCCGGTTTGCGTGTGATTCGCATGGACGTGGATACTACCAGTCGCAAAGGAGCGCACGAACGGTTGTTGACTCGCTTTGGCAATGGAGAAGCGGATGTGCTATTGGGAACTCAGATGATTGCGAAAGGACTTGACTTCCCACGGGTGACACTGGTGGGGGTGATTGCTGCCGATACGATGTTACGTTTACCTCATTATCAGGCGGCAGAGCGTACGTATCAATTGCTCACGCAAGTGAGTGGACGCGCGGGACGACATGAAGCTCCTGGAGAGGTCGTTGTACAAACGTATACGCCGGATCACTATAGTATTGAATTAGCTTCTCAGTACGAAGTAGAATCATTTTATCGAGAGGAATGCCTAACACGTAAGACACATCGATACCCGCCTTTTTGTGGCTTATTTACTCTCTTATTTAGCCATCCAGATCAACTGGTTGTATTAAAACACGCACAGCAGACGGTGCAGACATTTGGCAATAAATTACCGGAACAGACGCAAGTACTAGGACCTGTTCCTGCTCCAATCCCCCGTATCAAAGATCGTTATCGCATGAATGTCATGATTAAATGCGCGCGGGAGGAGCAGGCACAAGCACAAGTGCGCCAGCTATTGCGTTCGCTACGGCCACAGTGGGAGGACCCACAGTTACGGGTAAGTATAGAATACCAACAGTAAAGAGTGGAAATGGAGGAGATGATGATGGCAATTCGCCGTATTGTGCAATACCCTGATCCGATTTTAAAGAAAAAAGCAAAGCATGTTACCAAGTTCCACGATCGTCTTCATAAACTATTAGATGATATGGCCGATACGATGTATGATGCTCCAGGCGTAGGCTTAGCTGGACCGCAAGTGGCGATTTTAAAGCGGGTCATCGTCGTAGATATTGGTGATGGTCTGATCGAAGCAGTAAATCCAGAACTATACGATATGGAGGGTGAGCAAATCCTCCCACCAGAAGGGTGTTTAAGTATCCCGAGGTTACTAGGCAATGTTCGCCGAGCTGAGCGACTAACCTTAAAAGCACAAGACCGCTATGGTGAGCCGTTCGAGTTGGAAGCGGACGGTTACCTGGCGCGTGCGCTTCAACATGAAGTAGACCACTTAAACGGAATCCTCTTTATCGATATTGCAGAAAACGTTTTCGAACCAGAGGAGGGATAGGGATGGGTACACAGCCACGTATTATTTTTATGGGTACACCTGACTTTGCCGTGCCCTCTTTCCGTGCGCTAATCGATCATGGTTATCATGTGGTTGCGGTCGTCACTCAACCTGATCGTCCGAAAGGGCGCAAACGAATCTTAACCCCCCCTCCGGTAAAAGAGGCGGCCCTTGCCGCGGGGATTCCAGTATTACAGCCGGAAAAACTTCGTGAAGAAGAGGCAGTGACAACTGTTTTGGAGTATGCACCCGACTTGGTGGTGACAGCTGCTTATGGTCAGTTGTTACCGCAAGCGCTTTTAAAAGCACCTACGTATGGATGTATTAATGTTCATGCGTCGCTCTTACCGAAGTATCGCGGAGGTGCACCCATTCATCATGCGCTGATACAAGGTGAGGAAATGACGGGGATTACCATCATGTACATGGTAAAAGCACTGGATGCTGGAGATATGCTAGCGCAAGCAACACTTCCTATCGCTGCCGATGATCACGTTGGCACCCTCCACGATCGTTTGAGCAAAGTAGGCGCGGAGCTGTTAGTAGAGACACTGCCTCCTTTATTGACGGACAAACTAACTCCTCGTCCACAAGCAGAAGAGCTGGTCACCTATGCACCTAACATTCGGCGTGAAGATGAACAAGTGGATTGGAAGCAACCCGTGCGTGCAATCTATAATCAAGTAAGAGGACTACATCCGTGGCCGGTCGCCTTTACTCACTGGCGAGGCAAACCCTTAAAGTTATGGTGGGCAGAAGTGGCAGATGAATCTAGCGACGATGTTGCACCAGGTACGATTACAAAAGTAGCACATGAGGGAATCTGGATTGCTTGTGGGAAGGGGCACTTACGTTTAACAGAGGTTCAACCTGCGGGCAAAAAACGGATGGATGTTGCTTCGTTTGTGCGGGGTCATGAGGTCCAGGTTGGAGAAAAGCTAGGGGATGAATAAATGAAGAAAGTAAGTACTGCCCGTGAAGTAGCTCTTGATGTTCTAATCGGTGTAGAAGAGAAGAACGCATACAGTAATCTGTTGTTAAATGAAGCGTTACAGACACACCCACTCTCAGGGCGTGATCGCGGGCTTGTTACTGAGTTGGTTTATGGCAGTATCCAACGTCTCAACACGTTGGACTGGCTGTTAAACCACTATGTAAAAAAAGGTGTAGACTCATTGGAGGGATGGGTACGCCAACTTCTGCGGATGGGAATGTATCAACTTCATTATCTCGAACGGATTCCGGAACGTGCTGCAGTAAACGAAGCGGTTCATATAGCAAAAAAACGTGGACATAAAGGGGTTGCAGGGTTGGTAAATGGAGTGTTGCGCTCTTACTTGCGACAGCCTCCAGATACGACACGGCTAACCCAGCCTCAATCCATCCAGGATTGGGCTTTAGCCACGTCTCATCCAGAGTGGATGGTGCGTCGTTTCCAATCCTTATATGGGATTGAAGAGACAGCCACGATGTTAAAGGTAAACAATCTTCCACCTGCTGTCGGTATTCGTGCGAACGCTTTAAAAAAAGAACGGGACGTGTTGTTGGATGAGATGAAGGAGGCGTATCCAGAAGCCACAATCTTGACTACGCCCCTTTCTCCAGAAGGGATTGTGTTTACTGGGGGAGGCAATCCTGCACATACTGATTGGTTTAAAGCGGGTGAGTGTACCATCCAAAACCCTAGTTCGATGTTGGTGACGGAGCTTCTGCAACCTCAGCCGGGTCAATTGGGATTAGATGCGTGTGCTGCTCCTGGGGGTAAGACGACTCATATAGCCGAGAAGATGGGAGGGGAAGGGAAGGTATATGCTACGGATTTGCACCGACATAAAGTTGAACTTATTCGTAAAAATGCAATGCGGTTAGGCTTGAGCAATATCGAAGCGGTGCAAGCAGATGCTCGGGAGCTCCCGCAAGCACTACCTACTCTCTTTGACTTCATTTTGTTGGATGCTCCTTGTTCTGGTTTAGGGGTCATACGGAGAAAACCGGATTTGAAATGGCAGAAAAGCGGTGCTGAACTGAAGAAGTTGTGCCGTCTTCAAGCTCAATTGCTTGAAGAAACAGCTACTCGTGTGCGCCCTGGAGGAGTGTTGCTTTACAGCACGTGTACGCTGGAAGCAAGTGAAAATGAAGAACAAGTACGCCATTTCTTAGAGAATCATCCGGAATTTACACTGGATACGGGGATGAATGAATTACTTCCGCGAGAAGTGAGGGAGAAGGGAAGTATTGAACCAGGAATGGTACGGATTCTGCCACATCAATTTGCAAGTGATGGCTTTTTTATCGCTCGGATGGTGAAACATAAATAATCTTCAAGAGGGCAGCTGTCACAGGCTGTCCTTTTGTTTGGTGATAAATATATATAAAAAATCATACACCTGCTGCAACATACATATTTTACCCTATAAAGGTATTAGAGGGGGAATGGTGGGTGGAAGTTTGTTTGATGGAACAGGTGGGTATGCCTTTTTTGTTTATGCAAAATCGAGGGCAAAGAAGGTCGGATTGTCTCTATTACGCCCAGGGGGAGTACACCTCGTTTTTTTCGTTTTTTCAGGATCACATGAGCTTTTCTGTGTATGAGCCCACGATTAAAGAGGAAGAGAATGGAGAGACGGCACTGAGAGGGCATTCAGTTCGGCTCTCTTTTGTTGATGCGCGCACAGACCTACAAGTAGAGGGACGAGAGCTGGGTGAAGGAAGAGTACATTATTATAGGGGACGGGAGGCGAGTGAGTGGATTCAAGATGTGCCGACGTTTTCCCAAGTGTGGTATCACGAGGTATGGCCTGGGGTATCAGCAGTGTTTAAAAGCCACCAAGAACGACTAAAATATGAGTTCTTGGTGGAGAAAGCCTCTTTGTTGTCTACTATTCGCTTACGCTATGAGGGGGTAGACAAACTAGCTTTAGACGACTGTGGCAATCTGCACGTGCATACACCTCTAGGAACGCTGGTAGAAGAGAAACCGATAAGTTTTCAAGAGACAGAGGCAGGAAGAGCGGCGCTAGCGACACAGTTTGTGCTTTATGAGGGAATGGAAGTCGGCTTTCATGTAGAGGGAGTGGACGAAGATAAAGCGCTCATCATTGATCCGATCCTCCTAAACTCTACGTACGTAGGGGAAGGGAAGGAATCGGAGGGGACAGCGATTGATGTTGATGAAAATGGGAACTTGTATGTAACGGGGTATATGTCCCAAGTAGAGATCCCCGATCGCGTAGGCCCATATCTTATTACGGCTGAAGAGGAGAAGTACGCTTTTATAAGTAAGCTGAACAGTAAGCGTCAAATGGAATATACCGCTTACTTAGGGGGAGATAAAGCCAACTTTGGCAATGGAATAGCGGTTGATAGTGAGCAGCATGTGTATGTAACCGGACAAACTTTTTCTGCCGATTTCCCCGTTACTGCGGGGGCACTGCAATCGGATTTTACAGCAGAGTATAGTGGGTTTCTTACGAAGTTGAATCACGATGGCTCGGAGCTACTTTTTTCTACTTATTTAGGCGGAAGTGGGGGGACGTTTTGTAACGATTTAGCTCTTACTCCAAAAGGGGAAGTAGTTGTGACAGGTGGAACAAATAGTGATAACTTTCCAGTCACACCTCATGCAGTGCAGAAGAGGTTGAATGGTGAGCAGAATGCATTTATCTGTAAGTTAAGTTCAGATGGGAATCATTTGCTGTGTTCCACTTTTCTAGGTGGTAGTGGGGTTGATGATGGGAATCAAGTGGTAGTAGATGGAGAAGGGAATATTTTTGTTACCGGTTCTACAGATTCTGCTGACTTTCCTGTAAATAGACGCGCTTTTCAAACTCAGTTGTTGGGAGAGTGCAATACGTTTGTCGTTAAGTTGGATGGGGTTCTCTCCACACTGTTATTTTCCACTTATCTAGGTGGAGAGGGATCCGATATGGGGCATGCGCTTACGGTAGGGAAGTGTGGTCACGTTTATGTCGTCGGGGAGACGACATCAGCCAACTTTCCGGTGACAAAAGGGGCATGGTTACGTAAAGGGAAAGGGGGATACCATGCGTTTGTAACTAAAATTCACCGTTCGGGCGCTCGCTTGCTCTACTCTACATTATTGGGTGGAAGTGGTTCCGACCTCGCTTTTGGGGTAGAAGTAGATGCCCAAGGGCAAGCATGGGTGGTGGGTGAAACCTATTCCCATGATTTTCCGACGACAGAAGGGGCGTTGGAGCGGAAGCGAAGCGGATATAAAAAATCTTTCATTACGCAGTTAAACGTGTCGGGTACGGGTATACTTTATTCTACTTATCTGGGGGGAAGAAAAGCAGAGTATGCCAATGCAATTGCCATCGGTGAAAAGCATAACATATATGTGGTGGGTACGACAGAATCGGAGGATTATCCTGTAACAGAAGAGGCTTATCAAGAACAACTAATGGGATGTTCATCTGCGTTTGTGTGCCATATTGCTAACCGTTAAATTAAGTCAGGGGGTGCGAAGACGATCGTTTCAGGTCTTCGTATTCCCTTTTTTTGTGGTATGAGAGAACGGATTGCGGGGCACGGTAATGGCAGGGTGATGTGAGATGGCAAATCGATTTATACGGCCAATAAAATTAAAGGATAAAAGAAAAAAAGAAGAATTACAGCGACGGTCGGAACAGAAGATCGAGCGAAGAGTGAAGGACCGTGCTGTGTCCAAACAGGTAAAAGAGAACACTGATTTTATCACTCATTTGCTTGGAGACGGGGCAGATGTCATTGTACGTTCTTTTACGATCCAGTATCAACCGGATCGAAAAGCGGCACTCGTCTACCTGGATGGGATGGCAGATGTACCGCTAGTGGACAAGTTTGTATTGAGTACATTGATGACAAAAGCGGCTGAAGTAAAGTCGGACGAAGATCTGGAAACATTGATTGCCGAAAGTTTGGTGCAAACTGGGGAGACACAATCGTCTCCTAAAATGAAAGATATGATGGAAGCGATTTTATCAGGAGATGCGGCTCTTTTTATAGATGAGTATGAAGAGGGCATTGTTGTAGGAGCAAAGGGATTTCCAGTACGTTCGGTTTCCGAACCTTCGACGGAAGCAGTAGTTCGAGGGCCGCGGGAAGCGTTTACGGAATCCATTCGAGTAAATACGGCACTCATACGTCGACGTCTTAAAGACCCAGACTTACGCATCAAAGATGTAAAGGTGGGTAAGCGTACACGAACCAACGTAGAGATTCTATATCTGGATGGGGTGACGGATAAAGGTTTGCTAGATGAAGTGCTTACTCGAATTGAAAATATTGAGATCGATGGCATATTAGAAAGTGGGTACATTGAGGAGCTGATACAAGATGATATTTGGACTCCGTTTCCTCAATTGCAAAATACACAACGTCCGGATGGCGTTGTAAGCCATTTGTTGGAGGGGAAAGTTGCTATTGTGGTGGATGGTACCCCCCATGTGTTGATTGCTCCCGCAGTGTTTTCGCAGTTTTACTATAGTCCAGAGGATTACTATGAACGGTATCTCATCTCCTCGTTTTTACGTGGGTTACGCTTGATCAGTCTCTTTATTGCTATGTTGCTGCCTTCACTGTACATTGCTTTTGTCTCTTTTCATCCGGAGATGATTCCGACTCGCTTGGGAATTGCGATGGCCGCGGGAAGAGCAACAGTACCATTCCCCTCCATTGTAGAGGCACTAGCGATGGAGATTAGTGTGGAGATATTACGAGAAGCTAGTATTCGTCTGCCAGGTCCGATCGGACCTACGATTGGGATTGTCGGTGCACTAGTAATTGGAGATGCAGCAGTTTCTGCAGGTGTGGTAAGCCCGATCATGGTTATCGTAGTCGGTTTAACGACGATTAGCTCCTATGCTAATCCAAGTTATAATGCAGCTATCTCTGTTCGGCTGCTCCGTTTTCCATTTATGCTAGCAGCAGCGGTTCTAGGATTGTACGGGATTATTCTCGCTTTAATGGTGACACTTTTACACTTAGTGAAGCTACGCTCTTTTGGTGTTCCATATATGGCGCCATTTGCCCCTTTTAGGTGGGAAGATGTTAAAGATAGTTTAGTGCGGGTGCCGTGGCCATGGATGAAGAAGCGACCAACGATGTATAAGCCACAAGATCAAAACAGAGAAGGAGAGCATCCGAAATGAAGGGAAACCCAAACTTGCGCGAGGGTGGTGGCGCCTCTATTACAGGGTATCAAGCCTTCGCTCTTCTGTTTAATTCTATTCTGGGTATCACGATCTTTCTTTTGCCATATGAGATGGTGCAATATGCAAAAGAAGATGGGGTTACGGCTTTAATTCTCTCAGCGTTGGTGGTAATGATGATCGTGATGATCATTACACTGCTGTGTGTGCGCTATCCGCGAAAAAATCTGGTGCAGTTAACAAGAGAGGCGTTGGGCACAAAATCAATGCCTTGGTTGGGCTCTGTGTTAGGCATGGTCGTTGTGCTTCCCTTTGCTTTATACTGGTTGTTTGCAACAGCGATTTCAGCACGCTTATTTACGGAGTTAGTGGTTAGTGCTGTTTATATTCGTACGCCTGTCCCCTTTATCCTCGGGATATTAATCATCGTGGCAACCATGGTAGCTTCCAATCCACCCCACGTGGTCGCCCGTTTTAACGAATTAATTTTGTGGCTGCTATTTGTAACCGTGCCATTAAGCATTGCAACGGGGTTTTCTAGTGGGTCGCTCAATAATATGCTCCCTCTTTTGCAAACTACAGGGTGGGATCTTTTTATGGGGGTGATTGCGGGAGCCTCGATGTACGGAGGATATTCAGTCGTGCTGATGTTTAGTTCCTACTATCAGGAACCTCGGCGTGCATGGCGGGTACATATTGCCGTCATTATTGTAATCACTTTTTTTTACCTGCAAGGTTTATTATCTACACTGGCTGTCTTTGGAGCGCCTGAAGTAGTGAAGTTGATGTGGCCAGTGTTGGAACTGATTAAGTCGGCAGAGTTTAAAGTGCTTATCTTTGAACGTCTTGAATCTCTTGTCATCGCAATCTGGGTAACAGCTGTCTTTTCAACGATGATCAACTATTTGTCGGCGCTCTTCTCGCTTGTGATACAATTTTTACACTTGAAAGCAGAGTATCGGAAAGGGCTGGCATGGGGAATAGCCCCAGTTTTATTTGGATTGGCGATGAGACCGCAAAATATCCAAGATGTTTTTGCTGCCGCACGCTGGATCGGCGTGTTTGGTCTGGGGATTACGGTTGTGTTTCCTATTCTTCTTCTTTGTCTCTCGTTTGTGCGCAAACAAAACGGGAGTAAGGAAAGGAGGAGACAACATGAGGCGAAGGCTTAGATGGATGAGCGTGGTGCTGTGTATCGTTTTGGCATGTACGGGCTGTTGGGATGCGCGTGAATTGGAAGAACGAACCTCTGCTATGGCCATAGGGATTGATAAGCTGGAGAAGGGGTATCAGGTATCGGTACAAGTTCCTATTCCCTCTATGATTGGTGGAGAAGGGGGAGGAGATGGGGGCGCGGTTGAACTTTTTTATGGGCAGGGAGATACGTTAAACACAGCTTTTAGTGATATTCAGAAGCAAACCAATCAGAATTTGTTTTTGGGGCATGCACAGTTGCTCGTGTTTGGAGAAGAAGTAGCGAAAGACGGGATACAGGAGTTGATGGACGGCTTACGTCGTCATCCTGATATTCGCAGGCGCATGTGGCCAATGGTAGTGCGAGGTAAGGCGAAAGAGGTATTGGAATTAAAACCAAAGTTAGATCTGGTGCCTTCCATGTATATTCGTGATTTGATCGAGGCGGGGGTAAGAGAAGGGTGGATGGGTGATGTTACGTTAGGTGATGTGTATAATCGTATTTCCAATCCGGCAACCAATCCGCTCATCAATCAGTTTGAGATAAAGGAAGGCAAGATAAAGTGGACAGGTCTTGCCTTATTTAACCCGCAAAGCAAAGTGGTGGGTACGCTAGATAGTATAGAGAGTGCCATTTTGATTCAGATTCGCAGTCATCGAACAGGTGAGGTAATCGAGGTTCCTTATCAAGATGGTAAAGTGATTTTCCGGGCGGATCGTATTGATAGTAAGTCGAAGATGGGTCTAAAGAAGAAACAAGTGACAATTAAAGATCATGTAATCGTGGAAGGCGTTATACTGGAAAAAACATGTACGACCGATCTAGAGAAAACAGCTGTATTAAGTGATGTAGAAAAGAAAATTTCCGAAAAATATCATGAAGTTAGCACTGGCCTCATGACAAAACTTCAGCGGGAATTTCGTAGTGATGGTTATATTTATGGGGATACGATTCGCGCTCGCTATCCGCGGATATGGAGGCAGATTGTGTGGGAAAAAGCATTTACAGAAGCTGATATCGATATTCACTTCGATGTTAAAGTGAAACGAATCGGATTGGAGAATCGTTAGTGTGGCAAAGGTACAAGCAGATGGTGGCTTTTCATCTCTTAGTAAGCTTGATATAATAAGAAAAGTTTTGAAGATGAATTAATGAACTTATACACTGTGGAAAGTTGTGGTAGCAATGCGTATGGCATACGACCTACGGCATAAAGATTGGTATGCCTGGATGAAAGAGAATAACCAGCCTGCTTTTCGGGCGGATCAAATGATGGATTGGCTTTATCAAAAACGGGTTTCTTCATTTGCAGACATGAGTAACCTGCCTAAGAAGATGAGAGAAACCTTAAGTGAGCAATTTCGCCTTGAGCCATTAAAAACATTGACGCAACAAACATCGTCCGATGGCACGATTAAATTTTTATTTGCTCTTCATGATGGGCATGCGATTGAAACCGTGTTGATGCGCCATAATTATGGAATAAGTGTGTGTGTTACCACCCAGGTGGGATGCCGTGTCGGTTGTACGTTTTGTGCATCGACTTTGGGAGGGCTAAAGCGAAATCTGACTGCGGGTGAAATCGTGGCACAGGTGATGAAAGCGCAGATAGCTCTAGATGAAATCGGGGAAGAAAGGGTAAAATCAATTGTTATTATGGGAATTGGAGAGCCGTTTGAAAACTATGAAGCTACCCTGCAGTTTTTGCGCATCATGAACGAAGAGCATGGTCTCCATATCGGTCAACGGCATATTACGGTTTCTACAAGTGGGATTGTACCAGCAATCTATCGGTTTGCTGATGAGAAGTTGCAGGTGGGACTGGCGATTTCGTTGCATGCCCCTAACCAGGAATTGCGCAAGAGCTTGATGCCAGTAAGTTATCGTCATCCTTTAAGTGAGTTGATGGAAGCGTGCCACTATTATATTGAAACCACTGGAAGGCGTCTCACTTTTGAATACCTCCTGATTAAAGACAGAAATGATCAAGATCAGCACGCACATCAGCTGGGGCAACTTTTATCCAATCTAAATTGCTATGTAAACCTAATCCCTATCAATACGGTGGTGGAACGGGATATGGAGCGAACACCGCGCAATCAAATCTTCCAATTTCAGCGGATTGTTGAATCCTATGGTATTAAGGCGACTATTAGGCGTGAGCATGGAACAGATATTGATGCGGCTTGCGGTCAATTGCGTGCCAAACATTTAGATAAGAAGAGTGAGCAACCTTCGTAGAGGGGATTAGGCGATGATGAAGTGAAGTGAGTACTCTTCTCCTCTGATTGTGCAAGGGAATAGAACTGCTTGATTAAGAGCGGTTCCGCTAGCTACCCCTCATCATAAAGATCCATTGTTCCCGCACACTCTATAAGGTGCGGGTGTCTGTGCGAGTCGTACTATTTTTGCACGTAAGTGGGTGGAAGCGATGAGGATGACGTATAATAGAGAGAAGAGAGTCTGTTAGCGGGAAAGGGGAACGCGATATGGAGATGGCTTGGCGTACACACACGGGAAAAGTAAGGGATCATAACGAGGACCGTGTGGGGTTGTTTGAAACGCAGAAGGGCTTACTGGTTGCAGTTGTCGCCGACGGGATGGGTGGACATCAAGCGGGTGAAATTGCTAGCCAGCAAGTGGTGGATGTGGTAAAACGAGAACTTGCCGAACTGACGCTCGATGCTCCAACCGTGCAAATCAAACGTCGGCTCGAAGAGGCAGTAAAGTTGGCTAACCGTGAAGTGTACCAGATGGCAGAGGCGGATGATTCGTTAAAGGGCATGGGAACAACAGCTATCGTAGCAGTTGTCCGTGAAAAGGAAATTGTGCTCGCCCATGTTGGGGATAGCCGTGCTTATCTACTGCACCGAGGAGGGTTATACCAACTGACCGAAGACCATACTTTAGTAAATGAATTAAAGAAACATGGAGAGATCACCGAGGAAGAAGCACTTCATCATCCGCAAAAAAATATTATAGTGAAAGCGATTGGTACGGATAGCAGTGTAGAACCAGATCTGGTTACAACACCGTGGTCACACGGGGATACATTACTTCTCTGTTCAGATGGCTTAGTGGATATGGTTAAAGTTAATCAAATCGGGAAGACGATGACATCGGAGCGCTCCATCGCGGCACAAGCGGATCACTTGTTAGAGCATGCATTGGCGGCGGGCGGTGTTGATAATATCTCTCTGATCTTAGTAAATTACAAAGAGAACATTGATCGGAGGGGGGAATAAGACCGATGATTGGGAGAAAATTAGGAGATCGTTATGAAGTTGTGAGCCGTGTGGGCGGGGGCGGAATGGCGGTTGTATATAAGGCAAAAGATATTATGCTTAATCGCTATGTTGCATTAAAAGTGTTAAATGAATCGCTTAGTAATGATCGTGAATTTTTACGCCGATTTAGTCGGGAAGCACAAGCAGCTGCTAGTTTGTCACACCCCAATGTCGTTAGTGTTTACGATGTAGGACGGGATGGTTATACACACTATATCGTGATGGAATATATAGAAGGGCCTACTCTAAAAGAAATGATTGAAGAACATGGCCCTGTACCACCGACGGAGGCAGCTCATTTAGCCGCACAAATTTGTGATGGGTTAGCGCATGCACACGATAACGGCATTGTCCACCGCGATATTAAGCCACACAATATTTTGATCGGTGCGGCAGGACGAGTAAAGGTAACAGATTTTGGGATTGCGCGTGCAACGACCTCGTCTACCATTACGCAGACAGGGTCTGTGATGGGTTCTGTTCACTACTTTTCACCGGAGCAAGCACGGGGCGGATTTATCGGTCAAAAGTCGGACATCTACTCTTTAGGTGTTGTTATGTATGAGATGGTGACAGGTCAACTCCCTTTTGATGGAGAATCGGCAATCAGTATCGCTTTAAAACATCTACAAGAAGATCCAGTCAACATCAAACAGTTGGCTCCCGATATTCCAGATAGCTTGCAGCACATTATTCGTAAGGCGATGGAAAAAGAGCCGGATATGCGGTTTGAATCTGCACGCGAGCTGATGAAGGAACTGCGCATCGCCTTCCCTCCTAAGTGGGGTGAAGAACCGCAGTGGACACCGATGTTAAAGCAACGAGAGATAGAAGAAGAGCCTCTCCCTCCACGAGGAAATACAACACGCGAATTCGTAGCAGCTGCGGCAGATGAGCAGGAGAACGAGCCATCTATGAACGATGCTGGTCCAACCTCCACGGGAAGGCAGCATACGGCGGTCGGGCAAGAGACGATGACGAAGTTGGAACGGTTGCGCGGGGTATCGGCTGATAAAGATAAAACGGTGTTTCAAAAGACTGTCGTCTGGTTGGAAAATGCACAAGCAAATATGCCATTTTGGCAAAAGACCGTTTTTTTTCTCTTTACGATAAGTGTCATTTTAGTACTTGCATTTACAATTTTTAATGTGATCTTGAGTTTGAACTCAAATTCGTTTTTCAGTTCTGATGATGGAAGCGGTACGAGTGCACAAGAACAGTCTGCTGCTGTCGAGCTTATTGATCTAGAAGGAAAGTCACGAGAGGAAGCGCGCTCGTGGCTGGAAGATAAGGGATTTAATGTTCAGGTAGAAGAGCAAATGAATCATGACTTTGGAGCAGGTGAAGTGCACGGACAAGAGCCGGCGGCGGGGACGGAATTAAAAACAGGAGAGACGGTCACTTTATATGCCAATGCGGCAGAAGGTGACCTAGTAGAAGTTCCTGAGTTTATTGGTGACTATGAGTCCTCACCTCAAAAAGGTCCTGATGGTGGGGTTAAACAGTGGATTGCCGCAAACGATGAGTTACAAATTAAGATAGAGCGGGTGAAAAGTGGGTCTGGTAAAATGTGGACGGTTGTGGATCAAGACCCAAAACCAGGGACAATGGTGGAGCGGGGAACGGAAGTTACTGTCTACATCAAGTCCAAATAACGTTTTGCATAAGCGAAAACAGTACATTTATATAAAAGGAGGGGTGATATGCCAGCAGGACAGATCGTGTGCGCCATAAGTGGCTTTTACTATGTACGAACGCCGGAGTCTGGAAAGGATATTCAGTGTCGTGCTCGCGGTCTCTTTAAGAAGAAGAAGCTCTCCCCGCTCGTAGGGGATCGCGTGATGTACGAGGAGACGAATGATGGTGAAGGGATAATTACAGAAGTGTACCCCCGTCAGACACAGTTGATTCGTCCCCCGATTGCCAATGTTGAGCAGGCGATCGTGGTGTGTTCTTTGCGGGAACCTGATTTTCAGTCTACTTTGCTCGATCGTTTTCTTGTACATTGTGAACGCGAAGGGTTGAAGGTAGTCATCTGTTTAACCAAGTCGGACCTTCTGACTGAGGAAGAGGGTTTGCAACAAATCCTTAAAACATATGAACAAGCCGGGTATCCGTTAGTGGTATCCAGTATACGAGACGAAGATGGTGCACAGGACCTCATCCCATATTTACAAGGGGTGCTCTCTGTGTTTGCTGGTCAATCAGGGGTAGGGAAATCATCCCTTCTTAATATGCTCGTTCCACAGTGGAAATTGGAGACAGGTGAAGTTAGTCATAAATTAGGGCGTGGGAAGCATACCACACGCCAGGTGAATATTTTGGATTTACCTATGGGCGGACAAGTTGCAGATACACCTGGTTTTAGTCAACTTGACTTTACGGGTATGGAAGCGGAGCAGTTAGGAGCTTATTTTCCTGAGATTGAAGCTTTATCGGTGTCATGTCGCTTCCGTGGGTGTTTACACCATCAAGAGCCTGGATGTGCAGTGCGAGCGGCAGAAGAAGCAAGTGAATTAAGTGGAGAGCGCTACGCTCATTATGTACAATTCTTAGAAGAGATCCAAGAGCAATGGAGGTATAAGAAATGGTGAAATTAGCCCCGTCGATTTTGTCGGCGGATTTTGCTTGTCTAAAAGAGGAGATTGCAGACGTAGAGCGAGCAGGAGCCGATTGGATTCATGTGGATGTAATGGACGGACACTTTGTACCCAATCTGACTCTTGGACCAGTTATAGTAGAAGCGATTCGTCCACATACTCGCCTCCCGCTAGATGTGCACCTGATGATGGAAAATCCAGATGCACTCATCCCAGCCTTCGCAAAAAGCGGAGCGGATTATATTACCGTGCATCAAGAGGCATGCCCTCACTTGGCACGTACTCTTTCCCTCATCAAAGAGCACGGTGTGCGCGCGGGGGTTGTGTTAAACCCGGCTACACCAGCGATGGTGTTGGAACCGATTATACAGGAACTGGATTTGATCTTGCTAATGACCGTGAATCCCGGGTTTGGTGGACAAGCGTTTTTGCCTTCCGTTCTGCCAAAAATTAAGCAAGTGAGACAGATGTGCATCCAACAAGGTCACCCTGATATTCTGATCCAAGTAGATGGTGGTATTTCACCGATAACGGCTGCTGACGTCGTGCTAAACGGTGCGGATGTATTGGTAGCGGGATCGGCTATCTTCGCCCAAGAGGATCGCGCTGCGGCCATGAAAGCCATTCGCGATGCTGTAGGGACATTGGCTTAATGAAAAAAAAGACGCTAAGTGGTGAGGTTTGGGAGCGATTGATTGATCGGCATCGGATCGTCATCGTCGCGGCAGGTGACATAGCAGCGTGTGATTGGAACGGGGTAAAGCAAGAAAACGATGTGATTATCACGGTTGATGGTGGTACTTGGAGTGCGCTGGACTATGGCTGGCGGCCGGATCTGGTGGTAGGTGATTTCGATAGTGCTGGTGAGCGGTTGCTAAACTATGTGACAGCAGAAGAGATTGCCTACCTTAAACTGCCTACGGAAAAAGATTTGACTGATACACACTATGCGCTTGAAGTAAGTGTCAATCTTCGTCCTCGGGAGGTTTTGCTCCTGGGGGCGTTAGGTGGAGGACGGCTGGATCACGCACTTGCCAACGTCTACTTGTTGGAGTGGCTCGCACACACAGGAGTGAAGGGGCGACTTATTCATCGTACCAATCAGGTGCGTCTGTTGACGGGAGCAGAAGAGTTGACGGTGAGAAAAGAGCACAGCTACCTCTCTCTTCTGCCTTTAACAGCGAAGGTGACAGGAGTAACTTTAACGGGGGTTCGCTATCCCTTGACACAGGCTACCCTGCAGCGGGGGCAATCGCTTGCGATAAGTAATGAAGTAGTAGACCAGATGGGGATTATTCGTATCTCCAGCGGAAAACTTTTAGTGATCGAAAGTTCGGATAATTAAAGGGATTACGTTGCCTTTTGTGTAAGGTGTTCTAGGCACCCTTACTCCTCTATAGAATATATATAACGATAGGGCCTGATATGGATGAGGATATAGAAAAAGACATTGGGCTTATTCACTAGACTATGTGGCAAGGAGGAGGGGTTAGGGGTGAAATTTTACACGATAAAGCTCCCGAAAATCCTCGGCGGAGTGGTAAAAGTGATCCTTAATACAAGTAAAAAAGAGAGCAAAGTTAAGCGTGAAAAACCAAAAAAATAACCCGTAAACGGGAAAAACCCGCGATCATTAGACGCGGGTTACTTTTCCGGACTTTAACGCCTTGGTGCTTACATAAACGCGCTTTGGTTTGCCATCGACAAGAATGCGCACTTTTTGCACATTGGCGCCCCACTTACGGCGTGTTTTACGATTGGAGTGGCTGACTTTATTGCCAGCGTGCCCCTTTTTACCAGTTACGTAACATTGGCGGGCCATGAGTTTACCTCCTTGCAAAAACCTGCTACTTTCTTGAAAAAACGATTTCAAGAAAAGGACTTCATCATTCTAGCACATCCGGCTAGGGCTTGCAAGAAAGAGACGCGGTTTAGTAAGATTAGTGGGGCCACCTTTTTTTCTTGATGGGGATGTTGTACAATAGCCGTAATTGAAAGTGATAGATATTGATACCCTAGAATATTGGGGAGGCAAAAATATGAGCCTAGAAATAACAAGTACACTTGGTCAGATTGATGTTTCCAATGAAGTGATCGCCAACATTGCTGGTGTAGCGGCAATGGATTGCTATGGTCTCGTTGGAATGGCCTCAAGGAGTCAGCTGAAAGATGGAATCAGCGAACTGCTTAAGAGGGAGAATTGGAGTAAAGGCATTGAAGTACGCTCCATCGACGATGACATCCTACTCGATATGTACATCATCGTCGGCTATGGCACGAAAATTTCAGAAGTGGCCTCCAATGTGCAAGCAAAAGTGAAGTATACATTGGATCAGATGATTGGTTTGAAGGTAAAGGAAGTTAATATCATAGTTCAAGGTGTTCGAATGGTGAACGAAGAGTAAGGAGGAGCACTGTTGGCACACCAGCAGATTGACGGGATAAAACTAGTTGAAATGATGCAGGCAGGTTCACAAAGTTTAAGCAGCAACGTAGAGATGGTAAATGCTCTCAATGTATTCCCTGTCCCTGATGGGGATACAGGTACCAACATGAATTTGACATTAACCTCAGGTGTAGAAGAGATGAGAAGAAATAGCTCTTCACACATTGGACAGAGTGCGGCAGCCCTGGCGAAAGGTCTTTTGATGGGCGCACGTGGCAACTCAGGTGTTATTTTGTCGCAGTTGTTTCGTGGTTTCTCCAAAGCGATGCAAGATGAGGAGAGTATTACAGGCATCAAATTGGCCGATGCATTCAAAAAGGGTGTCGACACCGCTTATAAAGCAGTCATGAAGCCGGTGGAAGGCACGGTACTGACTGTGGCTCGTGAAGCGGCTGAACATGCGAATTCGGTTGCTAAAGACGGTGGCGACGTGATCGCGGTGATGGAAGCTGTCTTAGAAGAAGGAAACGCTTCACTTCAACGCACTCCTAAATTGCTGCCTGTGTTGGCACAGGCGGGCGTGGTGGATGCTGGAGGGAAGGGATTATTGGTCATCTATGAAGGGATGTTAGCAGCACTCAAAGGCGAGGCTGTGACACTCTCAGACTCGTCACAAAAGACGGAGTCCCTTTCTATGGAATCGCTTTCAGAAGTTGCACATGAACATGTACAAGCTTCGATGGATCCGGCTGATATTGAGTTTGGGTACTGTACGGAGTTTATGATTATGCTTAACCCTGAGCGCCGGCAGACCAAGTACTTTAACGAAGATGTCTTCCGCCAAGATTTAAGTCGTTTAGGTGACTCTCTTCTTGTCGTTTCAGACGAAGATTTGGTTAAAGTCCACATCCATGCAGAAAATCCTGGGGACGCCCTTAATATGGCGAGTGAGTATGGCGATCTTACTCGTATTAAGATTGATAATATGCGGGAACAGCACAGTGAGATTGTTCGCCGTGAAGGACAAGCTCCGCAGGCGGTAGCCACTCCGGCTGCTCCACAAAGTCAAGAAGAGAAGAAGTATGGCATCGTTGCGGTCGTTTCGGGTAGCGGTGTTGCAGATATCTTCCGCAGTGTAGGTGTGGATAAGGTGATCGAGGGTGGTCAAACGATGAACCCGAGCACTGAGGATATCGTCAACGCGGTGGAAGAGCTTCACGCTGAACATGTGATCATCTTGCCAAACAATAAAAACATCATTCTCGCTGCTGAACAGGTGGCACATGTAATTGATAAGCCGATTACGGTATTGCCGACGAAAACAATCCCACAAGGATTAGCAGCTATGCTCTCTTTCCGCCCCGATGTGGAAGCGGATAAGAACAAAGAGCAAATGACCGATAGTTTGATGCATGTGCGTTCAGGTGAAGTAACGTATGCTGTACGCGATTCTTCGTATAATGGGGAGGAGATCAAGGAAGGTGACTTCCTTGGGATTAACGAGGGGAAAATCGAAACCGTATATCGTGATCTCTTATCCACTTCCACAACTTTGCTCGCTAACATGATGGATGAGGATGCTGAAATTATTACAGTCATCTATGGAGAAGAAACAAGTGCAGAGCAAGTGAAGGAATTGTCATCGTACATCGAAGAAAATTATCCAGAAATGGAATTAGAAGTTCATCAGGGAAATCAGCCATTGTATTTCTTCATTTTTGCAGTAGAGTGAGGAGGGATTGGGGATGGCTCAGGTACGTATCGTTACGGATAGTACTGCAGATATACCAGCAGAGATGATAGAAAAGCTCGGTATTGGTGTCGTTCCTCTTAAAGTGCATTTTGGCGAAGAGACCTATTTGGACGGGGTGACGATTTCCCCTGACGCATTTTACCAAAAATTAATGGAAGATGAGCGGCTTCCTACAACCTCGCAACCTTCACCAATGGATTTTGTGGAAATTTATCGTCAGGCTGCAGCTGAAGGTGTAACACAGATCTTATCTATCCATTTATCATCAGCGATGAGCGGCACGTATCAGTCGGCGATGTTGGCAAAGTCCATGGTGGAAGGGGAGATCGAGGTTGAGGTGATTGACTCGAAGAAACCTTCCTATGTTTATGGAATGATCGTGATCGCAGCGGCACGGGCAGCGCAGGCAGGTCAATCCTTGGCTCAATGTACGCAGCTTGTATATCGGATGCGCGATCACGTTAAGGTATATTTTCTCGTAGATACGTTGGAATACTTGCAGAAAAATGGGCGGATTGCGAAAGCCTCCGCACTGGTAGGTACGCTTCTTAACATTAAGCCCATCCTCTCGGTTAACGAGGATGGGGAAGTATGTCCTGTGGAAAAAGTACGTGGAAAGAATCGTGCCGTTGGCCGCATTTTTGAGCTTTTGCAAACAGAACTAACCTCACCCATTCAAGCGGCTGTCATTCACGCTTGCGATGATGAACAGGCGAACAAAGTGGAAGGGAAGTTGAAAGAAGCTTTTGAAGTACATGAGTTGGTACGTACGTATGTGGGCCCTGTCATCGGTGCACACGCTGGACCAAAGGCGATTGCGATTGCTGCGATTGAAGAAAAGGTAATTTGGGGGGAGTAAAAAGATGAAGTATAGGTCCGTATTTGATATTATCGGTCCTGTCATGATTGGTCCCTCTAGCTCGCATACAGCGGGTGCTGCACGGATTGGACGTGCTGCCCGCTCCCTTTTTGGGAGGAAGCCGACCAAAGCGACGATCACATTTTATGGATCGTTTGCTAAGACGTATCGCGGGCATGGAACCGATGTGGCCATTGTGGGTGGCATCTTAAATTATGATACGTATGATAAGCGCATTGTGAAGGCATTAGAATTAGCGGAAGAAGCAGGCATAACCATTGAGATCCACGAATCAGACGAACTTACAGACCACCCTAACACTGCCCGGTTACAGTTGTCTGATGGGCGAGGGAATATGGAAATTGTGGGGATCTCCATTGGAGGTGGCAAGATGGAGATTACAGAGTTGGATGGATTTGATTTGAAATTATCGGGAAACGCCCCTGCGTTGTTGGTCATGCACCAAGATCAGTATGGAGCGATTGCGCGTGTAGCGACGGTTTTGGCTCATCACCGTATTAATGTAAGCTATATGCAGGTTTCTCGCAAGAATAAAGGCTCACAAGCATTAATGACCATTGAGACAGATCAAACCGTGAAGGAACGGGTTACAGAAGAGATTACAAAATTACCAGGAATTACAGGAGTGACGATTCTCTAACAGAAAGGAGCGTCTAAGATGCAGTTTCGCACAATCGCAGAATTAGTTGAATTAAGTGAATCAGAAGGGATCCCTATCTCAGAAGTAATGATTCGTCAAGAGATGGAGGCGACGGATAAAACAAAAGATGAAGTGTTTGCCGAAATGGCACGTAATTGGTCTGTGATGGAAGAAGCTGTGGAACGGGGAATATCAGAAGATATTCGGTCGCACAGTGGCTTGACAGGTGGAGATGCACGAAAACTGGAAAATTACCGTAAAACGGCCCCGGTATTATTATCAGGTTCTCACGTTTTGGAAGCGGTTTCAAAAGCGACCGCAGTCTCAGAAGTAAATGCCGCAATGGGTACGATCGTGGCAACACCTACCGCGGGGGCATGTGGGATTTTACCAGGAACAGTTGCTTCTGCAGGAGAGCGACTACAGTCTGATGAAGAACAAAAAGTACGAGCTTTATTTGTGGCAGGAGCGATCGGCTACTGTATCGCTAATAATGCATGTATCTCAGGTGCGGCAGGTGGTTGCCAAGCAGAAGTTGGTTCGGCGACAGCTATGGCAGCAGCAGCAGTAGTAGAAATGGCTGGGGGTAGCGCTTCGCAATCAGCGCAAGCATTAGCCATTGCATTAAAAAATATGTTGGGCTTGGTATGTGATCCTGTTGCTGGGCTTGTAGAAGCTCCTTGTGTAAAACGAAATGCCATGGGAGCAGCGATTGCGATGGTAGCCGCAGATATGGCACTGGCAGGGGTAGAAAGTGTCATTCCACCGGATGAAGTGATTGAAGCGATGTACAAGATCGGACGTGATATGCCTGTCTCCTTGAGAGAAACGGCTTTGGGCGGATTGGCTGCTACCCCAACAGCACGAGCGCTCGAACGCGAGATTTTTAAAACTCCTTGTAGACGATCGGATGAATCCTGAACAAGTTCCCATTACAAGGTTAGAGGGTGTGGGGGAAGCAAGAGCCCAAGACCTAGCGAAGATGGGGATCAAGTCCATGCTGGATCTAATGATGTACTTTCCATATCGCTATGAAGATTATCGGATACAACCCATCCATACGTTGGAACACGATCAGCGCGCTACCGTTAGAGGTACGATCTATGGTCCTGTCAGTTTGGCTTGGTTTGGTAAGAAGAAATCACGAATCAGTGCGAAACTGGAAGTAGAAGGGATTCAGCTAACGTTAGTCTGGTTTAATCAACCGTATTTAAAAAATAAACTACATGCTGGAATGTCTATCGTCCTTTCTGGAAAGTGGGATCGGCACCGGTTGCAGTTGACTGTGGAACGAACGTTTCTGACGGCTGAAGAACAGAAGCGAGCACAGGGTCAACTGGAACCGGTGTATTCTGTTTCAGGAGCGATCAAAAGCTATTCTCTGCGCAAATGGATTAAGCAAGCTTTTGTGCAATACGGGCGAAGTGTAAAGGAAGTGCTACCGACAGAGTTGGTGGATCGCTATAAGTTAATGGGTCGAGCAGAAGCGATGTATCGTCTACACTTTCCTAAGGATCAATATATAGGTGAACTGGGTAGACGACGGATGGTGTATGAGGAACTTTTTCTGTATCAATTGAAACTGGTAGCCTGGCGTGAGCAGAACCGAACAGTTTCAACTGGAATTGAGCATCAATTTACCGATGAGTTACTCAAACCACTAATAGACGGGTTACCGTTTCCATTGACAGGGGCGCAAAACCGTGTTGTTAAAGAGATCTTACGCGATATGAGAGCAGTGGGGGCGATGAATCGCCTAGTCCAAGGAGATGTAGGTTCGGGTAAAACCGTTGTGGCGGCGATTGCTTTGTATGCATCTTATCTGAGTGGTTACCAGGGAGCAATGATGGTACCTACCGAGATTTTAGCGGAACAACACCTACAATCCCTCACGGAGCTGTTGGCCCCTCTAGGTGTAACTCTGGTGCCGCTCACGGGAAGGATGACAGTGGGTGAGAAGAGGGAGGCACTTGCCAGCATAGCAGATGGCTTAGCTGATATTGTCGTTGGAACGCATGCGTTGATTCAGGAAGGAGTCGATTACGCCAAGTTGGGCCTGGTAATTACCGATGAACAACATCGCTTCGGTGTGAAACAGCGTGCGCACTTACGTGCCAAAGGTGAGACGCCTGATGTATTGTATATGACGGCTACCCCTATTCCGCGTACTCTATCTATCACTGCATTTGGTGATATGGATGTTTCTGTTATCGATGAGATGCCGCGCGGGCGCCAGCCGGTTCAGACTCACTGGGTCAAACCGAGTACGTGGGAGAAGGTCATCTCGTTTATTGATCAAGCGTGCAGTACTGGACATCAAGCTTATGTGATCTGTCCTTTGATCGAGGAATCGGAAAAAGTGGATCTTGCCAATGCACACGAAATTTATGAACAGCTCAAAGTAGTACTTTCCCAATATCAGATTGGTCTTCTCCACGGTAAGATGGCAGCCCGGGAAAAAGATGAAGTGATGCGTGCATATGCTGCAAACGATGTGCAGGTGCTCGTCTCTACCACGGTCGTGGAGGTAGGGGTAAATGTTCCGAATGCCACAGTGATGGTGATCTATGATGCCAACAGATTTGGTTTAGCCCAGCTGCATCAATTGCGTGGACGTGTAGGGCGTGGGAGCGCAGCCGCTACATGTATCTTGGTGGCAGATCCTAACTCAGAAAACGGTGTCGAACGGATGCGAGTGATGACGGAGACGACAGACGGATTTGAAATTGCTCGTCGCGATCTAGAATTGCGTGGCCCAGGTGATTTTTTCGGCTTTAAACAAAGTGGGCTGCCGGAGTTTAAAGTGGCTGATTTGATGGAGGATGTACAGATCTTGGAGACCGCTCGCAATGACGCTGCTACATTGCTGCGTGCAGACGATTTTTGGCAGCGAACGGATCTGGCCGACCTGCATCAGTGGTTGCAAGCGGAAGAGGCAAAACGTGAGAATGTTGACTAGACAAGTCGAAATTTGTGTAGACAAGTTTTAAATGTTCCGAAGGTGCATAGGATAGGTGATGTGACGGAAAAAACCTAGAGAGATTTCCTCTAGGTTTGTGGCGAATGATGCTCCCTTAGAAGGGGGCTTTTTTTCTACATTTTCGTTTGGCGCGCCTACCATATCGATGAAAAAGGTGCGACAATGTTTCGACCAGCCTGACAACGGTTGAGAAGAGGAGTATCCATTTCTCCACGCTCGTCCCCCCCTTTCCACTAGATGCTGACGACGGTCTAGTTTGTGGCCAACTCCGTCATACTTGGATGTCAATCGGAAGAGCGTGCTGGGCTGGTCGAAAGTGTCATAAGTGTGCAAGACGCGGAGCCGTAGAGTGAATAATGATAATTTTATAAAAATGAGAGAGATTTGTATCTGTGGTTGGAGTAAAAAGAAGGGAATGGCCTACCCTTAATATACCAAATATAAACAGCCTTGTAAATAGAAGAAGGGAAAAAAGTAAGGTAAACTTCTTTCATTCAATAATTATTTTTAATTTTTTCTTTATCATTGATTTTATGGAAAAGAAAGAAGGTTAAACAAGACAGTTCCCTTTTTCAGCATGAGGGCATAGAGATAAGGTGAACACCTTAGAAAAAGGAGGAGTACGAATGGGGAATGCAGATCAGTTATATAAAGAGCTGGTACAGATCATTAATCAAACAGTCGGTCGACAAGCGGTGACAGAACAGACGTTGAGACAATTGATGGAGGAAGCTCGTGAGGTGAAAAATACTAGAGGCACAATGGGATTGCTTCAATTTTCTAAAAGTGTGAGCGAACGTCTTTTTACACCCGCAGAGAGAGAAAAATTAGAAAACTCCCCCTATCGAAAGGAATATGGATCCCGGATTATTGATTTGATGGTTGCAGAACGGATTGTTACCCCTATTCAGGGAATGTGGATGAAGCAATCCTTGTAAAGTGTAAAAGGTAGAGAAAAAAAGGACCCGCCTAGATAGCGGGTCTATGTACCTGCGAAAGGAAGCAGATACTGAATGGGAGAGGAGAAACCGGAGGAAGAGCTTATGGGGAAACGTAAGTCTTCTCCGCGGTTGACAGCACTCAGTCTTACTGAATGCTGTCATTTGTTATTTTCTCCTTATCCTCACCTTTTATTCAACCCTGGTTAAATTATTTCCTGATACGGGATGTGGGAGGGATGTTTGGATCTTTTTTGGTTTGTGGTAGGATGATATAGATAAGAAAAGAGGGGGGAGGACCGCTATGCGAGTGATTGCAGGGGATTACAGAGGGGCGCGTTTGAAAGCAGTGGCCGGAAATCGCGTACGTCCAACGACGGATCGTGTAAAAGAGTCACTCTTTCAAGTGATCGGTCCATTTTTTACAGGGGGACGTGTGCTAGATTTATTTGCAGGCACGGGTGCATTGGGTATCGAGGCACTGAGCCGAGGTTGTACTGAAGCGATCTTTGTGGATGTAGCTAGAACTAGTCTTGATGTAGTGAGAAAGAACTTAGAAGTGGTACGAGCTCCCGAGCAGAAAGTGATACGAGGAGACGCACGAATGGTATTGCGTAAGCTGGGCAAAGAGCAGAAGGGGTTTGACCTTATTTTTATGGATCCCCCCTATGGGGATGACGTTGCGCTAGAGCTATTAGAACTAGTCTCTGTTGCACAGTTGCTCACGACTGAGGGCATGATCGTCTTAGAACAACCTACAGTTCGTCAGATGCCAGCAGAGCTAGGTGAGCTGGAGCGAGTACGGATCCTTTCCTATGGTGATACGACGATACATTTATACGAACGTAAAAGAGATAAAGGAGAATGATGCATGAAAATCGCCGTCTACTCAGGCAGTTTTGATCCTATTACATATGGACACCTCGATTTGATCGAACGAGGAGCACAAGTTTTTGACAAGCTTATTATTGCTGTTTTTCATAATGCAGAAAAAAAACCCTTATTTACGGTGGAAGAACGGACAGCTTTGATTAGGCAAGCGACACAGCATCTTCCCCATGTAGAAGTGGATTCGTTTGATGGATTGGTCGTTGATTATATGCGCGCGAAACAAGCGAAAGTAATCTTGCGTGGATTGCGGGCGATCTCGGATTTTGAATATGAATTACAAATTGCTTCTATCAATCGAAAAATGGCACCTGATATTGAAACGATGTTTCTGATGACAAATAATAACCACTCCTTTATCAGTTCCCGGATGGTGAAAGAAGTGGCTCGTCATGGAGCAGATGTATCTGAGTTAGTTCCCCCAGTGGCGGAAGAAGCATTGAAAGAAAAATATTTCGGCTCTTTGTAAGGATCGGGCTGCAAGTGATGGACAGGCTAGCGAATACTGCTATTCCTAATCATCAGTTGCAGCTTTCGCATACTATGAAGAAAGAGCGAAAACAAAATCATAGTCAGGATTAGTAAACTTATACTGCTCGCGATCAATTGCCACCAGTTCCAGGGCTGAAACTGTACTCCAGCGGAGGCAGTAGGGAAAAAAACGGGCAAGAGGGCAGGAGTTGAGCTAATCCATTGGTGTAACGGGCTCCATAGTAAAAAAGTAAGCACACCGGCGAGCAAGGAGTGAATGGAGCGAGCGACGAGGTAAGGGGAGTAGCGAATATCCGTACGACTTAGGATACTAGCGACTTGCGCATGAACAGAAAGTCCGCTCCATGCGATAATTCCACTTACGATCATCGCTTTGTATACTAAGGGGATTTGACGAGCTGCTTCAGAAGTCATCTGTGAGCCCAACGTGATTTCAAAAGCACCTGAGATGAGCGGAGGGGCTAACGCTTCTGGAAGGTGTACGACCGCTAAGAGTGTACCGATCAAAGAAGCGAATAAATGAGTGATACCTACTTGTTGGAGCAATTCGATCAAGACGGAGAAAAGAATAATAAAGCCGCCAATAGTAAGCAGGGATTGAATGGATGTGCTGATTGATTCACCAAGAAGTTTCCCTAAAGTACGACCATCAGCAAGTCGAGCACGGTGCATCGCTTGCAGAGATCGCAAAAGAAGACCGTGGGAATCGTGATGGGTGGTAGGTGGTGTGACTGGGCCGTGTGGGTCGTGAAAACGCATCAGAAAACCTAGAATAAAGCTAGAGAGATAATGAATGATGGTCATAATGATTCCTAGAGTAACATCATGAAAGAAACCAACGGCTACAGCGCCGATAATAAAGAGAGGATCAGCCGTGTTGGCAAAAGAGACCAGACGTTCCCCTTCTGAGCGTGAGATCAGTTCTTGTTCACGTAAGCGAGCCGTTAACTGAGCACCGATTGGATAGCCAGAGGCTAAGCCCATGGCGAGGACAAAACCACCGGTACCTGGGATACGAAAGAAGGGACGCATCAATGGCTCCAGTAATACGCCGAGCAAGTGAACCACGCCAAAGCCCATCAATATTTCAGCAGCGACGAAGAAGGGGAGAAGGGCAGGGAATACGACCTCCCACCAGATTTTAAGTCCTTTCAGCGATGATTGAAACGAAGCTTCGGGAAAAGAGATGAGGGAGAGCGCGAGCAGAAGGGATGCCAGTCCAAGCACAGCGGTCTGTAAGCGATGTGAGAAGATGGAGTTAGATGTTTGCATGGAAGGCCTCCTAACACTAATCTTTGTCCCAAGTGTACGCACACGTTGTCCAAATTAGACCGCTATTAGCGACAGGTGCTTAAATTTCTTGAATCGTGGGAACGGATAAGGTGAGGGGATCCTAAATTTTGTATTCGCCCTCAGCATGAGAGGGGAGAGAGGGAAGTGTCACGACCGAAAGTGGGATTAGCATTAGGTGCGGGCGGAGCTAGAGGGTTGGCTCATATTGGGGTTATTAAGGTGTTAGTAGATGCAGGTATCCCCATCGACTATATTGCAGGAAGTAGTATGGGAAGTTTGGTGGGAAGCATTTATGCTAGTGGGTTTCCTATTCATATGGCAGAACAATTGGCAGTAAACTTGAAGCGTAAAGTTTGGCTTGACTTTACCATTCCAAAAAAGGGTTTGTTAAGCGGAGAAAAAGCACGGGAATTGGTTCGTCTTTTAACAAAGAAAAAGCGGTTAGAAGAGTTAGATATTCCGACTGCAGTAGTGGCAACTGATTTAACTCAGGGAAAACGTGTTGTCTTCACTCATGGTCCTACCGACGAGGCTGTTCGAGCCAGTATTTCTATCCCAGGTATATTTGAGCCGGTTCGACAAGGGGAGCAAGTTCTTGTTGATGGGGGTGTGATTGACCGTGTCCCCATTTCAGTTGTGCGGGAAATGGGGGCGGATCTGGTGATCGCAGTCGATGTACATCCTCGTTCTCCGTCTACGCAAATTAACACAATATTTGATGTGATTTTGGAGTCCATTATTTTGATGGAACGTGAAATCTTAAGCGAGCGGATTTTGGATGCAGATGTAATCATTCACCCTGATATGGATAGAATTAGTGCTACAGCTTTTACAGAAGCAAAAACATGTATTGCTCGTGGAGTGGAGGCAGCTACGATCCAAGTGGAACGCATTCAGCATTTGATAGATCACTGGGGGGAAGAAGGTTCAGATGAGGAGTCAAAGGAACTGGACTAGAAAAATACCTTATAAAAGCATCCTCATGGTGTTTTTTATGTTGTCCATCTTGCTGGTTCCGGTACCGTACTATGTGATGAAACCAGGTTCAGCACAGGATGTGGGTTCAATGATGTCGATTGCAGGAGAAGAAGACATCTATCATCGCTTTTATTTAACGACGATTTCACTGGTGAAAGGAAATATCTTTTGGTACGTGTATGCCAATGTAGACCGAGATTCTGAATTGATCGCGGAGGAAGAAGTAGTGATAAAAGGGGAAGACCCGCAGGAGTATCGGGTGCGACAAGAGGAGATGATGGAGTCCTCGCAAGAAGCGGCCATTATTGCTGCCTATACATTTGCGGAGAAAGATGTCACAGTGGATAACCGCGGGTTAAAAATTTTGCGTGTAGTGGAGGGGATGGGAGCAACCAGGGAGTTAATGCCCGGTGATGTCCTGGTTGCTGTCGATGGAGAGAGGGTGAATAGTGTTGAGCAATTAGGGGAGTTATTGGATGAAAAAAAAACAGGGGATAAGGTAGATATCGTGTATGAACGGCAAAGAGAAAGAAGGAAAGGGACGATTACCCTACGTCCGCTATCTGAGGATCCAAGTGCTAACGTGGGGATGGGGATCGTTCCTGTCGTCGACCGTGAAGTTGAAACAAAGCCAGAAGTTGAGATAGCGGTAGAGGAGATTGGTGGTCCTTCGGCAGGGTTGTTGTTTGCTTTGCAGATGGTGGACCTTTTAAGCGAAGGGGATTTGTCTAAGGGATATAAAGTTGCTGGGACTGGCACGCTATCGACAACGGGAGAAGTAGGTCAGATCGGAGGTGCTTCATATAAGGTATTAGCGGCTGAGCAAGCTGGAGCGGAGCTCTTTTTCGTGCCGCGAGACCGTACAGAAACGGAGCGTAATACACATGATGCGAGGGAGAGAGTCAAAAGAGATGGATTAGATATTAGAGTCGTTCCTGTTTCTTCTTTGGAGGAAGCGGTAATGTATTTAGAGACCTTGCCAGAAAAGCGACAAGCTAAAAACCTTGACACAAGCCAAGTACTTATCTTATAATGTTTTTTGTTTTGAAGGAGTGAACAGGTTGCAAATTTCCTTAATTGAACTTCATCAGATGGACGAAACACGGGTATGGAAAGCGACGGTAGAATTGAAGAGAGAAGATTGGGCACAGATATCTCAATTGCAAAGTTTGAGTCCGTTACAGGTGGAAGTGAAAGCTGAGCGGGAAGAGGGATTGTATCGTCTTACTGGGAAACAAACGGCGGAAGCGGTGTTTGACTGTTCACGCTGTGTAGAGCGTTATACGACGACGCTAACGATGAGGTGGTCACAGTTAATCACCGATCAAGCGCATCGTATTGAAAAAGATGCGGAGACAGAAGTCCACTTGATTCAAGGGGCGGAGGTAGATGTGTTGCCTTATATACGGGAAGCGCTCCTCCTCGGTTTACCGCTGGCACCGCTCTGCGCTGAGGATTGTAAGGGATTATGTGCAAAATGTGGCAGCAATCAAAATGAGCAGCCGTGTAATTGTAATGTGGATCGAATTGACCCTCGTCTACAGGACTTGGAGCTCCTACTTAAAAACGATGGGGAATCATCATCTTAAGATGGATAACTTTTACGCTACGATAGAGAATATACCGCTCTAATGGAGTGGAAGGTGATCAGAACATTGATGGACGAGCCTATAACCTTGATCTTTAAGCCTAGGCTAGGTGTCTTATGCATCGCCTCAATATCGGTGTGTGCCCTGGAGGGCGTAAGGTTTTCATAAATATCTTATGTTCTGAAGCGGATAGTATGGTAAAATAGAAGCACTGTGTCGCGATAGGAACTTTATTAGAGGGGGTGAAAACATGGCAGTACCGTTTAGACGTACTTCAAAAACGCGGAAAAACAAACGTCGCACTCATTACAAACTTTCCGTACCAGGTATGGTTCGTTGCCCACAATGTGATGCGATGAAGTTGGCTCACCGTGTATGTAAAGAGTGTGGTTACTACAAAGGTGCAGAGGTCGTGAACAACGACTGATGAGCGGATAAAAAACAGGAGCCGGAAGAACTCTTTCGGTTCTTGTTTTTTTTTATGCTCTCCGCTATACTGTATTTAATACTTGGTCTTAATAGGTGGTCTTAAAAAAATAGAATGCAAATATAGAAGGTGGTGGGGTGCGCCGTGCGTTCGTCTAAAAAAGAAAGACAACAACGGCTTGCTCACTTGTTACAGTCAGATCCGTTTCTCACAGATGAAGAAGTGGCGCGTTTGTTCCAGGTAAGCATTCAGACGATCCGCCTGGATCGTATGGAATTAAAGATTCCGGAATTGCGGGAGCGAATTAAACAAGTGGCAGAAGAATCCCTTGAGGATGTGCGTTCGCTAGCTCCTGACGAGGTGATTGGAGAAATAGTGGAAATCCAACTGGGTTTTAGTGGGGTTTCGCTATTTGAAGTGAAGAAAGAGCATGTGTTTGCGCGCACGCATATTGCACGCGGACATCATCTGTTTGCGCAAGCGAATTCGCTGGCGATTGCTCTGATGGATGCAGAAGTAGCATTAACTGCAACGGCGGGGATCTCATTTGTACGGCCCGTGCGGCTGGGGGAAAAATGTACTGCACGAGCCCATGTGGTAAGGGAATCGGGTAGTCGAACCCAAGTAGATGTGATTACCTCGGTAGAGGGTGAAACTGTTTTTCAAGGAGTACTAGATCTGTATCGTTCGGAAGATGGAGAAGCATGGATGAGGGGAGGAAAAGAAGAGTGAGAATTGCACTTGATGCGATGGGCGGCGATCATGCTCCCGCTGAAATTGTAGCAGGCGCCGTGCGTGCCGCACGTGCGTGGCCAGATACTCACTTTATTCTCGTGGGAAAGGAGGATCAGGTAACGGCGTTGCTGGAGGAAGAGAGGCTAACCAACATCAGTTATCGGGCGACCACAGAGGTGATTGAAGCGACGGATGAGCCTGTGCGTTCCGTACGTCGGAAAAAGGATTCATCGATGGTGGTTGGATGTCAAATGGTGAGAGCGGGAGAGGCAGATGCATTTGTTAGTGCAGGAAATACAGGAGCTTTGATGGCGGCTGGACTTTTTTATACAGGTCGTCTTAAAGGCATTGATCGTCCCGCTTTGGCGCCCATGTTTCCAACAGTAGATGGTAGAGGGATTCTTGTTTTGGATGTAGGCGCTAATATTGACCCTCGTCCGCAACATTTACAACAGTATGCATTGATGGGCAGTATCTATATGGAGAAAGCGCGTGGAGTGGCAAATCCTCGCATTGGACTATTAAATATTGGAGCAGAAGCTGGCAAGGGGAATGAGTTAACAAAACAAACATATGAATTGCTCGAGCAGGAAGAGAAGATTCGCTTCGTGGGTAACGTGGAGGCACGTGAGGTACTGCAAGGTCCGTGTGAAGTGGTTGTTTGTGATGGTTTTAGTGGAAACATCTTACTTAAGAGCGCAGAGGGCATGGGTTCTATTCTACTCAAAGGTATTACGCAAGAGTTTACGCGTAACGCTTTAACAAAAGGAGCCGCTTTTATCTTAAAAAAGGGATTAAAAAGATTCCTGAAGGAAATGGATTATAGAGAGTATAATGGTGCGATGCTGATGGGGCTCAAGGGTGTGGTTGTGAAAGCGCACGGTTCATCAGATGCGCATGAATTTATGATTGCCATTCGGCGTACGCGGGAAATTGTCCAAGGTCAAGTCGTAAGTAAAATCTCTGAATCGTTAGCGACGTAAGAGAGGGGTTATGAGAGATGAGATCGGTCAGCATCATCGGTACAGGTTCCCATCTGCCGGATCGGGTTCTAACTAACGCCGATTTGGAAAAGATGGTAGATACTAATGATGAATGGATTGTGAGTAGAACGGGAATTCGTGAGCGTCATATTGCCAGTGAGGATGAAGCTTCCTCGGATTTAGCTGTACGAGCAGGGGAAAAGGCAATAGCTGCTGCTGGCATCAATAAAGATGAGATCGATCTCATCATTGTAGCGACGGTAACACCAGATACGATGTTTCCGGCTACGGCTTGTCTTGTGCAAGATCGATTAGGTATTCCGCAAGCGGCAACGTTTGATTTATCAGCCGCATGCACCGGATTTTTATATGGAATCGCGACCGCCTCTCAATTTATTGCGACGGGGATGTATACGCACGCTCTTGTTATCGGTGTGGAGTGTTTGTCTAAGATCGTCAACTGGGATGATCGTGACACTTGTGTGCTCTTTGGTGACGGAGCAGGAGCTGCTGTGTTAGGTCCTGTAGAAACGGGCGGATTCCAATCATTTGAACTAGGTGCTGATGGGGCAGGAAGTAACCTGTTAAGTCTGCCGGCGGGTGGATCACGGTTACCCGCCTCGCCATTGACGGTAGAAAAACAGCTCCATACTCTTCATATGGCAGGAAGAGAAGTGTTTAAGTTTGCGGTGCGTGTGATGGAGAGTGCGACGGATGCGGTGCTGGAAAAAGCGGGTCTTAAGCGCGAAGATATTGATTTCCTCGTTCCACATCAAGCTAATATTCGTATTATCGAATCAGCAGCAAAGCGTCTTGGCTTAAGTCGTGATACATTTATCGTTAATTTGGATCGCTACGGTAATATGTCTTCTGCTTCCATCCCCATCGCTCTTGATGAAGCAGTGCGGAGTGGACGGATACAGGTGGGGGATCAGCTTGTGCTCGTTGGATTCGGTGGAGGGCTTACATGGGGGGCTTGTGTGCTTCAATGGACGATGGAAGGAGGGGCAGATTGATGAGTATGCGAGTAGCTGCTATTTTTCCTGGACAAGGGGCGCAACAAGTAGGAATGGGGAAGGCGCTTGCCGAAAAAAGTGTACGAGCTCGACATCTGTTCCAAGAAGCAGATGATGCACTCGGCTTCTCTTTAACCCAGCTGATGTTTGCAGGTCCGCAAGAGAAATTGACACTAACCTATCATGCACAGCCAGCAATATTAGCGGTTAGCTATGCGCTTTATCTGGAGTGGCAAGAGTACGGGATCACGCCCGCAGCAGTAGCAGGCCATAGTTTAGGGGAATATACGGCATTGGTGGCAAGCGGCGCGCTCTCTTTTACAGATGCGATCCGACTTGTGCATCAGCGAGGGCTTTACATGGAAGAAGCTGTACCTGTAGGACTAGGGTCGATGGCGGCAGTCATAGGCCTGGATGGATCTGAAGTGGAAGCGATGTGTCAGGCGTTTTCGCAAAAGGAAAAAGTAGTAGAGGCTGCCAACTTTAATTCTCCGGGTCAGGTGGTGCTCTCTGGTCATCGCATGGCGGTGGAAGCGATGGGGGTGCAGATGAAAGAACAGGGAGCGAGACGAGTCTTGCCATTAGATGTGAGCGGTCCTTTTCATTCGAGCCTGATGAAACCAGCGGCAGATAAATTAGAGGCGAGTTTGGAACAAGTGTCTTTATCTGAGTTAACTATCCCTGTGATAAGCAACGTAACTGCACGTCCGCATAAGAACGAGGCCTCCTCGATTAAACACCTGCTAGTGGAGCAAGTGACTTCGCCTGTTCGATGGGAAGAATCGGTCAGCTATATGGCATCAGAAGGAATAAATGCTTTTGTGGAGTTAGGCCCAGGAAAAGTGCTTACTGGTTTGGTAAAACGGACTGCGCGTGGGGCGGATGCCTTCTCGGTTCAAGACCCGTCATCGCTGGAGCAAGCTCAAGCATGGTCATCTTCAACACAAACAGGGGGTTGATCTCATGATGCTGCAAGGGAAAAAAGCGATTGTAACTGGAGGATCACGTGGCATTGGTAAGGCGATTGCACTTGCTCTAGCGCGGGCTGGGGCAGATGTGGCTATTGTTTATGCCGGTAATCATGAAGCGGCGGAACAGACAGTAAAGCAGATTAGGGAAACAGGGCAAGAAGGTATCTCACTACAAGCCAATGTAGCTGAGGCTCACGAGGTGACTGCCGCGGTAAAACAAGTTCACGACCACTTTGGGCGTATTGATGTGTTGGTTAATAACGCTGGAATCACTAAGGACAACCTACTTTTGCGCCTCAAAGAAGATGAGTGGGATCAAGTGATTGATACCAACTTAAAAGGGGCTTTTCTTTTTACCAAGGCGGTGATGCGCCCGATGATTAAACAGCGGAGTGGAAGAATTATCAATATAAGCTCTGTAGTGGGGGTGATTGGTAACCCAGGACAAAGTAATTATGTGGCAGCAAAATCAGGCATGATTGGATTGACGAAAGCGACGGCGAAAGAGGTAGCTAGCCGCAACATTACCGTTAATGCGATTGCCCCTGGCTTTATCGAGACAGAGATGACGGCGGTATTGGCAGATGAAGTTCGTGCTGGTCTGTTAGCACAAATCCCACTGCAGCGCTTAGGCTGCCCTGAAGAGGTAGCCGATGTTGTACTATTTTTCGCTTCTGATCAGGCGCGTTATATTACAGGGCAGACATTAAATGTAGATGGGGGCATGGTGACTGGTTAACGGAAGAGTGAGGATAAAGATTTCATGAAACCGTTTTCATCCTAGTTTTTTTCAATCTTTTTTCGTATAATGACGGAGGGGAGGTGAACGTCGATGGCAGAAACACTAGAGCGTGTAAAGCGCATCATCGTCGATCGCTTAGATGTTGATGCTTCTGAAGTAACCCTAGAAGCATCCGTCAAAGATGATTTGGATGCAGATTCCTTAGATATTACAGATTTAATGTTAGAGTTAGAAGATGAGTTTGGTTTGGAAATCTCCGATGAAGAAGCGGAGAAGATTGAAACTGTTGGTGATATCGTTACCTATATCAATAGCAAGGTGAAGTAATGATTGGAGATAAAAGTCCCGTCCATTTGCGGGGCTTTCTCCACTTTTACTTACACGAATGTTTCTAATAAAAGGGCGGTGAACCTTTTGACAAATAGAGTCGTAATCTCAGGCGTAGGCGTTGTTTCGCCGATTGGAATAGGGAAAGATCGCTTTTGGGAATCTTTAATCGCAGGGAAGTCCGGAGTGGGATCTATTTCACACTTTGACCCCAGTGGCTATTCTACTACGATTGCAGCAGAAGTAAATGATTTTGATCCATTACAATATATGCAAAAGAAGGAAGCTCGCCGTATGGATCGCTTTGTACAGTTTGCCGTGGCGTCTTCGCAACTTGCACTGGCGGATGCAGGGGTGAAGATGGATGAAGTGGATCCGTATCGTGTGGGAGTCTATATCGGTTCAGGGATTGGCGGGTTAGGTACACTTGAAGATCAGCACAAGACATTGCTTGAACGTGGACCTCGTCGGGTCAGTCCTTTCTTTATTCCGATGATGATTGCTAACATCGCATCAGGGCAGGTCTCTATCTTAACGGGTGCCAAGGGCCCCAACAGCGCTCCCATTTCCGCGTGTGCGACGGGTACACATGCTATTGGTGACGCTTTCCGTATGGTACAACGCGGAGACGCCGATATCATGATCGCTGGAGGAACTGAAGCCACCATTACACCGATGGCCATAGCGGGTTTTGCTTCGATGCATGCACTTTCTAAGCGTAATGACGAGCCAGAAAGAGCTAGTCGCCCCTTTGACCAGGAACGAGACGGTTTTGTGATGGGAGAGGGTGCGGGTGTGCTGGTTTTGGAATCGCTAGAGCATGCTCAAAAGCGTGGAGCCAATATTATTGCTGAAGTAGTTGGGTATGGAATGACGGCAGATGCGTATCATTTGACCAGCCCCTCCCCAGAAGGAGAAGGAGCTGGTAGAGCGATGAAATTGGCAATCCAAGATGCTGGACTGGAGCCAGCACAAATTGATTACATCAATGCACATGGTACTTCGACGGAGCTGAATGATCAGTTTGAGACCATGGCCATTAAAACGACCTTGGGAGAACACGCCAAACGAGTAGCGATCAGCTCCAACAAGTCGATGATGGGTCATCTGTTGGGAGCAGCAGGTGGGGTAGAGGCGATTGCTACGGCGCTTACTTTGCAGCAACAATGGATTCCGCCAACCATCAATTATGATCATCCTGATCCCAACTGTGATCTGGATTATGTACCCAACGAAGCACGGCAAGCAGATATTAGGGCGGCTCTCTCCAACTCATTAGGTTTTGGTGGACATAATGCAACGATCGCGTTAAAACAATATAGTGAAGGTTCGTCAGTAGAGGAGTGATGAGGGATGGATTTATCCGGGCTGGAGGAGAAAATCGGCCAAACGCTTCATAATAAAGAGCTATATGCACAAGCGTTTACTCACACTTCTTATGTGCATGAAAATAAGGGGAAACAAGTGGAATTGGATAATGAGCGCTTAGAGTATTTGGGGGATGCTGTCCTCGAATTGATTGTTTCTGAGCATTTATATCATCGCTTTCCTGATATGAGTGAGGGAGAGTTGACGCGCCTGCGTTCTCGAATCGTATGCGAACCATCGCTCGCCGCTTTTGCCAAAGGACTTCATTTTGGAGAGTATGTGTTTTTAGGCAAGGGAGAAGAGATGGCGGGGGGGCGCAACCGACCCGCACTATTAGCAGATGTATTTGAAGCTTTCATCGGTGCTCTCTTTCTTGACCAGGGGGTAGAGGTGGCGAAGCAATTTTTAGCGAAAATCGTGTTCCCACATATCGACGATGAGAACTGGCTGGTACAGATTACAGATGCTAAAAGCATGCTACAAGAAGTGGTTCAACAGAAGGGGCAAGGAACCGTCGAATATCGGATCGTGGATGTGAAGGGTCCTGCCCACGATCGGCAATTTGACGCAGAAGTGTGGCTGCTCGATCGGCGCATGGGGCATGGAACGGGTCGCTCCAAAAAGGAAGCGGAACAGGCAGCCGCTTCAATGGCATTAAAGCAATTCCAGACTCAGAACTAAAAACACGGGTGAAAAAGACCACTGGTTGTACCATGGACCAGTGGTCTTTGTGTGTTGTTTGGTTCATGACGAGTAAGATTGAGACAGGGAAGTTCAAGGTGTCGGGATTATGGTAAACTAGAAGAGTTCATCGAGCGAAGAGAAGGGGGGAAAACGCGTGTATTTAAAGCGATTAGAGATGATCGGGTTTAAGTCTTTTGCTGATCGTACTGAGATGACTTTTACTAATGGAGTCAGCGGGGTGGTTGGCCCTAATGGTAGTGGGAAAAGTAATGTGACCGATGCGATTCGCTGGGTGTTGGGGGAACAGAGTGCCAAGTCTTTACGCGGAGTGAAGATGGAGGATGTTATCTTCGCAGGTAGTGATACGCGTAAGCCGGTTGGTTACTGTGAAGTCGGATTAACCTTGGATAATACCGATCAGTCTCTACCGTTGGATTACGATGAAGTTCGCATCAGTCGTCGTGTCTACCGCAGTGGTGAGAGCCATTACTATATCAATAATCAAACCTGCCGTTTAAAGGATTTGACTGAGTTGTTTATGGACACTGGGATCGGTAAAGAAGCATATTCCATGATCGGTCAAGGGCGAATTGACGACATTTTAAGCACCAAGTCAGAAGATCGACGGGCGATCTTTGAGGAAGCGGCGGGGATCGTAAAGTATAAAACGCGTAAACGTGAAGCAGAGAAGAAGTTGGAGGCGACGGAACAAAATCTAGAACGTCTCTATGACTTGATTATTGAGATACGCGATCAGATTGAACCATTGGTCGAGCAAGCGGAAAGCGCAAAAAAGTACAAGGCATATAAAGAACAGCTGACAAAAGTAGAAATTGGTTTGTATGTACATAAGATCGATCAGCTGCATGCAGAGTGGAACCAATCCCTCAAGGGAATGGAGAAGTTAAAAGATGATTACGCACGCTTTGCGGCTGAAGTTCGTGGTCAAGAGGCAGAGCTGGAGTCATTTGTTCTCACCTTGACGGAACAGGAGCAGAAGGTAGAAGCACTACAAGCTCGTCTGCTTGAAGTAAGTGAGGAAGTAGAGAAAGCAGAGGGGCAAAAAGATGTATTGGCAGAGCGAATACAGGCAAGGAAAACATGGATTGAGGAGTCATTTGAACGTGAGCGTCAATTGTTAGAAACGGATGGGCGGTTGGCGATAGAGATTGATTCGTTGACGGGACGGAAGGGGGAAGAGGAGAAAAAACAAATAGAGATTGCCGATGAAGTGCGCAGTTGTGAGGAACGATTACAGATGACAGGAGAGAATGCTGCTGGTTATTTGGAAGCGCAACAAGAGCGCTGGCAGGAGCTAGGGAATCAACTAGCGGGAGTAGTAAGTGAAAATAGTATGCTAGCGCAACAACGAGAGCAACTTCTTGCTACGCAGAAAAGAGTGCAACAGGATCAAGAGGAAGTATCGAAAGAGCTGACACAGGCACAGCGGCGCCTGCAGGAATTGTATTCTGAGAAGACGAATATGGAGCATCTGCAACAGAACGTCATCTCGCAGGTAGAAGAGCATACACGGGAATGGCAGCGCCATGTGGAACAGTTTCATGATTTGGAACGAGAGGTGAAGGTGGCAGAACAGGAGCATCATAAAGTGCGCTCCCGCTTTGATCTTAATAAAGAGTTGGAAGCAGAACATGCTGGCTTTTTTCAAGGAGTAAAAATGCTCCTTAAGGCGCGCGATCGTGGAGAAGAACGTCTACAAGCGGTGCATGGTGCTGTTGCTCAGTTGATTCGGGTGCCGGAGAAAGTTGAGGCCGCGATGGAGATCGCTCTGGGAGGAGCGATGCAGCATCTGGTTGTCACCGATGAGGCAGCTGGGCGAAATGGGATCGAATGGTTGAAGCGACAACGGGCAGGTCGCGCCACCTTTTTACCCTTAGATGTGATCCGAGCGCGCGCCCTGTCTGCACAAGAACTTGAGCGGGTACGTCATCACGAGGGTTTTATCGGGATTGCGGCGGATTTGATCGAAACAGAACCTCAGTATCAATCCCTGGTCTCCTATCTTCTCGGTCATGTTATTGTGGCTCGTCAATTAGAAGAAGCGCATCGCTTGGCATCCATCCTTCGTTATCGTTATCGCATCGTCACCTTAGAAGGGGAAGTAGTTAATCCAGGTGGCTCGATGTCGGGAGGAAGCCGCGCACAGGCAAAGAATGCGTTATTAAGCCGTGCACGCGAGATTGAGAAATTGGAAGAAGCTGTTGTTGCATGTGAGCGGAGAGAAAAAGAGCTGCGGGAGCAGTTAGAACGACTCGATGAAAAGGGGCGTATTCACCAACAGCGGCTGCACCAGTGCGAAACAGAAAAGGAGCAACTTCGTCAACGTCAGCAAGAGCTGTATGTACAAGTACGTGAACAAGAGATGGCCTGCCGTACATTAACAGAGAAGGTAGATCACATGGGGTCAGAAGAAAGAACGCTTGATACCCGTATAGATAAGCTGGTTGCCCAGCACGAGCAAAATGAAGAGCGTGCCCACAAGGTAGAGGAAGAGCGAGCGGAACTGAGTGCACGGATTCGTTTAGCACAAACATCGGCGCAGGAGCAAGCGTCCGCACGTGAAGAGACGGTACAAGCACTGACAGAGTGGAAAGTGAAGGCAGCACATGTGGAGCAGTCGTTAGCGCACCTCTTATCCAATCTAGAGCGGGCGGAGGAAGAACAAGGACGTATTCGAGCGCAACTGCATACTGTGCTCACCCAGCGACGTGAAGCAGAAGTAGAGCTGTCACAGAGCCAACAAGAGATGGAGGAATGGGGGAAGTTGGCGTTTGGTTCGCGCAAAGGGAAAGAAGAAGTAGCACAAGCCTTAGAAGAAGGAAAACGCGAGCGCAATCGTATGCAGTCGGAGCGAAAGATGCGTGAAGAGGTGGTACGTAGGCAGTCCAAAGAGTTGCGTCAACAAGAAGAAGCGCTTTCCAAAGAAGAGATTCGGGCCACTCGGCTGGATGTAGAATTAAATCACTTGCTGGAAAAGCTAGCGGAAGAGTATGAGCTTAGCTTTGAATTGGCACGCCAGAGGTACCCTGTTCCTGAACAGGCAGAGCAAGCGGAGCGTGGAGTGCGTTCACTTAAAACGAAGATTCAAGCGTTAGGAGATGTGAACATTGGAGCGATAGAGGAACACCAACGGTTATCGGAACGGCTCTTTTTTCTCGAATCCCAGCGTGATGATCTGATGGAAGCGAAGCAAAAGCTATATGAAGTGATTCAACGCATGGAAGATGAGATGTCCACCCGCTTCATAGAAAACTTCGAAGCGATTCGGGCCCACTTTGGCGATGTGTTTGTCAAAATGTTTGGAGGCGGTCGTGCAGATCTTGTCTTAACAGAACCGGAAAATCTGTTGACGACCGGTATCGAAATTATGGCGCAGCCGCCCGGGAAAAAGCTACAGAACTTAGCGCTGTTGTCAGGGGGCGAGCGGGCACTGACGGCAATTGCGCTCTTGTTTGCGGTACTATGTATTAAACCTGTGCCCTTCTGTGTATTGGATGAGGTGGATGCTGCACTGGATGAGGCTAACTTGACCCGCTTTACGCGCTACCTGAAAGAGTTCTCGCAAGAAACGCAGTTTATTATTATTACACACCGCAAGCGGACGATGGAGGGAGCAGATGTCTTATATGGGATTACTATGCAGGAATCAGGTGTTTCTACTCCCGTCTCGATTCGCTTGGAAGATTACGATGAAAAAAGAGAAGTAGCTGCTACTCATATGTAGGAGGAGATGAAGAATGAGTATTTTTAAACGCTTAAAGGAGAAAGTATCGAAAACAACAGATTCTGTTACGCAAAAGTTTGTAACTGGGCTGAGCAAAACCAGTTCTTCGATGGTGGGAGCGATGGATGATCTATTCCGTCGCAGCCGTATTGATGAAGAGTTGTACGAAGAGCTAGAAGATATCTTGATCAGTGCGGATGTAGGTGTAAATACGACGATGGAATTGGTCGATCGTTTGCGCACCCAGGTAAAAGAAAGGAAAATTAAGGAACCACAAGAATTACAGCCTCTGATGTCGGAGCTTATATTAGATATCTTGGAGCAGGATGATCAAGGGAGTCAGCTTAAGATGAACGAAGAGGATCTTACTGTGATCCTCTTCGTAGGTGTGAATGGTGTGGGAAAAACAACTTCCATCGGAAAGCTAGCACATAAGTTAAAAGGTGAAGGAAAAAAAGTGGTGATGGCGGCAGGGGATACATTCCGAGCCGGAGCGATCGAGCAGTTAGAAATTTGGGGCGAGCGCGTCGGTGTGGATGTGATTAAACATCAATCGGGAGCAGATCCAGCAGCCGTTATCTATGATGGGATTCAAGCAGCACGAGCACGCGGGGCAGATGTGTTGCTCTGTGATACAGCAGGTCGTTTGCACAGCCAAGTTAATTTGATGGCAGAACTGAAAAAAGTGCGGCGGGTGGTGGAACGTGAAATTGCCGGTGGGCCTCACGAAGTATTGCTTGCGCTCGATGCAACCACAGGGCAAAATGCGTTACAGCAGGCGAAACTCTTTGGCGAAGCCGTCGATGTGAGCGGGATTGTACTGACGAAAATGGATGGCACTGCCAAGGGCGGCATCGTGGTAGCGATTGCACACGAGCAAGGTGTACCAGTTAAAATGATAGGTTTAGGGGAGCAAATGGACGATCTGCAACCGTTCTCGGCGGAGCAGTATATACACGCTCTATTTGGGACAGTGCTTGAAAAAGACGAAAAATAGAGTATCAAGGAAAAAGACTTGACACATGAAGTGGGATTGGGTATCATGGGTTACGGTTGTTGTGATTGCGACTCACCTGAAGCCAAGGAGTGACGCTCGTGTTAGAAAAGACAACGCGTGTCAATCTACTATGCGATTTTTATGCTCCACTCTTAACAGAGAAACAGCGAAGTATGTTGGAGCTGTATTTTCATGAAGACTGGTCACTAGGTGAAATCGCTGCGGAATATGAAGTTTCTCGCCAAGCGGTTTTTGAAGCGATCAAACGTGCGCAAGGGGTATTGGAGGAGACGGAGTCGCATTTGATGCTCCTCGATAAGCATCAGAAGCGGCGGCGGATTACAGGTGAAATAGCGGAGGCTGTTTCGTCTGACCCAGAGCTGAAGCTGAAGATCACCCCCTTGCTGGAAGAACTACTGCAACTCGATTAGCCCCACAGGGAGTCAAGCACAGCTTGCGAGATAGAGTTGGGAGGCTTTCGCTATGGCATTAGATGGGTTATCTGAACGGTTACAGGCCGCCCTCAATAAATTAAAGCGTAAAGGGAAAGTGACAGAAGCGGATGTAAAGGAAGCGATGCGTGAAGTGCGACTCGCCCTTTTGGAAGCGGATGTTAACTTTAAAGTGGTAAAAGAGTTTGTGTCCAAAGTACGGGAACGTTCGATTGGACAAGAAGTGTTGGATAGTCTTACCCCCGGTCAGCAAGTGATCAAGGTGGTTAATGACGAGCTGACACAGCTAATGGGCGGAGAACAGAGCAAATTAGCACAAGCGTCAAAGTCACCTACTGTAATCATGATGGTGGGCTTACAGGGTGCTGGTAAAACGACGACAGCAGGTAAGTTGTCGCGTCACTTGAGCAAGCAGAATAAGCGACCTTACTTAGTAGCAGGGGATGTGTATCGCCCGGCAGCGATTCGTCAGTTGGAAGTGATCGGTGAGCAAGTGGATGTACCGGTCTTCTCGCTGGGTGACAAAGAGAATCCTGTACGAATTGCGACTGAGGGATTGGCGCAGGCCAAAGAGAGCGGTGCTGATTACTGTATTATCGATACTGCTGGTCGCCTTCACATCGATGAGACGATGATGGATGAGTTAAAAGCAGTGCGTGCGGCAGTGAATCCAGATGAAATTTTACTCGTTGTCGATGCGATGACGGGACAAGATGCGGTAAATGTGGCAGAGAGCTTTAATAGCGATCTTGGTTTGACTGGAGTTGTACTCACGAAGCTCGATGGGGATACACGTGGTGGGGCAGCACTCTCTGTTAAGGCAGTGACAGATTGTCCGATAAAATTCGTCGGTCTCGGCGAAAAGATGGATGCATTGGAGCCTTTTTATCCTGATCGGATGGCCTCGCGTATTTTGGGGATGGGGGATGTATTAAGCCTCATTGAAAAAGCGCAAGCCAATGTAGATGCAGATAGAGCAAAAGAGCTAGAACGCAAAATGCGGACGCAACAGTTTACCTTTGATGACTTTATCGACCAATTACAGCAGGTGCGTAACATGGGGCCGCTGGATGAAATACTTGGCATGATGCCAGGGATGGGTCAGATGAAGGGGCTTAAAAATTTGAAGGTGGATGAGAGTCATTTAACGCGTGTCGAAGCGATTATCCGTTCGATGACAAAGCAGGAGAAAACACATCCTGAGGTGATTAATGCGAGTCGTCGACGGCGCATCGCGCAGGGGAGTGGAACTTCCGTTCAGGATGTTAACCGCTTAATCAAGCAATTTGATGATATGAAGAAAATGATGAAACAGTTCTCAGGGATGCAAAAAAGTGGCGGTAAGAAGAAACGTCGTGGCGCATTTAAGTTTCCGTTTATGCAATAAGGTATGAAGATACCTAGAAGCAGTTATCCTGGATAGGGAGGTGAAATAAACATGGCAGTGAAAATTCGTCTGAAGCGGATGGGTGCTAAGAAAGTACCATTCTACCGTTTGGTAGCTACTGATTCCCGTTCTCCACGTGATGGTCGCTTTATCGAAGAAATCGGTTACTATAACCCATTGAAAGACCCAGTGGTCTTGAAAATTGATAAAGAGAAGGCAATGAAGTGGTTGGAAAATGGTGCTCAACCGTCGGATACGGTGAAAAACCTTTTCCGTCAAGAAGGGATCATGAAAGAATTCCATGAAAAGAAATTACAAAAGTAGGGCCTTGGTAGGGGAAGGAACCTTTATGTTTGACGTATTTGCCCCTTCCCTTCAGGTAGATGAGAGGAGAGGGTTATATGACCTCATCTGAATCTCTCTTATGTGTAGGCCAGATTGGCACGACTCATGGCCTGAGAGGGGATGTCAATGTAAAGGCGCGAACGGATTTCCCTGAGGTGCGCTTTGCCAAAGGAAAATCCCTCTTCGTTCAAGATTCCTCGGGTGCGATTTCTTCCCTGACTGTTGAAAGTGCTCGACCGCATAAGAACGCTTATCTTGTACGGTTTCGTGAGTGGAATCGGATTGAAGAGGCGGAGCCATTTAAAGGCTCTCTCTTGTATGTCCGTCGCGAGGATACGGTTGACTCTGGAGTAGATGAGTATTATTTTCATGAGATCGTGGGTTGTCAGGTGGAAACCTTGACAGGCGAACCCGTGGGAACCGTTAAAGAAATCTTGCCATTAGGTGCGAACGATGTGTGGGTTATTCGCCGTGACCACGATAGCGATTTATTGATTCCTTTTATTGAGGAGATTGTAAAAGAGGTCGATATCGCCAAGCAGATCGTTCGGATTAAGTGGATGGAAGGTTTGGGAGAGTAGAGGTGCAGGCGATGCGAATTGATGTACTATCGCTCTTCCCAGAGATGTTCACAGGATTTCTTCATACGAGCATCATCAAGCGTGCACAGGAAAAAGGGCAAGTATCGATCGGTGTGACTAATTTTCGGTCGTATAGCACTGATAAGCATCATACAGTAGATGATGAGCCTTATGGCGGCGGCGGTGGAATGGTTCTGAAGCCAGAGCCCATTTTCAAGGCAGTCGATGACTTGTTGGCAGATGATGCTTCTCAAGATATCCCGATTGTGCTCATGAGTCCACAGGGAGAGCGATTTACGCAGAAAAAGGCAGAAGAGCTGGCGGCGCATTCGCGCCTGATGCTACTATGTGGTCACTATGAAGGGTTTGATGAGCGAATTCGGCAACAGGTAGTTACTGAGGAGTTGTCTATCGGGGACTATGTGCTGACCGGAGGCGAATTGCCAGCGATGGTAGTGATGGATAGTGTAATTAGGCTCCTTCCAGGAGTGCTGGGCAATCATGATTCGGCTGTGGATGACTCGTTTTCCACCGGTTTGCTAGAGTATCCTCACTATACGCGCCCGGCGGAGTATCGAGGATATAAGGTGCCGGATATATTACTGTCAGGTCATCACGCTAACATCGCTACCTGGCGCAGACAAGAATCGCTTCGTCGTACCTTCGAGCGTCGTCCTGATTTATTGCAATCAGCGCCGTTGAGTGAAGAAGATCGTGCTTATTTGCGCACTCTTTTCCACCCACTCGATGGGATAGATTGAGTTTTAGGATCATGCTGTGATAAAATATTTTCTGCGCTTATTATACGGATTGTGAAGGAAAAGCGAATGAAACTTTAAGAAGGGAGGATATTAACAATGAAACCATTGGTTCAGGATTTTGCAAACGAACAGTTGCGTCAAGATATTCCTCGTTTTCGTGCAGGAGACACCTTACGTGTACACGTGAAAGTTGTTGAAGGACAGCGTGAGCGTATTCAGCTATTCGAAGGTGTTGTGATTCAACGTCGTGGTGGTAATATCTCCGAAACTTTCACCATTCGTAAGGTATCTTACGGTATCGGTGTAGAGCGGACATTTCCTCTACATTCCCCACGGATCGAAAAGATCGAAGTGATTCGTCGCGGGAAAGTACGTCGTGCAAAACTATACTACTTGCGCAAATTGCGTGGGAAGGCGGCGCGCATCAAAGAAGCACACCGTCGGTAATCAAAAAGGGCTTGTCTGCAAGCCCTTTTCCTTTATTACAAAGAAAGAGGAGGGGCTTCATGAGCGAAGATATCTCCCGGTCACAGAGAAAGAAGGAGAGAAATCAAAGAGAGACGCGCGAGTGGGCATATGCTATCTTGATCGCGGTCGTCCTTTTTTTCGTTATTCGTATTTTTATTTTTCAGCCTTTTAATGTATCCGGTCCCTCTATGCAAGAAACCTTATATACTAAAGATAAGGTGATGGTTAATAAACTTTTATATCGCTTTCAGGAACCAGAACGTGGAGATGTGGTGGTTCTTCATGCACCAGAACCTGAGGATGCAGGTAAGGAATTTATTAAAAGAGTGATTGCTGTAGCGGGAGAAACCGTGTCAGCAGAGAATAATCATATTTATATTAATGGCGAACGGATAGAGGAAGACTATATCCCAGACACCAAACGTGTTAATGACTTTGGTCCGGTTGCGGTTCCTGATGGCAGTGTCTTCGTAATCGGGGATAATCGGATTAACAGCAAGGATAGTCGTGAGTTTGGTCCTGTGGAAACAGATCATATTGTGGGACGGGCGGAGGTAATCTTTTGGCCCTTTGACCGTATAGAGCTCCTTTGGTAGGTGACAAATAACTGATGACCATTCAATGGTATCCGGGACATATGGCAAAAGCCCGGAGAGAAGTAACGGAGAAAGTAAAATTAGTAGATGTATTGATTGAGCTATTAGATGCCCGACTGCCGCTATCTAGTCGCAATCCTTTTATTGAAGAACTTGCTCATAAACCACGAATTATTGTTTTGACTAAAAGCGATATGGCTGATGCAAAGGCGACTGCAGACTGGATTGAATTTTTCCAGTCGACGCAGACGAAAGTGATTGCTTTAGATACGCGTTCAGGGAAGGGAATTCAAAAGATCCAGACGTTAGCGCGCGATCTTTTAGCGGATAAGATTGCTCAAAATGAGAGCAAGGGCATTCAAGCACGGCGTATTCGAGCAATGATCTTAGGGATTCCCAATGTGGGTAAATCATCGTTGATTAATCGCTTGGCGGGTAAGAGTGCAGCTAAGACAGGGGATCGACCAGGGGTGACGAAGGCGCAACAATGGATACGAGTGGGACAAGAGATGGAACTATTAGATACGCCAGGTATCTTGTGGCCTAAGTTTGATGATCCCAAAGTAGGGTTGCGCTTAGCCTCAAGTGGTGCCATTCGTGAAGATATTCTACCCGCAGATGATATTGCGCTCTACTTATTGGAGTGGCTCTCGAGGCGATACCCAGAGCTACTGAGTCAGCGATATCAGGTAGAAGAAACAGATCAAACTCCTCTAGCCTTATTGGAAGAGGTGGGACGTCGTCGTGGCTGTATGCGACGTGGAGGCGAGATTGATTATGAAAAAGCTGCATCGATCGTTTTAAGCGATGTTCGTTCGGGACGAATTGGACTCATCTCTTTGGAGTGGCCACGAGATTGGGAAGAAGTTATGGAGGACGCGTGATGAGCTGGCAAGGGACGATTGCAGAGCTAAAAGCGTGGCTGGCTACACAAGAACAGATCAGTTTAGAGGATCTTGCTTTGCTACAAAGTGATACACGTACAGGCGTTCAGCGTTTGTTGTTACAGTGGCAAAGGCAGCAGGAGATGGAACGTAAAGAGGCGGAGCGAGTAGCCATGATGTGGAACTACGAGCGTACATATCGGGATAGAGGCTACGAAGCGATCGTGGGAGTTGATGAGGCAGGGCGGGGTCCATTGGCGGGCCCTGTCGTCGCAGCAGCAGTCGTGTTACCACCTGATTTTGAGGGCACGGGTTTAGATGATTCTAAGCGGCTGACAGAGGAGAAGCGTTTACTTTTACGTACCCGAATTGAACAGTATGCTCGCGGGTGGGGAGTAGGAATAGTGGATGCTGCTTATATCGACGAGCACAATATCTTAAAAGCAACACACGAAGCCATGAGACGGGCAATAATGGAACTAAAGATTACTCCAGACGTCCTTCTTATCGACGCTGTGAAGTTAGCGGACACAGAAGTGAAACAGGAATCGATCATTAAGGGAGATCAGTTAAGTGTCTCGATTGCAGCAGCTTCAATCATAGCAAAAACGACCCGCGATGCGCTGATGAAAGAGGCAGCGCTGAGCTATCCCCAGTATGGATTGGATAAGCATATGGGGTACGGTACAGCAGAACATTTGGCAGCTATCCGGAAGTGGGGTCCTACTCCACTTCATCGTATGAGTTTTGCTCCGGTAGCAGAGTGGGCAGATCATACTCAGCATGTGAAAGCGAAGTCAGCAGGTGAATGAGTGACTCATTTAGAGTATCATTTTTGTGTAAGGGGAAGAAATCTCCTCTGACATGAAAGGTACTCTTTTTTGTAGTGTTAATTCGAAGTTGTTAAACGATTCCTTCTTTGATAAGCTTTTAATAGAATAGAAGAAGAGCGAGTGAAAGAGGGGAGTAACGTGCCTGGACAAGGGGATATACGTAAACGAGTGGGGAGTAGGGGAGAGGAGTGTGCCCGCGCATACTTGCTCGCCCATGGTTATGTGATTAAGTCGATGAATTGGCACACGAAAGTAGGGGAGATTGATATCGTTGCTTTAAAGGAGAGAAAATGGGTTTTTGTAGAGGTGAGAAGTACGAGAGGTGCTTCCTTTGGATTGGGATTTCAATCTGTCGATCAACGTAAACAGCAGCAAGTTCGTCGCTTGGCCCAACTCTACTTACAGCAGAATCAGTTAATAGATGCGCCCATACGGTTCGATGTTATTTCCATATGGTTTAAAAATGGTATAGAGAGAGAACCAGAATTATACCACTTACAAGGAGCTTTTTAATCATCAAAAAATAATGTATATCATGTGCTATCATGCATATCTAGAAAGAGCCAATAGGGATATCTCTTCGGCTCTTTCCGATCGTTGCTTATTGTATAGAATCCATTAATCGAAAAAAGTACTCGGATTTCTGTGTTTTATAGAGGTTATACCATGAGTCTAATGTATCTGGTGTAAATACATCCAGAATCTTCAGTACTTCCCTTGTAAATTCCAGAGGAGCTACTCCTGAAGCTGTAACCAAATTTTTATCGGATACTACAGGCTCTATTTCGTAATAAGTTTCACCATCATAATGAGGGCAGACCAGCTTTAAATACGATAAGTCATTACTTGTATGCTTTCTAGAATCTAGCAACCCGATTTTTCCTAACCCTTCAGTTGCACCACAAATTGCGGCAACGACAGTACCCAGTTCCAATGCTTCTTCAACTTTCTCTAAGATAGGTTGATGGAAGCTCTCTCCCCAAGTATTTCCCCCAGGCAAAATGATAAGATCTTTGTTTTCGAGTTTACATTCATCAACAGTCATATCTGGCTGTATATGTAGTCCGCCCATGGTAGTAACCATTTCTTTAGTGGCTCCTACTGTAAGCACTTTTATAGGAGCTACTCCTTTCTTGAAATACCTTCCTGAGTTTAGTTCAGCAATCAAATATCCATATTCCCAATCGGACATCGTATTAAATACATAAAGGTATACCTGTTTTGTAAGCATTAAATACCACTCCAATAACATTAATAGGGTTCGACTATCTTTATATTATATAGGAACATAAGTTCTGTGTATAGAGAAATTTATAAAGTGTGTATGTAAAAAACGAGTTCAAAATTCCAACCTCATATTGATCTCGCCATCTATTTAGAGAGTTAAATGACAATTTGGACCTGTTTTAAGTCAGCGATGGTGAGCACTTTCTATCTCCTCCTTACGTAATATAGTGAGAAGATATCTATTGGGGGTGTAATATGAATAAATGTAATCTTAAGATCGAAAGATGCCCTGAGTCACCCATTCTCAATACAAATAATATTCAAAAGTTATTTGTTAGAGGAGGGAATAATTTTCGTATTTCTGTAAAAGTTTCTGGAAATCCACATGGTATTCCAGTTGTATTTATTCATGGATATAGTGAAGCGTGGCTACTTTGGAATTTCCAATTTGCTAGCCCCCTGCTGCTAAGAAAATACCGACTAATTGCCATTGATATGAGAGGGCAAGGAGAATCTCAGCCCAAGTCATTTAATCCTCAAGATTATATCAAAGGAACACTTTATGCAAACGATATTGCTTCCGTATTTAAACGGTTGCAATTAAAAAACGCAATTGTGGTCGCACATTCCAGAGGAGGGACATGGCTTACAACATATTTAAAATATTTTGGTCCCAACCGGATCAGTGGCATTATTCTAGTCTCCTCACGTGTAGAAATCAACACGCCTTTTGCCAATGAAGTCTTAACACCACAAGCGCGAAGTGTAATCCCTCTTCTGACGAATCCTTGTTTACAAGTAACTGCCGAGGGAGTGAAACAATTTGTTTCACTTTTGACCAATTGCACATTGTCAAGAAGTGATGTGCAAACCGTTCTTTCCTATATTGCATTGGTTCCTTCACAAGTTAGGGGTCTCTTAAATTTAGAAGAACCTGTTACTCTACAAGAGGTATGGCCTCAAATCAAGCTACCCGTTTTGATAATTCAAAGTAAAGATGATGCTATAATAAAATTTAAAGCAGCAATAGCAATTAACCGTGTGATCCCTAATTCGAAAATATTGGCCTTGCGTACAGTCGGACATAGTCCGTTTGCTGAAATTCCTGTTGCTTTTAACCTTATTGTAGATGCATTTATAAAAAATATTTCATGCTATAGATGAGTAAATGAGCAGTAAAAAAATTTGTTATAGGAGATTTATGGGTGTGATTTTCTCATCTAGGATTATCTTTTACTTCTATATTGGGATTTCTCTTTCTTATAGTAGAAATAAATTCTGCTTTATGTTTAGGCGATATCATCACATAGCCTCTTTTATATGTGAGTCCCAATCTGTTGAAAGAAAGAGAAGGGCTAGACATAAAGCTTCTAACTTCTTCTATTCTTTCAATGGAGTGATAAGGAATTTTCCATTGGAATACACAAGATTTGATCAAAAGATGGGTATCATCTGTTTCATAGTATGTTCTAAACCATGTTAAAAGGATAAAGGTATCGGATAGCGATAGGATAATCAGAGGAGCGACTTCAAAATCAACGATCAACAAAGCTGCAAAGAAAATATGGAAAATAAGCAATGGTATAAATAAAACCATCGCTAGGAGACGGCTTTTTTCAGAAGGAAATCTCTTTCTCATCATGACACTTCCTTAGATCCTGTAGTTTGTAGTAAGGGTTATTCGTGACAGTGAGTCAACAGACCTGCTTCCTGAATATAGTTTATCGACCAAATTTCCATTAACTTAACCACTAAACTCACCACCGCCACCACGGGGACCACGTGCGCCACGAGGGCCTCTTGATCCTGGTGGACCGGTTGGACCGGTTGCTCCCTCTACGATTGGCTGTCCGATTTTAGTAACGAAAACATTGCATTCACCGAGTAATTGACGCTGAAACGCACCTGGTGTTGTGGGGAAATTGGTCGAATCAGTCAATCCTGTCACATATGCATTACTTACTTCATCGACTGCGATACCACCACTATCATCGAAGCCATTCCCGCCTAAATAAGAAGAGAATATCAGGTTTGCACCTGTTAGACTCACTTGTGAAACAAAGGCACTTTGTGTTCCCGTCAATCTAGGACTAAAGGCATTTGGAGAAATAGGGAAGTCGGATGATTCTGTAAATCCAGTTACCCAAGCGTTGCCGAAGGGGTCTACACCAATCCCGATACCTCCATCCAAATTACTGCCGCCGATAAAGGTGGAATATATTAATTGTGAGGCCGCATCATTGATTTTTGTCACGAACGCCTCAGCTTCACCTGCAAATTTTGTCTGGAACGCACCGATTGTCACTGGAAAGTTAAGCGAAGTTGCTGTCCCTATAACATACGCCTCCTTTGAGACGTCTACGTCTACACAGAGAATGACATCAGAAAAGCTTCCACCTAGATAGGTAGAATAAAGTAAAGAGTTTCCTGTCGCATTTATTTTGCTGATGAAGCCATTGCTCGCACCATTGTTCATGGACTGGAACACACCAGAGGTAACTGGAAAATCTGTTGACGATGTTTCACCTACTACATACGAGTGATTGACTTCATCTACAACAATACCATTTCCTAAGTCTCGTTGCTTCCCGCCTAGATATGAGGAATAAACGATGGCCGTCGCACTATTATTTATTTTGGAAACAAAGGCATTCAAGTCTCCACGAAGCCTTGTTTGAAACGCGTCTGTACTGATGGGGAAATTGGTAGAGCTGGTCGCACCAGTCACAAATGCTTCATTGGAGGCATTTACGGTAATTCCACGGGCAAGGTCGTTCGATGAGCCCCCTAAATAGGTAGAGTAGAGAAGGTCATTTCCACTAGCATTTAATTTAGAGATGAATGCATCCGTCGCTCCGCCAAAGATACTTTGCAGAGCCCCCAACGTTATGGGGAAGTTGGTGGAACGAGTAAATCCAGTGACATAGGCATTATCCTCTCGGTCAAGTGCAATTCCTCGACCCTCGTCTGTCTGATTCCCCCCTAGGAATGTTGAATAAAGCAATGATGTACCAGTATTATTTATTTTTGATATAAAAAGATCATTATTACTCGCTTTCGTTTGTTGAAATGATCCACTCGTAATAGGAAAATTACTCGAGTTGGTTTGCCCTGTCACATAAGCATTTCCGCTTGAATCAACAACGATCCCCTGTCCAATATCCATTCTATTACCCCCGAGATAAGTGGAGTAAAGAATAAATGGATCTACAAGTAGGGGATATCTGGGGTCATATCCTTCACGAAAGGAAAAGCCGATGGTGCCGTCTTCTCTTAGGATAAAGTTTGTGGGAATTTCTTCAATAGTGTCTCCGTTTCGTTGTTGGAAGCTAGTCGGAGCTTTCTCTATAAGACAGCCACTAGGAGTTGAGACGATCAAGTCGCCCATCTTGGTTAGTGATAGATCGTGCACACCGCAATAATTGAGTGAAATCTTCCCTGGTGGGATACCTGGTCGTACAAGAAAATCATATTTTAGTCCGCTTCCTCTTTCATAGAAGTAGGCATCCACACCCTCCCATAGATTAGAGTAATATATTCCTTCTCCTCTATCTCCCGAGAAATACGAGATGTTTGTACGGAGGTTCGCTCCTTTAAAAAGTAATGAAATGGGCTTTTCGTGTAATAAACCTCTTTTCGCAAAAGATAACTGCATCCGATTCCAAAAAAAGTGAAGGAAGACTTTTTCTCCGTTTAACGCAATCACAATCCTCTTGTTTTCCTTCACCAGCGGAATCAATTTACATCATCCTCTCCCTTTTTTATATAAGGTATGCTCTATTCTGGGGTTCGATGATCATTCTAACGATACAGTTGCTTAACCCTGAGCTTTACATGGATAGAAAATCATAAAGAGGGTAGTCCCCATTAGATTTTTTTTCATGTGTAGTTTAATAATAGAGAGAGTATATTTTTAAAATTTCATATTTTTGATGAATCTCTGAGGAAGTGCTTGTATATCATGATATTGTAGACAAAATTAGATTGAATAAGGGAGATGGTTGTTTTGGCAGGTCCAACATTTGATGGTACAAAAGTGGGTAAATTTCCGATTGGAATAACGGTTTCACCGTTTTCTGCAACACTAAAATCAATTTACCAAAAAGCAAACTATAATATTAATTACACTGATTTAGAGAGTATTCTTAATAGTATAACAGAAGAAGCGGTGGAGCATTGGAATAAGAGGCTAGAGGTGAAGGCTTTTGAACTACGTGTGCCCTCAATCCAAAATAACGGGGGTGCCTTTGACTGCGCTTTGGGCGAAAACAATATCGTGGTATACCCTTACATTTATGCAGAAACACCCCTTTCAATGGGGGGGACACTTAAGTGGTTTAAAAATGAAAGTGGAGATCAGTATTCCCCGACTCCATCCAATTTCTCTTCCACTCCGAGCAAGTTTCCATTCCCAATAAACAGTGGCACAGTAAAAATTAACTTCTTTGCACTAGACAAGAAGTTTTCAGAAATGGTTGTTCAGCACACAGTAAATAGTGTGAAATCAGTTCCCCATTCTACTGTCAATGTAGATGGAATCAAAAAAGCAATAGGTACAGATGATTTCACGGTTAACGGTTGGAGTTACCTTTTTACAGTTATTCATGAATTGGGTCATGTGTTGGGCTTAGATCATACCGACGATACTCGCTCAGTCATGTACAAAGGGTTTAATCATCTAGTGCATAAACCGTATTCTGAAAAGAAATTAGAACTTAGTAGTATAGATATTGGTCCTGTAAAAGAGTTATATCAACTGTAGAATGGATTAAACATGTGGAAGCGCTAACCATATGGTTAGCGCTTCTTCTGTTTCTGGGTATCACTTAAGATATTAGGATTTCTTTATATTCATAAACGGATCCATTTCATCCATGTGGTGGCGATCGTGCTCCTATCTTCAGAAAGAAGCTGAGACTTTGTCACCCCGGATGCGGCATATGTAACGGCTTTACGATTTACTTCTTCTACATAGACGGGGTTTCACTAATCTTAATTTACCCAAAATAGATGTTGAATCATAGGATAAAACATTATGATTTATCCTATGGACGGGTATGGAATGAAGAGCATAAAGATGGTTGATTGTAGTTTAAGGGATGTGACAGAAGAAATGATGAAGACATGTATGTTGCGAAGAGTAGGGAATCTAGATACGTTTGTGCCAGAGGGAGTCGATATACACTAGATGAGGTTTCTGAGTTGATGCTACTTTCCTGTCACATTCAATGCGTTTCAAGGCTGCCACGCAGGAGCTGATGATGCCTTTGTGACGCAGATGAGCTTTTCTGGTCAAGGAATTCCTTTTGGGAGCAGATAGGTGCAACGGGTTCGACTGGAGCTATCGGATCGTAAAGGCAAGGTCCACGGAGGAGCGGGAGGAGAGTTTAGCGGGTAGAGAATGCATTATGTGGCAAGAGGATGGGTGTGTGTATCTATTAAAAATGCGAAGTGGTGATAGAGGAAGATAGCGAGGTATCATCCCTCAAGAGAGGGTTTTCATATAGTAGGTTTTATTATAAAAGGATGCGGAACTAATTTGCCCCGTATCCTTTTAAGCTTTAACAATGAAAGAGTGGATCATTATTTTTGGATGCTGGAGAATGGATTAACCGGCTTGTTGGTGATTTTCTAACAGTTCTTGGTGTAATTCATCGCCCCCAACATGGATGCGTAAGGAGACCTTATCGGAGCTATTTTCCTGCCACGCACGCAATTGATGAAAAAGCAGATAGATGCTCTTTTTCACTTCCACTTGGGGAAATGATTTAATATTGACGAAAAAGCTATATAGCGCAGGTTCGTTTACAGCGTGGTACGTAATTTTTAATGATGTAAATGTATCTTCTAACCCTTGCACCATATATTTAACGGGGCTAGGACAAGGAGATTTTTCATCGAGGGCATGCAAAGTAAATCCCATCATGGGATAGCGATTTAGGTCGGACTCGGAGTAAGCAGCATTTTCCCGATTATGAGGATCATAGAGGAAGAATTCGATATGTATTTTCCGCGGCTCCGCTTTCTTTTTCTCTTTAGCAAACATTTTCTGCCTCAACTTATCATTTTCTTTTTTTAACGCTTGTAATTCGTTATACCATAGCTCCCGCTCTTCACTCTTTTCTTGTGGAGGAGTAGATTGAAATAGTTGTTTGATAAAGGAAAACATGAAGTTCCCTCCTTGCTAAGTTACATAGTGACTTGGACAATGCCTTCTATCCTTCTTATCCTATCTTATATGGAAGCGGTTTGTACAGTTCTTTCGTTGAATACACGCTCATTTTTCCATTTGTGAGTAAGCTCATTTGGAAAGAGAGTGAGAAACTTCTAGAGAGGAAGGAATTTTTACGTAAGAAATGGAAGCTCTATTGTATGGAGTAGCCTTAAATGAGGTTTGTTCGCTTGGGGTAGGGGGAAAGCAATCATGTATGCAAAATTGTATAGCTGTTCGATACATGGATTAGATGGAGTAGTGGTTGAAGTGGAAGTGGATATTAGTAATGGCCTGCCTGCATTTGATGTCGTGGGCTTGCCTGACTCTGCAGTACGGGAAGCGCGAGATCGTGTACGTGCCGCTATCAAAAATAGCGGATATTCATTCCCATTACAGCGCATCACGACGAATTTAGCCCCTGCAGCTTTACGTAAGGAAGGGTCAGGTTTTGATCTTGCAATCGCATTGGGTGTGCTGTTTGCAAGTGAGCAATTGATATGGAAAGAGAGTGATTCGTGGTTGTTGTTAGGGGAGATGGCGCTCGATGGTGGTTTGCGCCCGTTGGCAGGTGTGTTACCGATGGTGATTGCCGGCAAAGCGGGAGGGTTTCGTAAAGTAATCGTCCCTGCTAGCAATGCAGAAGAGGCGGGTCTGGTTGCTGGTATGATCGTATTTGCAGCTAATACGATACAGGAAGCGGCGGCGATTTTACGTCACGAAGAAGCACCTCCGGTTCCGCTCACCTCTATCACAGCAGCAACTACGAAAGATGTTCCCGCAGACTTTGCTGATGTCCGAGGTCAACGCCATGTTAAGCGGACCATGGAAGTAGCGGCGGCAGGTATGCACAATCTTCTTCTGATTGGACCACCTGGATCGGGAAAAACGATGTTGGCACGTCGGATACCCTCTATCCTTACTCCGATGCAGGCGAGTGAATCGCTTGAAGTCACAAAGATACGTAGCATTGGGGGTCTTTTAACTCAGAAGGGGAAGCGAGAAGTTCATCGGCCGTTTCGCGCCCCGCATCACACGATCTCTCCAGCAGGTTTGATCGGCGGTGGCTCCATCCCTAAACCGGGCGAAGTAAGTCTCGCCCATCGTGGCGTCTTATTCTTAGATGAGCTTCCTGAATTTTCGAAGGGAGCATTGGAAGTATTACGCCAGCCTTTAGAAGACCACCATGTTACCGTTAGCCGAGCTCGTGCTACTTTTTCTTTTCCAGCTAACTTTATGTTAATCGCTTCGATGAACCCTTGCCCGTGTGGGTTTTATGGCTATGAACAAGACCGGGCTTGCACCTGCACCCCCCTACAAGTTCAGCGCTATCGCTCTAAAATCTCTGGCCCTTTGTTGGATAGGATGGACATTCACGTGGAAGTCCCACGAGTGGATTATCAGACTTTATCTGAGGGAACAAAAGAAGAATCCTCAATCAGCATTCGTCAGCGTGTTGTACAAGCCCGCAAACGGCAAGCCGAACGCTTTGACGGTACCACCATTTTACACAACGAAGCGATGCCCCCTGCATATATCCGCCGCTATTGTAAGATAAACAAAGAGACAGACCAACTCCTAAAGCAATCTTTTGATGCCTTAGGGTTAAGTGCCCGTGCCCATGACCGCATCCTAAAAGTGGCCCGTACCATCGCTGATTTAGGAGGGGAGCCAGAAATTCAACTGCCACACGTAGCCGAAGCGATCCAGTATCGGACATTGGATCGAAAGTGGTGGGGGTGAAGAAGACGAAACCCTGGTTTGTATTTCTCTCTCTAATTTTTGCAAACATAGGGGAATATGACGTGTAGTAAAAGGAAGTGACACTATGAAGAGAAGTATGGTCGTCATACTTACTATAATCGCGACTATTCGGTGTGCGATGGCTACTCAAACGGTTCCAACTATCTCCCCATGCCTACTACAACTACCGAAAGGAACGAAAAGCGGCGTACTACAAGCGGAAGGAAGAGACTCAATCGGTAATCAAGGATATTTACCATCGTTATAACGGAAAAATGGGCTACCGAATGGTTCAGCGTCAATTTTCCAAAGAAGGTCAATCGTTTAGTCTGATCACCGTTCATAAATATATGAAAGAACTCAGCCTACGTTCGATTGTCTATAAAAGGAAACCATCTTATCTAAGGGGAAAGCCCCACAAAGTATTTCCCAATATTCTTAACCAGGATTTCTCTCCTTCTCACACCGGTCAGCGGTGGTGTGCGGATTTTACTTATATCCGCCTGTCAAATGGACGGATGAGATACAATTGTTCCATTCTGGATTTGAAGGATCGTAGCATTGTAGCAACGAAAACCGCCTCGTATATTACATCAGACTTAGCCATCGAAACCCTGCAACAAGCTCTCGATCAACACTCCCCAACGACAGGACTGATTTTACATAGTGATCAAGGGGTTCAGTTCACTTCCAAAGCTTTTATCCATTATTGTGAGCAGAACGGCATCAAACAAAGCATGAGTAAGGCGGGATGTCCTTACGATAATGCACCCATGGAGTTTTTCTTTGGCAAGCTGAAAAATGGGCACCTTCATCATTACGTCATCAAGAACGATGAACATCTCAATAATCTCATCACAGATTATATCTTTCGTTATTACCAGCATGTAAGACCCCACAGTGCTTTAGGTGGAAAAGCCCCTATGGAGGCACGTTTAGCTTAATCTTATTCTAATGACCTTTACAACTTTGCTTGACCAGGTCAACTCAATCTCTGTCAGCTTAGACTTAACTTTTTACTGTCTCACTTATTGACTCAAGTCCACTATCTATTATTCAGGAGGTTCCTTAACGGTTATACCTTAGGTTACAATAAGATATACATGAATACTTAGGAGTGGAGCCAAATGCAACACTATTTCAATCCTTTCTGGCTTATAGTTTTGATAATTGGATTAATCGGATTATTTTTTGCGATTAAGTCATTTATAGACTACATTAAAAAATAACAATACTTAAGTAGAAAAGAACATTAGCGTTTTTTTGATGTTTTGATCTCTGTATTCCGATAATAGGAGCGGGATTTGTAACGACCACTCGGTAGTAGCTCTGTAGATACTCTATACTCACTTTTCGTTGTGAGCATGGAGCCTTCTACTAAGTTACCATCTATGAAGCCGTCTAACCTACCATCTGCTGGAGTAAAAAGGGAATGATGAACCCCTTGATATGAAAGGGCTAAGCCCGCAGGAGTGGATAGCGGTGAATCTCCTTTCAAAAGGAGATTCACCGCTATGAAATGGTTTCTTTGGCTGGTAAAAGCCTTTTACTATGCATTAGGAGCCCTTACCTCATTGATAAGGTTCTTGCATGGTCGAAAAGGCCGTAAACAGGTAAGAAGCATCCTGCTCGTGGTACCGAGCGGGATGCTGACGAATAGCAGTCCGCAAAACCGCCATTTAATCGGCGGAGATCGAAAACCGTGTGACGGGTGGTATACACTCGTCACTTTCATGAATATTTGCACTTGTCATTTGTCATAATCCTATACAATTATATCGTAATAACTCAACTTAAGATGATGGAAATGCTATGAGAGTCACCGTTTATAATAGTGGCACTCGGGTCAAACTGCAAGCTTTGATATAAAAGGAGAGCCCACATGGATATTTATGATTACTTAACAGAGATGCAGGCGAACTTATTTCAAATGTCCTATGTTGAAATAAACAATAGGTACTACAATATATGTAAGGAATTAGCTGGTGTATCACAAGCGAATGCAATTAACAACATTAACATGGACAACTATGTTAGAGAATTGAGGTCTGGAATAATAAAATCATTGGCATTAGGTGAAAGAAGTCGATCGAAGGCTGTTTATTTTGAGTATGATTTAGATAACGATTGGAGCAGTAATTTTTATATATGTGATGATTACAATACGTTGGAATTGGAAGAGGATGAGTGGGCTTGTGACTGGACGAAAACTATAGAAGGTCCAGAGCTAGAGGAGTTTGGTGTTTTATATCTGAAGAACGGCTTTGACACGACGAAAAGTGCACTGGGTTCTACTCTTTATCTAGTGGCAAGAACAGTAGTATCTTTTAAAAAGGCTTGTGGGGGTATTGAAAGTTTTGTTCCTATATGTATTGCGTTTCACGACCAGGACCCGATAATGAGAATAAAGAGAGAATCCATGTGAATAAATGGTGTATAGTTGTTCTTTGTCCGAGCGGCTGGTGATGGATCAAGGTTGTTTGAGTGAAAATATGAGTACGCCAAGAGTGGCCGATTAATGCGCATCAGTATAATTTAGTTCCAATTTTTTCTGAGTACACATATATATAACTATCAATAGGTGAGATTATTGGGGGAATGCCAAAGTGCATCAAATTGATTTACGCCCGATGGTTTTTGTTCCTGGAGATAGAAGGACGAAGACGGAATTTTTATATCAGGGAGAAGGGGAAGGATGTAGTTTTTTCTTTTATCGGGATAGAGTCGATTTTCAGTTTTCCACAGATGAAAAGGATGCGAGCCTTTCTTTGCAGTTTATAGACGCTTATCCGCAAGTGGATATGGAGCTAGATTCACTTGAAAATAAGGTTATATATAGAGAAGTATGGAAAGGTATCGATATTATTTTTTCTGGAACTAACGAACAGTTGAAGTATGACGTGATGGTCTATGCAGGTGCTGAGGTAGATAATATTCGTTTAAGGTACGAAGGTAGTGACGCTATTACACTAAACGAGCATGGTGATCTCTTGATCCAAACTTCATGCGGAGTCCTTCGTGAAGAAAAACCGATCAGCTTTCAGTGGGTTCACGGAGAGAAACGATCAATTTCCACCGCATTTCGCCTCTTTGACGATTCTTCAATTGGATTTTCTCTAACTTCTTATAATGTTACCTTGCCGCTCTTGATCGATCCTGTAGTTTTTTACTCTACTTATATCGGAGGAAATGATTTTGATAGGGCAAGGGGGATTGCGGTTAACGCAAAAGGTGAAGCTTATATTAAAGGAATTACGAATTCTGCGAATTTTCCTATCACAACTGGAGCATTTAAAACGATATTGGTAGGAGACTTTGATGCTTTTATCACTCGACTGAATGCTACCGGGACTTCCCTTATTTATTCGACCTACCTGGGGGGAAGTAGCTCAGAATTTTCTAGTATCGTTGTTGGTGGGATTGCTGTCGACTCGCGTGACCAGGCTTTTGTCACAGGAAGCACAACATCTACTGATTTCCCCGTTACGTCCGGCGCGTTTCAAACACTATTCGGTGGGGGAACTGACGCCTTTGTGACGCGTCTTAACGCGACTGGTTCTTCCCTCCTCTATTCCACTTACCTTGGGGGAAGTAGTGTAGACTCTGGTTTTGATATTGCGATCAACGAAAATGGAAATGCTTATGTAATTGGAGGAACAGTCTCAACGGATTTTCCGATAACGGGCGGAGCATTTCAAACGATCTTCAGAGGAAACGTTGAAGTTTTTGTAACACAATTAAGCCCAGCGGGAAGCAGCTTGATTTATTCAACCTTTTTAGGTGGAGATAGAGATGATGTTGGTCTTGGTATTACGTTGGATAAATTAACGAATGCTTATGTAACCGGACAGACAGATTCAACGAATTTTCCAACCACGAATGGGGCTTTTCAAACGATGTTAGGGGGATTAAATGATGCGTTTGTTACTAAAATAAATGCAGCAGGCAATGATCTCATTTATTCGACCTATTTAGGGGGAAGTCAAGATGATAATGGTGTAGGGATTGCTTTAGATGGTGCGACCAACGCCTATGTGACAGGATTTACCCGCTCAACCAACTTTCCTATCTTACCTGATTCTTTTCAGACGGTATTTGGAGGCGGTGAAATTGATGCCTTTGTTACCAAGATCAATGAAGAAGGGAGCTCGTTGGTATACTCTACGTTTTTGGGAGGGGATGCCCTGGATGCTAGTTTTAGAATCGCAGTCGATGCCTTCGGATCGGCTTGGGTTATTGGAGAAACATTCTCGAGCAATTTTCCGATCACCTCAGATGCTTTTCAAAATAGATTGGACGGACCTTCTGATGCATTTATCACACAATTAAGTTTTTCAGGACGAGGGATTTCTTTTTCATCTTTTCTAGGTGGCAGTGATGACGAAAGGGGGTTTGGTGTCGCTTTAGATGCAATAGGAAGTACCTATTTAACAGGGGAAACTTTTTCTAGTAATTTTCCCGTCACTTTTCAAGCGTTTCAAAAACAATTCGGGGGAAATGCTGATGCTTTTGTTATGAAACTGGGTCAGCTAACCGGTGCGATCGGCGCGACCGGCCCACAGGGTCCTCGTGGACAGAGAGGCGCAAGAGGTCCGCGTGGAGTAGAGGGAGGGGAGTCTGGCCTATAGATTTATCAAGTACCGTAAGCGTCGACCCATGTAAAAACAATGAGGTAGCAAATGGTTGATGCATGTGCATGTAAGAAAGTTGACAGGGCGTTACCGGAGAGATCAAGCGCAAGGAAAGCTGTAAACAGACAGTAAGAAGCATCCTGCTCATGGCACCGAGCGGGATGCTGACGAATGGCGGTTCACGACAACAAGTACATAGGACGATGTAAACACTTTAGTGAGAACTACTTCGATTTTACATCTACTGGATGGATATATAATAAGGTGAAGGTTATTAACTACCTATGTGGCAAACTTACATAAATATGGATTGAAGAAGTCACGGAATTAATGGAGTCTGACGTGGATAGATTGGATGACTGCTTACAGGAACGACATCGTAGTTCAGATCTTGTCTATTAGCTGACATCCGCGTTGAACCAGGTGAGCGAGCTCCAGCGTCAAGAGAAAATGACTTTACTCTGGATCATCGAAGTTGTACTAGTGGCTGCTTTATTTTCGTCATGATCGGCTGAGTCTAATCTATTGTCACTGACCCAGTCTAGTCTACCTCGTTTCCTTGTAGTAAAGTCTCATATTAAAGCCCAATTGATCTTAGTGCCCTACTGGTTTTTTGAGCAAACACAATGGGGTTTTCACAAGCGATATAGGTGAAATAATTTAGATCCGGCTGAGTAAAGTAGCGCCCATTGATTGAAACATCAATTAATCCTCCTTGTCGGCGAATTGCATTTAAAAATGTAAGCACTTCGCTTCGTAATAGAACTACAGTTCCTTGGCATAGTGCTCTTCCATCTGATCCAAGAGATTCAAATAAAAACCTCCTTGGGAGAACAAGGGAAGTAGTCGCTAGCTGCCCATCAATAGTTGTGGGTATTCTACGGACAGCGATTGTTTCACAAAATCCTGAGGTTACATTGATTACGTCAGTTGCTCGCACAATCTGTGCAAATGTGCTACATAATCTTTCAAACGCAGGTGTAGGAGGTACACGCGGAGGAAAAACCGTTCCTAACGTGTTCATAATTCTTCTCAACTTTACTGCGGTTACAAATGGATTTTCTATCACTTGATAATATACTAAGATCACTCGTGGAGAGGTGAATAAAGAGAAATCTCTCGATTGAGTTACGGTAATGTTTTGAGCAGATAACATATTCATTAATGGGGTTACTTCATTCTCTAGTACAGCTATCCAACCAAGGTTCAATGTTTGACCGCTAATGTTAGTTTGTTGAAATGAATAGAGACATTCCCGAATTTCTGTTGAGTTTTTATCTAGAATGGTAGCCGAAAAGGGTCTCAGATTTCGAACAATACAAAAGGAAGGGCCTGGTTGTGAAACAGCAACAACTCTAGCATCAAGGATTCTTCCTAATTGTTCACAGACTACTGGGGTAATATTCATGAGTTAATCAACTCCTTCTTCTTTTTTACTTATATTCTGCTTCTATATATATTCAGAAATTAGTTATAGTGTATAGTATTTACGTATTGATATATTTGATAGTAATAGATAACTATATTTCGTGCCTTTTTATTGCTAACAGGGTTAATAAAGTTTGTTATACCACCGCTATCGAAAGCTGGGATAAAGTTAAAGTTTTGTTGATTTAAATTTTTCGAGAGGGAGTTCATCGTCTGAGGCAAGGGGATCGAATCATAAATTTAAATTAACATGATTCGAGGAGTGAGACGGGATGGCGGAGGTTTTAGAGGGGGCGCAAGCTCCTCTGTTCAGAAAAGATAAGGAGGGCTTTTTTGTAGCAGAGGGACGGAGGGTAAAGCTTATGTTTCAGTCAGGGTATTGAATGGATCTGATGAACTGATGTTGCGTTTTGTGGACACATGCAATGAAGTGCTGCCTGCAGGGTTAACGCAAAGTGGGCATGGGTATGAGCAAGTCATTTTTAAAGGGGTATGGCCAGGGATTGATGTGGTGTTCTCAGGGATTGAGGAGCAGTTAAAATCAGATGTGATCGTCCATCCCATCTGATTTCCCCGTTTCCTTAGCGGCTTTCCAGAGTCAATTGGGTGGAGCCCAGGATGCTTTCGTCTTAAAAGTAGGATCACTAACCTCTGTTGGTGCCACGGGGGCTACGGGAGCCACGGATCCAATTGGTGAAGTAGCTCATACGAGAGCTACTGGATCACAAGGCCCAATAGGGCCAAGAGGAAGGCGTGGTATAGGAGGAGGAGAGACTGGTTTTTAACTTTGGATCAAAGCCCTACTTCTTTTCATAACAACCCCTTTCCAAGAGTAGGACGTGCCACAAAAACCCTAAAAATCTCCCCAGTATAGTATATTATTTTCAAAATTTTACCTATATACGTGAGTATTGTATTTATATATAATATATAAGTTCTGTCTAGTAATTTTTTCTTTTTCTTTGCAAAGATAATGTAAAAATCGAAAAAAGAAAGGTGATTTAATTGTTTAAGAGATCATTACTTACAGTCATCACGATTCTATTATTTCTATCTCAAATTGCTCCTATCGCCCCAGTAAATGCCGCAACATCTACAAAATTATCTGTAAATGGGAAGTATAAAGTGCTTGAAGGGGAGATTGTAATTAAAAACGGTGTATCTTATGCTCCGTTTAGGGAAATATTTGAGGCATTAGGCGCGTATGTATACTGGGACTCTTCGACACAACAAGCGGTTGCGAAAACGAATGGAAGAGAATTGAAAGTGAAAAGTAATAGGTCTTATGCTTATTTAATAATGGGTACATCTACTAAAACCGTAGGTATTGATCCTCCCTATATCGAAAACGGTAGTACTTATGTACCTATTAGAGACGTGGCTGAGGCTCTGGGGTTTGAAGTGAATTGGATAAGCGCCACTCAAACAATTGAGATTAATGTTGTGCCAACGGTCTTTGTTCATGGACTCAATTCATCTAGCAACACTTTTAATACAGCTGTTAAAGAGTTGTCCAATGAATTCTCTCAAATCACTCATCGAATTAGAATTGCAGCAAATGGGACTTTAAGTTCTGAGAAGGTAGTGAGTGGAACAGTAGCTTCGCCTCTTATTTCATTAGAATTTGAAGATAACAAGGCATCTTTCTATAAACAAGGAGTCTGGGTGAATAGAGCAGCTATATACATTTCAAATGAATTCGGTGCTAAAAATATGAGTTTTGTCACTCATAGCATGGGTGGGCTCGCTCTAACTAGACATATTGTTGATACGAATGGAAAGTATGTGAAAAAATTAGTTACTTTAGGTAGTCCACTAAACGGAGCACCTCTTGCTAATTTGGCGCAGTTATATAAGGAAGGGGATGCTTATAGGGATTTGGCGATAGGTTCTGATGCAATCAAATATCATTATAGTAGAAGAGGTAATTTTCCGGGAAATATAAGTGTACTCTCTTATGCAGGAAGACAAGAAATAGTACATCCATGGATCACAGGGAAGTACACTCATACCGATGGTGTGGTCAGTGTTGAAAGCGCATTTTATCTAAGCAAGTATACAAGTAATATTCAATGTAAAAGAGCATACGGCTCAGGTCATTCAGAAATTCAAAAAGAAGCAGCTGTTCTTGAAGATGTTAAGAGTTTTCTTATTGGAGAAACAGTAGCATCTGATGGTCGAGGGTGTACCCTGCTCTCAGATGATAAGGAAACTGAGATTTAGTCATATGGGCTATAGTAAGATATTACAGGAGTTTAGAGTTAGCTCTGTTTGAACCATATTTATAGCCCGCGACACATATAAGTGTTAGGGCTATTTTATTACTTTAGGGATCGTACTGGGAGCACGATTAACTGAGATTGTAGGAGTTAATTACTAGTATTTTGAATAGATGTGTGATAGAGTAATTTATATTTTCATTTATGTTACATAGGGGGGATTATTTTGTTGAGTAGAAAAAAGGGGAAGCAGTCTAGAGAGAAATCTAATCTTAAAAAAATAAACTATTTTGATGTTTCATTGATAATCTTAATTGTTATCACCGCAATTTCTTATATTTTCGTGTTTTATAATATCCAAAAACAAGAGGAGTACGAACGACAGCAACTAGAATCAAGTGTCGGTGAAAACGGAATCTCTGAGCAAGAACAGATTTATTCCATATAGGATAATAGCTTTCATCGTACATAATCGTTGGATTTCATACAGTGGAGGGTAACTGATGGGAATATTTGATGCTCATTTTCATATAATTGATCCCCGTTTTCCTCTAATTAAAAATCAAGAGTATCTACCACCCTCATATACAGTGAAAGATTACTGCAAGCGGACAGATCACCTTGACATTGTGGGGGGAGCGGTTGTTTCTGGTTCGTTTCAAGCGTTTGATCAAAGCTATCTTCTCGATGCTTTATCTCGATTAGGCGAGATGTTCGTCGGAGTAACCCAGTTGCCATTTTCGGCTACAGATGAAGAGATTACCTATCTACATCGGAATAGGGTGAGAGCTGTTCGGTTTAATGTTAGACGAGGAGGATCAGAATCTATATTAAACCTAGAGGCTTTAGCGAAGCGAGTGTATGAGTTAGCAGGTTGGCATGTCGAATTGTATATAGAATCTCGTTTTCTCCCAGAGATAGCTTCCGTGATCAAGCGACTGCCAGCAGTTTCAATAGATCACCTTGGTTTAACTCGAGCGGGGTTCCCCACTTTACTCCAGTTAGTAGATCGAGGCATGAGGGTAAAAGCGACAGGATTTGGTAGAACAGAGGTAGATATTAAGGAATCATTACGTACAATTGTAGCTGTTAATCCTAATGCTCTTCTTTTTGGGACTGATTTACCATCTACGCGTGCTGCCCGCCCATTTCGGGATTTGGATATTCAATGGATCACGGAGACTGTGGGCGAAGGTATGGCTCAGAAGGTTCTTTTTCAAAATGCGGTGGAGTGGTATGGAGTGGATGGGAAGGGTTAATCGCTTACCATTGTACATAAGAGATTCTGAGCGCGGTGATTACTCTTAAGTTTGTGTATAGAAAGAACTAGATGAAAAGCCTTACCCCTCCCTCTTTAGTTTTAATTATATCTTAACCTATGACCGAAAATACTAGAGGTGCATAGGATATGAAGAGTGCAGCTAATATAAGGGAGTGGGATGATGAAACGAGTAGTAGAGAGGTCTCCTGCCGCAATTGTGTGGGAGATAGTTTTTTGGTCAAACCAATTAGTAGGAAATACGAATATTCAGATATGGAATCCTGGACTGGAGACTAGTATTGAGACGCAATTGGTGCGTTTTCGAACCATTTTTAAAGGGATTGAAAGTCAAGCGGTTGCATTGATGGAGACACTTGCCCGTTCACAGCACGAGACGAATGGAACGGCGTTGTGGAGAAAAATTGAGCGATTAGTTAAGGTTTCTACAAATGAAACAAAAAGATTTCTTCGTTTTTATATAGAGATATCTGCTACTAGTAAAGTGATACGTACGGATGCGAGGTTATTAGGAATTATAAATAATATTAATAAAGAATCGGATTATTTCCTCGGTATTTTAGATTCGTTTGCGAAAGAAAGTAAACACCAACATGAGCAGAAAAGAGTAACCCCACCTTCTTCTGCAGTACAGAAAGCGTGGGAGATTTGTTTTTGGAAAAATCAAGAGATCGGAAATACAATTATATATACATGGAAGCCTACATTGGGCGAAAAGGATGTAGAAAAACTGTTACGGTTTAGAGCGGAATTTACGGCCGTTAAAAATGTGTCTCAACAATTGTTGGAATCTTTACTTCGCAAGAAAGATCAAGCGGATCCTTTTGTGGAAAGAACAGTGAATAAGCTGGCTGTGGTTTCATTAGAGCAAAGTAAAGCGTTTGTCGCTTTTTTGGAGAAGTTGTTAAAGAGAAATGAAACCGTACTGCAAGATTCGATATTACAGGCATTAATTCAAAACTTGAAAAGCGAGTCGGATTATTTTATTGGGGTGATCACTTCGTTGTTGAGAGAGTGTGTGTATAAAAAATGAGACCACTTCGAGGAGCGGTCATTTTTTTGATATGCTAGGAGTGGATAGAAGTGGTTCTTTGTTATTCGGAGTATATCTTATCGTTAGACGCGATTTCCGATGGTAAATCTTCCTCATGGGGAGGATGAAAAGATAGTTGATAGTGGAGAAATTGTATAGACTCCCCCTCGCAGTCGAGTGTTTCAGTGTGAGTGCACGTAAAGTTATTACGGGTGAGCACTCGCTGAGAAGGGATGTTGGTGGTTGTGGTTTTGGCGTATAAGGTATGGATGAGCTTCAGTTTACGCGTATGTGAGATTAAAAGAGTGAGTGCGTTAGTTGCGATTCCCTTTCCTACGTGGTGTTCTCCAATCCGGTAGCCGATATGGGCACAGTGATGGTGGATGTCAACCAAGTTGATACGACCTATGATTCTTTTATGCTCGTCGAGAATAAGATGAAAGGTTGAAAGACCGTCTGCTTGCTCAGTTAGTAAAGCATCGTGGCGCTGGAGAAAAGTGGGGTAATGGTAATAATCATCCCCGCGTCCAGGGATCATGCTTTCAAAATAGATGCGGTTTTGGCATTCGAATTCGAAAAGCTGGGGCGCATCTTCCTGAGTTAGCTGTTTGAGTGAAATCATGGTATCCTCCTTGTCGCTTTTTGTAAGTATATCATAGGCTAAAACGAAAGGAAGTTCATGAATGAAGGCAATTGTGATAGAGCAGTTTGGTGGTCCAGAAGTGTTACGAGTTTGTGAAATCGAGAAGCCGCAGGTGGGTGCAGGTGAAGTATTGATTCGGGTGGCTAATACAAGTGTTAACTTTGCTGATATTAAAAATCGGACAGGAAAAAAAGCAAGAGGATTGTTTCCACTAATTTTAGGACTGGATGTTGCAGGTGTGGTTGAAGAACTTGGAGAAGGCGTGGTAGGGATTAAAAGGGGACAGCGCGTTGTCGCTTTTCCTAAGGAAGGTGCGTATGCGGAGTATGTTGTAGCAGAGGCGGTTTTAACCTTTCCAATACCCGACCAGGTATCGATGAGAGTAGCGGCGGCGTGTCCAACAGTCTCTTTTTTATCACTTGCACTACTGCGTGATGTGGCTCGAATAGAGCCAGGTGAAAGTGTATTGATCCATGCGGCATCGGGTGGGGTGGGAACAACAGCGATTCAACTAGCAAAATACTTGGGAGCTAGAAAAGTGATAGGGACAGTGAGCAATTTGGGTAAAGCGGCTGTAGTTAGGGAATCAGGAGCAGATCATGTTTGTACATATGATAACTTTTCTGAGAGCGTAAATAAGTGGACTGAGGGAAAAGGAGTTGATATTGTCCTCGACTCGATCGCAGGAAGTGTGACGGAAGAGAGTATGGAGTGTGTGGCTCCTTATGGAAGAATCGTTCATTTTGGTAATTCCGGTGGAGAGGCAGGAAAAATACAAACGAATCAGCTTCATGCTAGTTGCCGCTCGATCCTTGGATTTAGTCTGGGGACAACACGAAAGAAAAGGCCACACCTGCTGAGAAAGGTTGCGGATGAGGTATTCACACTACTTATTAAAGGTGCGTTAGAGATAAGGGTGGGGAATGAATATCCACTAGAAGATATAGCTGACGCCCATCGCTTGATCGAGGAAAGGAAGCATATTGGGAAGGTATTGCTACGAGTCGATGAAACGATAGCATAAGGAAGAGAGATAGTATGTTACTAGCAAATAGATTGTGGTGCGGCTGTGAGCTGTTACTTATTTCTGCTTTTTCCTATGGAGATACCTTCTTGATGGTAGAAGGTGGCTATAGTGCGGGGCATCCCTTTGGTATCAGTATGCATAAAGGAAACTTTGACAGCCCCTCCATTGGGGCATAAGGGCTGTCAAGGCGATTGCACATATACCGAACTTACAAGGGTGCGCTGAAAGGGTTGCCCGTTGTTTCGCTTTCCACTGATATCGACCGTGATATTGTAGATTGAGGTGGGACTTGTATCGTTAAAAACCCCTGTAAACTGATGAGGCTGTGATGCATGCTGCTTTAAAGTAGACAGATGATGATTGGTGGAGAAGTTAGGCTCCTTCTCATCCATAGGGAGCACCCTCATGGTCATCTTCATGCTATCTAAGTCGTATTTTTCTGGGGTGCGTATCTTTACAGTTACAGGAACCTCACCTTGATCACTTTTATCAACTTCAACGGTGGCGATTTCGGGTTTATCGAAGGTAGTGATGAGGAGGTAGGCATCTTTGTGATCTGCCTCAAGAGTAACTTTCCATGTTCCTGTCTCAGGTTGTTTGAGCTGAAATGCTTGAATACGCGCATCGGCGAAATATTGTTTCCCTTGACCAAAGGTATACTCTTCGCTCTGCTTTGTATATGTCTGTCCAGTAGGTGAGACGAGGTGGATGTTTACCTCACCTTTGGTCAATATTTGAATAACCACATTTTCTTCTCCTGTCTGCACGGCTACTTCTTTCTCTAGTGTGCGGTTGGGGAGAAGTTCCCCTCCATGTAGATATTTGTCATTATCACCGTGGGTTTGCGACGGGGGTGGGTTTTGTGATGGTGAGTTGGAAGCGGTTAAAGCTTTTTCGATACGGGGGAATACCTTTTTCCCAGCAGTGATCGTATCATGGTTTAACGTGTCAGCGGTAAAGAGATGGTCGGCGTAAGACAATTGGGTGCTCCACACATTGACGACGCCGTCACTTTCCCCATAGGTGCTGAGGTAGACACCTCCCATCCAGAGGTAACTGCCAACCTCACCCCAATCGGTGCCTGCGGCGGTGAAATAATCATGTAAATTTACTTTTTTGTGATTGTCTGTTTGGTGGCGGTATCTATCCATCTGTCCGGTCTGCATGGCATAGGTACCAGCGCTTTTTTGTCCAAGCAGTTTGCCTAACCAACCGGCGTACCAGCTGTGGGTCAAATTTGCGAGGTTGGAGCCGTAGTGCGGGGACCCAAGGGTGATTACATTATTTACATAAGCATCTGCCCCGTTATAAATGAGGGCGGTTTGTGTATCTACACCCCCCTTACTATGGGCGATCACATTTACTTTTTGTCCATAGTGTTGAGATATTTTTTGTAGCTGTTTGGCCAATACTTTTCCATTATCCCATTGGCTACCGGCAAATTCTCTTCCCGCAGCGTCATATAGTTGCACAAAAGCGGTCTGGTAACCAGCTTTGTAAACCGTTTGATATAGGTTGTCGGAGCCTTTCACCCACGTGCTCGTATTGGATCCTAGCCCTTGAACAAAGACGAGTGGAAGCTTTTCTTTGACCTGTTTTTTTGGCATTTCTCCTACATACCATGTGCCAGGGATAAGCCCTGTCTCACTCTTTTTTTTCCATTCGGCTTGCTCTTTCTTGGAAAGAACATTGCCCATTTCTACTATACCTGCAGGTGCAGCGAGTCGCTGTTTACATCCGTGTAGAATAGCAAGTGGTAATATTCCTACGATGGAGCACAAAATCAACAATGTCGAGCGGCGTACGATGAAATTCAAGTGAGTCACCCTCTCGCAGGGAATTTTATACTACAATCAATTCGGTACTCATCGTGTGAACCCTTTTCGAGAAGGTTTGTTCTTCCACATTCACCAACCTGATTTACTCGGCATATAGTGGTAGTAATGAGAAAGAGGAAGGTGAAAAAGTATGATCAAAAAAGTGATACTCAATTTTAAAAAAGAGATGAAGCTGGGGAAAAAAAGGGCAAAAAGCTTTTTTAAGAAGAAGATTAAGTAGCAAACAAAGGGGGCTCACTCTGGTGAGTCTCCCTTTGTTTGTGCTCTAACGAAAAATGTTTTGTTTGTACCACTGTTCCCATGCATCTATTTCTTCTGAAAGCACCCATTGATCGTACGGCGAAGGAATGCGTTTTATCCCTTTTCCTCCGAGGACAAATTGAAGTTTAGGATGATGGAGAAGTAACTCATTAATGAGGTGGATAAGTTGCTTTTGCCGTTCCGTTTGAGAGATGGAGAGACATACATGGGAGATTTTTTGTTGAGAAATTATGGGTGTTAACCCAGCAGAGGGGGTGTTGGGACCGAGATAAATTACGGACACGCCTTTTTTGCGTAAGAAGAGCGTAAAGAAAAGAAGCCCCATCTGATGATGCTCGCCTTCGGGACAGAGTGCGAGCATATGAGGGAGGTGGGGTTGTGTTGTAAATATTTCCATGAGGCGATAACAACGCTGTAGTAACAGTTGTGTAGCGTGATGTTCTTGTGCCACACTGATTTCTCCTTTTTCCCACGCATCTCCCACTCGCTGTGCAATCGGGAGTAGGAGATAGTGAAAAACGTGTTCGTGGGAGTAGAGGGAAAAACCGTAATCAAGAAGGGAGTGGGCTTGATTTCCTTGAAAGGAGATGAGTGCTTCATATAGTGCCTCTTGTAGATCTGTGTTGGTGGATATTGGTGATGGGGTTGCTGCAGGCGAAGAGAAAGAAACTGCTTTTTGCACGGATAGTTTCTTTATCGCCCGAGATATGGTTAGCCCTTGTTCCTCTATCTGTTTTTTTAGCCAGGTAAGGGTAGCAATATCTTCTTCAGAATAGAGGCGATGCCCCCCTGTAGTACGACCTGAAGGGGATAAACCATAACGACGTTCCCAGGCACGCAGAGTCCCTGCTGATACACCTGTCTTTTCTGCTGCTGCACGAATATTATACATTTGTTATTTCACTCTTTCGCGAGAAAAAAATAGTACAATCTATACATATACTATACAAGAAGTGTACAAAAAGAAAAAGTGGTGAGCACGGTCTTCGTCTTACTGATGAAGGGAGTTAGAGGAATCACCCTTGGTTTCTTGTTTGGGGAACCAGGGAATAAAGCGGTTTGTTCGCTTCGAGTAAGCACGATAAGCTGGCTTTTTCATCGCTTTTTTTTCTAGAGGTGGTACCCCTGACACCTTGAGAAGCGAAAAGTGAAGAATAGCAGGGGCAAAAAAAGTAGTCCAACCATAAGGAACGGAGCAGACAATTAGATAGATTCCCCACCAAAGTGTAGCTTCACCGAAATAGTTGGGATGGCGGGTGTATTTCCATAAACCTGACATCATTACTTTCCCCTTATTATGCTTCTTTTCTTTAAACTTCTCTAATTGGTAATCGCCAATTACTTCGAAGAGGAAACCGATGATCCAAAGGAGGAGCCCAATTCCATCTAATATCCCAAAAGATGAGCCGTCGTCCCAGGCATGAACGGCTACAAGGGGATATGCAATAAGGAGCATGACGACACCTTGTAGGAGATAGACTCGAATATAGCTAGTCAACGCGACACTTTTTCCTTTGGCTAACCAGCGCTTGCGCATAGCGGTATAGCGGTAATCTTCTCCTGCTCCTCGATTGCGGCGATACAAATAGTTCATTAAACGCACACCCCAGAGAGTGACCAAGGTAGTGATAAGAAGCTGACGAAAAGTATACTCGTCTTGGAGAAAGAGCAAAGAGGTGGTGATAACGACAAAACCACCGCCCCAGGCAATGTCGACGATAGACAGATCTTGTTTCCACTGTGCCACTAGCCAAAAAAGTGTCATATACATAAATACAGATAGTGTTGCTACAAGTAGGAAAGAAAACATGGTTATTCACTCCTTTAGATGTATGAGCCTTACGTTGACTAAAGAGTATAGGATCGTATTTAGTATACTATTTGCACATGTTTTGTACAACTAATTTTTATATATTGTACAATTTTGTATTAAGTGATACAGTGAAAAAAGAGCAGAGACACATGATCATTGCCATGAGAGAAGAAGCGTTCCTAGAGGGAGAGAAGTTGAAATGAAAAAAAAGATTGCATGGGTGACGGATAGCTCGATTTATCTTCCAAACTCGTTACAAACGCACGCAGATGTATATGTGGTGCCATTGTCAATTATTTTTCATGGGCAGATATATAAGGATGGTATTGATCTTACTCCATCTGAATTATACGATAAAATAGATAAATCAGAAAAGTGTCCGACGACGTCACAGCCCCCGTTGGCAACGTTTATGAATGTATATGAAGAGTTGAAAAAGGAGTATGATGGGGCGATCGCTGTTCATCTGTCCAGTGACCTTAGTGGAACTTGTTCCACAAGTGGTATCGCCGCGTCGATGGTCGATTTTCCGGTGGAAGTAGTCGATTCACGCTTGTTATCTTATCCGATGGCGCACATGATAATGAAAGGAATGATGTTGGCAGAGGAGGGGTTAGAACAGGCCCAGATCGCAAAAATATTGCGGACAGAGCATAAAAAAGTGAGTAACTATATTCTTGTAGGGGATTTACAGCAATTATACAAGGGCGGGAGGATCAATGGAATTCAACGTTTAGTGGGAACGCTTTTGCAAATTCATCCCATCCTGCAGATCAAAGAAGGAGCAGTCCATATCTTCGGCAAGTTTCGCACCAAAAGAAGAGCGCTTGCTGCGATATTAACGCAGTTGGAGGAGGCAAGTAAGATTCATGTTATACAGAGCATCCAAATCTTACATGCGGATGTTATAGAAGAAGCGGAAGCGTTAAAAGAGCGCATCAAAAAAGCATACAGAGACGTTGATGTGCTGGTTGGCCCGTTAAGTAGCACGATTGGAGTCCATGGTGGTAAAGGGAGTATGGTGTTGGTTTGGAGAATAGAGTAGGAAATGATATAGAGAGATTCTTTGTTTAGGCGAGTGAGGAAGTGACGGTGTGAATTGTGATATGATAGAGCAAAGAAGATAGAAGTGAGGCTGAAAAGATGAAATTTTTACGAATGAAAGAGCCTGTAAACACATTAACCCATTTCATCACTTTTCTGGCGGGAATTGTGGGCTTAGTGTTCCTCATTCTCCTGAGTAGAGAAAATGTATCCACCCTGATTACGATGACAATCTATGGTGTTAGCATTATCTTACTGTATGGAGCAAGCTCCTTATATCATTGGGTGCGGACAACTCCAGAAAAAGAGAAGTTTTTGCGCAAGCTAGATCACATTGCGATCTACCTTCTTATCGCAGGTTCCTACACCCCGGTCTTTTACCACGGATTAGAGGGTGGTTGGAGATGGACGATGCTGACAGCAGTATGGGTATTGGCTGTGGTAGGGATGATCTTGAAAATCTGGTTTGTACACGCACCGCGTTATATTACGACGGCTTTCTATTTGACTCTTGGCTGGATTGCCGTTGTTCCTTTTGTACAATTGATTCATTCCTTGCCTATGGGAGCGATTATACTCATGTTTGCAGGCGGCGTTGCTTATACGGTAGGAGCCATTATCTATGCAACGAAGTGGCTCGATTTTTTTCCAAACCGCTTCGGTTTTCATGAGATCTTCCACCTATTTATTATGGCGGGTACGGGCTTTCATTTTGCTATGATGGTAGGCTATATTTTGCCACTTGGATTATAGAGGGGAAAGGAGACCATATGCTGGTCTCCTTTTTTGTTATTTCAATTAGGGCGGTTAGTTGTCATGCTATATTGAGGTAAGATATGATCAAATAAGGAGAAATCATGACGAGTGCAATGAGTAAGGAGGGAATCAATTGTTATTAAAGGATGAACGAAATCCGTTTTATCGGAATGAAGATCGTCATAGACGATATGAAGAGGGGACGCGCTCCCCTTTGGAAGTGCGGGATGCTTTTGAGCGTGATTATGGCCGCATTATTCATAGCTTCGCTTTTCGTCGATTGCAAGCAAAAAAACAAGTTATTGGGACTGATGCAGGTGATTTGCACCGTACCCGTCTTACTCATTCGATGGAAGTGGCGCAGATTGCACGTGGAATTGCACTCTTTCTAAATCGAACGGCAACGGAGTTGCCTGAGGGAGAGAAAATCGATATATCCTTGGTGGAGGCGGCCGGACTGGCACATGATCTTGGTCATCCCCCATTCGGGCATGAGGGGGAGCAATCTCTTAACCGTGCGATGGCACATTACGGTGGATTTGAAGGGAATGCACAAACGTTTCGTATTCTCACTCGCCTTGAAGGGAAAAAAGGTGAGGGGCTTAACTTGACGAGGGGATTATTACTTGCTGTTATGAAATATCCAATCTTGTACGAAGAGGCAAGGGGGAAAAAAATTAACTCTCAGGCGAGCCATCCTCCGAAGACAAGTGCTTATGGTAATGATCACGAAGCTTATAGTTGGGCACTTTCTCCCTTCACAAAACAGGAGAAGCGCTTCTTGATGGAGACCATGTCTTGGGAAGATGGGTATCGGCGTACAGTGCGGAAACCATTTGAGTGTTCCATTATTGAGCTTGCAGATGATATTGCATATTCTACCCATGACTTAGAAGATGCTGTTAACCTTAAGCTGGTTGATTTACATGAACTATGTGAGATCTTGTCACAAGAGCCGTGGGCTCATTCTTATGCTGAGATTAAAGATGCTTTGCGATTGGCTCAACAACTAAAATACGGACAAGATTCATTTCTTCACCAATTAAAGCAGGTGTTTGCTTTGCTGATCTCTGTATTTGTTAATCATATTACCGTTGAAAAAATGGGAGAGGAGATCTTTTCAAAGCGCCTACGCTTTCAGGCTGTACTCCCTCCTGAATTAAAAAAGTTGAATCAACATTTAAAGCAGATTGTGCACGAGCGTGTCATTCAGTCTACACCGGTACGTGTATTAGCATGGAAAGCGGACCGAGTGGTACGTCTAATTTTTGAAGCGATGATGAACGATAAACGCTTATTACCTGTACCTGATCGGCGACGGATTACAGAGCATAACGAGGATGAAGCTTTTCATGCACGTGTAGTGTGTGACTATATTGCAGGGATGACGGATCCCTATGCTCTCAAGGTGTACGATAGTTTGTATGGAACAGGGAAGGTGTCATATTAGGTTTACTGAGGCAACTGAAGAAGAGAAGGAGAACACGATTCATGATTGAAATAGAGCAGGAAGCATTATTGGAGCGGATTTCCTATTTTTATGAACAGATGAAAGCACGAGGAGATCACGAATACGCACACAAGATGTTAGATCTATTGCGTAAAGTGCATCGTCAAGAATTGATGATCGGATTTTGCGGACATTTCTCAGCAGGAAAATCGACGTTGCTAAATCATGTGCTGGGCGAAGAACTTCTTCCTACTAGTCCTATTCCTACTAGTGCCAATGTGGTGCGGATACAAAAAGGACCTGCCCAAGTCATTCTTCATACACGCCAAGGCGAGAAACAAGTGTACCGGGGAACCTATACAGATAAACAGTTGAAGCAGTTGTGTAAAAACGGCGATGAAGTGATTGCCATTGATGTGATGCAAGAAGCAAACAGGTTACCTGAAGGGGTAGTTCTTTTAGATACACCAGGGATTGATTCAACTGATGATCGTCATCAATCGGCAACAGAAGCAGCTCTTCACTTGGCCGATATTGTGTTTTATGTTGTGGATTACAATCATGTGCAGTCGGAAACCAACCTGCAATTTTTAAAAAATGTAACCCAAAGAGGAAAGCATGTTTATTTAGTGGTAAATCAAATAGATAAGCATCAGGAAAGTGAACTTTCCTTTGTGCGCTTTCAAGAGGGCTTGACACAATCATTGACGAGATGGGAATTAAATTTGAAAGGGATTTTATATACTTCATTACGTAACCCAGATCATATACACAATGAATGGGATCAGTTATTAGTTTTGTTGGATCAGTGCATGGAGGAACGCCTCATGATGTTGACCCAGCAGGCTAAGCGAGAAGTGGCATATTTGTTGGAGCAACATGTAGAAGGGCGGCGCAAGCATGAGCGTGAGGAACAAAGGCAGGAATTGGCTAAGCGTACGCGCCCCCTTTTGGAGTTGGCCCCCTTGAATGAGAACGTGCAAGAGTTACGGGAGAGCCTGGCAGAACATATTGCGGAACGTGCCAATATCGAGGTTCGCTTTAATCAAGGGCTCGATGATTTGTTGCAAAATACGTACCTTATGCCATATGACGTTCGTGAGCTGGCTCATCAGTATTTAGAAACAATGCTGACGGATTTTAAGGTTGGCTTTATTCGACGCCGAAGTAAAACGGAAGCCGAGCGACAAAAGCGGTTGTTCACTTTTTATGAGAAGTGGATGCAAACGGTGGAGACGCAAGTAGATTTCCATGTAAAACGTTATGTTTTGCAGTTCTTTGAAGAGAATGGTATTTATAGAGAGGCCGACCGTGAAGTGATTTTGCAGTGGGAGCATACCCTTTCAGCTAGTGATGTTGGTGAGCGCGTGAAAGAAGGAGCGTCGCTTTCGGGATCGTACCTATTAAAGTATACCGATGATCTGGTAAACATGGTAAAACGTCTGTATCGCCAGCAGGCGGGACAGTGGTTTAACCAATTTCAGACTGAATTGATGCAAAGGTTGGATTCGCAGATAGCAGAAATGAAGACAAAATTAAAGAAGCTGGAAGAAGATCTGATTTTGCGACAAAAATGGGTGAATCGAGCAGAGGAAGAAGAAGCGTACCGCTCTCAGTTAGAAGCTATTTTTAAAGGAACGAAAGAAGTAGGGTATATGCCGGACATCGATCACTATGTAACAAAAGAGGAAGGAGAGGTAGTTCTTTCTTCGATTTTGTCTGAGGAGTTTATGCCTACCCAAGTAAAGAAGGAGATTCCACAGTTAGTGGAAGGTAGACAAGGAGTAGATCAGTCGGATGAAGATCGTCTATCTCATCGATTACGTCGAATAAAGCAGATTGAGAAGGTGATGACCGGGATTTCCAGTGTGGAGCGAATTCGGTCATCTCTTTCTCAGATGCGGGCTCGCGCGGAAAATCAACAGTGGACAGTGGCGTTGTTTGGAGCGTTTAGTGCAGGCAAATCATCATTTGCTAACGCATTGATTGGGGAAGATGTGTTACCCGTTTCGCCTCATCCGACGACGGCAACGATTAATCGTATTGTGGCACCTACAGCGGAATTTCCACATCAACATGTGCGTATTCGCCTTAAGTCAGAAGAACAACTACAAGCGGAAATAGAACGAATTTGGCATTTAATCTTCCCGGACAGCCAGCCACAAGGGGAACTAGTAGATATGCTAAGGGTGTTGACGGCAGAGCGGGAAGGAAAGAGCAGTAACGAAAAGCTCCTTCTCCCCTTTTTACAAGCACTTTATCGCGGTTATCCCACGATGAAAGCTAGATTGGGCGATTGGGAAAGCGCTCATGTTCGTACGTTTTCACCCTATGTTGCCGAGGAAGAGACAGCATGTTTCGTACAAGAGGTAGAGGTCTATTTTGATTGTGAATTAACGCGACAGGGGATTATGTTGGTCGATACACCTGGGGCAGATTCTGTGCATGCCCGTCATACAGACGTAGCGTTTCGTTATTTGAAAGAGGCAGATGCGTTGCTCTTTGTAATGTATTACAATCACGCTTTCTCTCGTGCAGATCGGGAATTTCTCTTGCAGTTAGGGAGAGTAAAAGATACTTTTGCCATGGATAAGATGTTTTTCCTGATGAATGCAGCAGATTTAGCTACATCGACAGAAGAACAGGACGCTGTACTGATGTATTTACAAGAACAACTTCAAGAGTACGGGATTCGCTTTCCTCGACTTTTTCCGATTTCAAGCTTGTATGCTCGCAGTCACCTGGAGAAGGAGCGTGCTGCTTCAGGAATGGAAGCTTTTGTACGTGCGTTTCGTTCCTTTTTCCGCGATGATTTGATGCAGGTGGCGATTACCAGTATGAAAGAAGAGGCGCGTCGGGCCGAGCAAATCGTTCGACAACAGGCGGCAACTGCGCACAGTCTGACGGAAGAACGAGACGAAAAGATGGAGCAGCTTGTAAGCGAACGAGCTAAGATAGAGGCATACTTGAACAATTACCGTGCAGAGGCAGAAGAGCATGCACTAAAACAAGAGATAGAGGAGTTGTTTTACTACGTAGAACAACGAGTGATGTTGCGCTACCGCGACGCGTTTACAGAGATTTTCCACCCTTCGACTTTACGCAAGGGTGAAAGCAACAGTAAAAAGGTACTCTATCGCTGTACGATGGACTTGATTGATTTTATCCGTCGTGATGTTGTGCAGGAGTTGCAAGCAACTAGCCTTCGTTTAGAGAAATGGTTGCGGGAGCAATGTGTGATCCACGGTGAACGAATGATGTTGGGAAGTGTAGCGCTGACAAAAGAATGGCGTCCACCGCAACAGATACGAACAGAATGGACTTTTGCAGAGTGGGAGATCGCATCTCCCCTTATGAATCTCACACCGACATCGTTTAAAAAAGCATTAGGTTTATTTAAAAATAGTAAGCACTTTTTTGAACAGGGTGGGAAGATGGTGATGATGGAACAGATGGCGGTTCAGTGGAAGTTAGTTCTTGCCACAGTGATTAGAGAAGAACAAAGCCGTTGTTACAGCCATTATGAGCAACAGTGGAGGCAGGCCGTTCAAGTGATGAAAGAAGAGCAATGGGAAAACACGGATCACTTTTATGCAAGTGTGGAGGAGAGTTTGTCTGGGTATATTGATGCACATCAGTATGAAGAATGTGCAGATGAGATCGCTTCATTGCTTTCTAGCATGTCATAAAGGATTATCGATTTGCCCCCCAGCATAAGTAGAATTGTTGGGGGGCTTTTTCTATCAACTAAAAATTCAGATTTAGATAACAGTGGAGATTTATAACAAGTTATGAAAAATAGTAAGGGATAAATTTTAGATGACTGAGGAGTGTATGCGCTTTCTTCAAAAATATAGATTAAAAAACGAAAAAATAATCAATAAAATTTATATTTTTTATTGACAATCTCATATTTAAAGATTAATATAAATTAACAGACAGAAACGAAGTATTTACATAGGAACACTGGGGATTAATATTTTTAGTGTGTTCCCTTCGTTTTTGATCTATTTTCGAAAGAAGAGAAAGGTAGTGATAGATGAATGAATATCCAGTGGAAAAAGATCGCCTATTCTGTGGTGGCCACTAGTGTGATCCTGACATCACTCTCTCCGGCTGCGTTGGCGCAAGAGGGAGAAAAGGCGAAGCAGGGGAAACAACTTGAAAAACTATCCAAAATATCAGTAAATTCTAAAGGAAAAGAAAAAGTTTCGTGGGATGAAGAAACAAAGGTGCCTTCTTATGTAAAAGGTAAAATTTCCTCAGAAAAACTTAAAAATAAAGAAGATGCTCTTGAGGTAATGGAAGAAAATAAAGAGCTCTATCTAATGGATTCAGCATCTTCTGAACTTAAATTGTTGGAAGAATCAAAAGATGATCTCGGGTTTTCAAAGTACAAGTACCAGCAGCAGTATAAAGGAGTGCCAGTCTACGGGCGAGAGTTGATCATTCACGCAGACAAGGAGGGGAAAGCATCCTCCATTATTGGTAAATTTGATCCCGAGGTAAAAGAGAAAAAACCGAAGACAAAAGCGAAGTTTTCTGCAAAAGAGGCAATAGCGAAAGCGAAAAAGACGATTGGCTTCGAGAAAAAGACAAAGTTTTCGATCGAAAAGTCGGATAAGGTGATTTATCAGGATGATAAGGGTAAGTATCACCTTGCTTACATCGTAACCTTATCGACGTTAGAAGGAAAAAACCCTGGGTATTATGATGTGGTGGTAAGTGCACGTACGCTCGATGTGATTCATCAAGTGAATAAAAGCAATCACGCGGCTGAGACAGGTACGGGCGTAGGTGTTAACGGTGATCGCAAATCACTAAATACGTATAGTTCTTCCGGCACTTATTATCTCTATGATACGACCAAACCGATGTACAGTTCCAACAATGGTGTGATCAAGACGTATACCGCTAATCAAGGTTCTAATCTACCTGGCTCCTATGTTACGGACAGTGACAATTATTGGACCGATGGAGCGGCGGTAGATGCTCATAACTATGCAGGTAAGGTATACGACTATTATTATCAAAAGCATGGACGCAACTCGTTCGACGGTAATGGTGGAAGTCTGATTTCAACCGTTCACTATTACAGCTCGGAAGCTTGTCCGAATAATGCGTTTTGGGATGGAACCCAAATGGCTTATTGTGATGGGGACGGCTCTCAGTCAAAAGATTTGTCCGGTGCACTTGATGTAGTAGGTCATGAGATTACACATGCAGTGACAGAGAGAACGGCAGGGCTCATTTATCAAAACCAATCCGGCGCGCTGAATGAATCATGGTCCGATGTGTTGGGGAACTTGATTGAGAATAAGAGCGACGAACGGTGGTTAGTTGGTGAAGATGTGTGGACACCAAACATTGCGAATGATGGTTTGCGCTCGATGTCGAATCCGGAAAGTAATGGTTATCCGTCACATATGAATGACTATCGGAATCTCCCTAATACCAGAGCAGGCGATTGGGGTGGGGTGCATATCAACTCTAGCATTCCAAATAAAGCATTTTACAATTTTGTTACCTCCTCTGGAGTGACACGGGATGAAGCAGGGAAAGTATGGTATCGTGCCTTAACACAATATCTTACCTCCAGCTCTGAATTTATGGACGCACGCAATGCGACCATTCAAGCATCGACAGATCTGTACGGTGCGTCTGCACAAGAAACAATTGCACTAACCAATGCCTGGGCAGCTGTAGGATTGGGCTCTCAGTTTGCGGGTGGAGATGATAATCAGAGCGAAGGCGATGCGTATGAAGCGAATAACACGCTAGCGACCGCTTATGGTCCGATTACTTCAGGGAAAACGTATAAGGCACAGATCGGGAGCAGTACTGATCAAGATTGGTTCTCCTTTACCACAGGTGGGAAAGGAACCATAAGTATTGACCTGGGCAATTTACCAGCAGACTACGATTTATATCTATACAACGCATCTGGCACGGAGTTGAAGTCATCTGAAAACGGAAATACTTCAGCGGAGTCGATTTCGTACAGCAATGCAGCAGCAGGGAAGTATTATGTATTGGTTGTAGGGTATAATGGCGCGAAGTCTTCACAGTCTTACGAATTGAGGGCGACTTACCCTGGGTCTTCGTCAGAAGAGAGTGCGCAATGGTACTATGAAGAAAAAAGTTTTTCCAGCCCTCACCCATACGCCAATAACAGCAACACGAAGGTGAGCTACAGTAAGGCAGGGGCACAAAAAGTAGCTTTACATTTTAGCAAATTTGATACTGAAGCTCGTTATGATGTGGTGAAGATCTTGGATGGTTCAGGTAAAGTGATCGAGACACATGATGGAGAGAAAGAAGGCTTCTGGGCTATTGTGGACTCAGATAAGATCACGGCTAATCTTGTTACAGATTCCTCTGTTACGAAATATGGCTATGATATTGATCAAGTAGCATACTATGCAAGCAAACAATTGGTAAGTAGCAGTAAATCTGAATCCAAGACTCCTGTTCGCTAGAATAGGGACCAAACATTATATCGATCTAGAGAGAGAGAAAAGCCATCCGTATAAAAGATATATACGGATGGCTTTTTATGCAGCTGATGTTAACTTGCAATTTTTTGTGTTATGTCAAAAAATACTCTAGTATTTTTATAAAATATCTAATATAATAGAGTTTGTACTAACAAACTTTGCGATTATGTTTAAAGGAGTGGGTCGTTTTGAGACAGGCGTCACGTCTGCTGCTAGCTTTGGTAATTTTATTTGTGGTAGCGCTTCCATCCCCGGTAGCATGGGCAGGTAAAGGGAGCGACAAGATCGACTTTTCACTGTTAGAGCAATTGGTTGAAAAAGGGAACGTTTTGTCAGCAGATGAGATTGCTTCTTGGGAAAATAAAACGGAGACAGGATTAATTCCAGGAACGTGGTACGTAGGAGAGTCACCAAATAATGTGGATGAAAAGAAATCGCCAATCGTTTTTGTTCAAGGATTGGGATCGAACGCCACTACTTGGTTAGAAGGTTCAGGGAATATGTATGATGTGGCGCGGGAAGAGGGTTACCAAACAGCCTTTGTACAGTTGTATGATGCTGCAGGCGATAAGTATGCTGCGGCTCAATGGGATAATGGACGCATTCTTGCAGAGCAATTGCAACAGATCTCTGATTTTTATGGAAAAAAAGTAAATATTGTTGCTCACAGTAAGGGCGGGATCGATTCGCAGACTGCTTTAATTCATTATAATGCTGATTACTATGTTGATAACGTCGTTACTTTGGCATCCCCGCATAAAGGTTCTCACTTAGCCAATCTTTCGTATAGCTGGTATGCAGGTTGGTTGGCAGATGTTATCGGGATGCAGTCAGATGGAACTTACTCTTTGCAAACAGCGGAAATGGATCAATTTCGTAAGCGTACAGACGTTGATGAAGATGTGAACGAAAATGAGTATTTCACTGTAGCAGGTAAAGATTGGGGTTCCTTTGGAAGTTCGCTATGGTTGGCAGGAGCTTACTTACGCTCCTATGGTTCCAATGATGGCGCTGTAAACGTGTGGAGTACAAAACTGATGAATGGTAAGCATCTCTTTACTGATGATGATCTAAATCATTACTCTATCACGGAAGGTAAGAAGGTATTTTCTCGTATTGAGTCCGTTGTTGATGATCCAGCTTCTCTCGTATCTTTTGATAATGCCATGCAATGGAAGGCAGAAAAGAAAGTTATGAGCTTGGCAGGCAGCAAGGCGTCTGCAAATGAGGTGAGTTCAGAGTCTGCAACGGGGATGGAAGAACGTGGCGAGCAGTATCTACAAGGTGGGGAATTGAAAAAGAAAGCCACGGTAGTAGAAGAAGTGGCTGTTCAATCTGATGTTGATGAAGCCGTTTTCCAGGTGATGAGTAAGAATAAGGTGAAAATCAAGTTGATTTCACCATCAGGTAAAGTATATACCAAGAAGAGTAGCGTCTATTCTGCCGGTGAAGGGAAAGAGTTCTTTAACGAAGCTACTATTCAGGCCTTTAAGGTAGCCAAGCCTGAGGCAGGGGCGTGGAAGGTGCAGATGAAGAGCAAATCAGATGATGCATACTTCATGATGGTCGCATTTGATGGTGAAGAAACAGCTTCAGTTGATATTGCTACTTCTGAAGGAGAAGGGGATATCCCAGTCGAAATAGAATTGAAGAATCCAGAGAAGTTTGATCAAGACTCTATTAAGATAGATATGAAGATTGTGGATGTTGATCAGAATAAGCAGCAATCTAAACAGAAGAAAGAAGAAAAAAAGCTGAAGAAAAATCGCAAGCAGGGAAGCTATGATGGTACGTTTACTGCGAAGAAGAAATCTGGCTCTTATAACGTTACAATTAACATCGAAGGCAAACTTAAAAATGGTGAACCGTTTAAGCGGACACTTGTTCGTTCTGTTGGTGTGAGTAAATAAGAAAGTTTTCTATAGTTAAATCACAAAAGCCCCTCGCGATGCGAGGGGCTTTTGTGATGGGGGAGGGGGACAACTTTTACTTAGAAGACGCATATGATTAATAGACACAGGTAGAAAGGGTGAAGAGCATGACTAAGAAAAAGAAACAAACCCCCTCAAAAGCCCAAGGTTCCCCAAAAAAGAAGATGATAAAGGAAAGTGATTGGTATTTTAGTAATCATGTAGCTCCATTGAAAAAAGAATTGCGACGCGCGCAGGAGGCAGGTCACTATGAGGCGATCCCTTCTCAGTGGATGTTACTCCAGGAACATCTTAGGAAGCACAGGAGGCTTGTGCGGGAAGCCAACTTTATACAACGTCCGTAGGAAGGGGCATTAGGGCATACGTGTTTAACCAATATACGGGTAGGGAAAAACGAAAGGGAGTGAAGCAAACACAGAGAAAGGGGTAGAATGATCTTGAACATCACTGTAATTGGTGCCAATGGGAATATTGGTCGAGAGATTGTGAGAACATTACTTGAACGAAATCATGAGGTACGGGCGATGATCCGTAAAGAAGAACAGGCCTCTTTTTTTATAAATTTGGGAGCGACACCGGTAATAGCTGATTTGGAGCAGGATTTTAGTCATGCTATTGATGGGGCAGATGCAATCATTTTTACGGCTGGCTCGGGTGCTCATACCGGTTTAGATAAAACGACGGCTATTGATCAGGAAGGGGCGAAGAAAGCAGCAGATTTAGCGGAGCAATATGGGGTGGATCGCTTTATTATGATTAGCTCTATTAAAGCAGACCAGCCAGAAGCGGCAACTTCTGATGCGATGAAGCATTATTTGCGCGCTAAATCGGCGGCCGATAAGCACTTACGAACAAAAGGGATCAATTATACGATCCTTCGCCCCGGACGCCTTTCGGACGAGAAGGGTACGGGTAAGATTGTGATTGCTCCCTCGTTGGAGTATCGTACAGATTCGATTCCACGGGCTGATGTGGCCCTGACGGCAGTAGAATCCTTGGAGGCTCCGGGTACTTTCCGCCATTCGTTTGACTTATTTTCTGGAAATGAAGAAGTGCAGACCGCACTGGCAAAATTAGCTTAACGAACCACTACACCCCCTAGTCTGGGTCGACTAGGGGGTGTAGTGGTTTAGCGTAACTTTTTAATGTTAAATTCGCTTTGGAGAAGAGCCCAGCTTTGAGGGAAGTCGTTTCCTAGTACCCAGTAGCTGATACCACGCAGCTTCCATTGTTTGATCAGTTTATACTTGGCTTGGATACTGCGTGCATCTTCAAACCATACGACATGTTTCTTACCAGCGTCATCGTAGTAGTTATAATAAGGCGCTTGCGCTTCGGTGTCGTATTGGATGACAGCTCCTCGTTTCCAGGCGATTTGGATTGCTTCTTGTGGATCGACAAGAGGCGCAAAGTCCCCCCCTTTTTTATAAGGGAGTGTCCAGTCATATCCATAGAGGGGGGCGCTCATCATAATTTTATCGGCGGGCATGACAGAAAGTGCATACTTTACTACCTCCTCTACTTGTGGAAGAGGGGAGACTGCCATGGGAGGTCCTCCAGACCAGCCCCATTCATATGTCATTAGAATAACGAAATCTACGATTTGTCCATGGGCTGCATAGTCATGTGCACTATACCATGGACCTGTTTGTTCTGCGCTTTTTTTCGGTGCAAGTGCGGTGGAGATCAAGTAGCCAGCTTGACGAACTCGCGTGGCGATTTTGCGTAAAAAGGCATTGTAAAGTTCACGGTCATCTGGATAAATGCGTTCAAAGTCAATATTGAGAGCTCCATATCCTTTGCTTTTCATCGTGGCTAAGACAGAGTCGATTAACTTGTTGATGCGCTCGTTATCGGTAAAGATGGAGCGGGTAATATCAGGAGAAAAATTACCTTCGGTGAAGTTGGTGAGCACCATCATAGGCATTGAGTTCGTTTCCTGAATGGCGCTTAGGGCTTTTTCATCTTTAGGTGGAGTAAGGCTACCATCTTTTTTTACTTGATAGCTGAACAGACTAAAGTAAGTGAGTGCAGATGCATCTTCTTTTACAATTTTAGCGTCTCGCTCAGTGCCTTTTGGCTCGAGATAACCGTTCGTTTCGATGGTGGGTTTGGGTTCTGAAGGTATTTTTATACGGGTGCCTACGGTTAGTTGCATCGGATTAATTTCCGGATTAGCTTGTAATAGTTGATCGACGGTCACACCGTATCTTCCAGCTAAAGCCCAAATACTTTCGCCTGATTGAATAATGTGATATCCAGTCGAGTTAGGAATGACGAGCGCTTGGCCTGGTACCAATCTCGTTGAATCTGCTAGTTGATTAATGTCAATGATCACATTGGGGGAAACACCGAAACGATTGGCAATCGCCCAGATCGATTCCCCGGGACGGACAACCACTATCTGCATAAAAGAGCCTCCTGTCAGCAAGTTTCTTATATAGGCTATTCAGCTATGGAGCAGATAGTGTCTGTACATAAATACGAGAAAGTTAGGCGTATTCAGGGAATTTGTTTAGAAAAGCTTGGGCCACTGGTTCATACTCGTGCTCGGGAATATCGATTAATACTCCATCTTCAATGTAGAAAAAGGAGATGGTGGGGTGATCCACGTTGCGTTCATAGTACATACCAACAAGATGTCCTTCAAAGTGGAAAGTAGCTCCTAAAACCGCTTGAATTGCTTTATCAGTGGTTATAAGAGTTTGAAAAAAGAGTGAATCGAGGTCATCTAGTACCATCTCTTCGTACAGTTGTCCCGGGTGTGTTAGCGTGAGATCGCCATCGTGGTCTTCTTCAATCACAATAAATAGCTGTTTTTTCGTCTCCTTTTCCCATATGAGGAGTAAATGTTTTACATTTTCATGTATAAATACATATTGATGACTTGTACCAAATCGTATATTCATACAAACCTCCCTAGTAAACTGGTTTATTGAAATTGTATTAAAAAAAGATTATTTCTGTCAATGTATGATGATTTCATTTTTTCTTACACTATGGAAGGCAGCAGGAAACGGATGTTCCCTGCTATTGAAGGAGGTGGCTATTTTTTTACTACGGTAATATAGCTGACCATGGGAATTTGGTTTGCTGATGTGTGGGTGTGGCATGTTAATCGAAAGGTACCAGGTGTGTCTGCAGTAAAAGAGATAGTGGTTTCCTTTCCTTTTGTGACTGTTCCATCAATGTTGTAATGTTCGAGCGTAAACTCGTGCTGTTTACCATGAATGCCGTGCAGGCGAAGAACAACCTCGTCTCCTTGATTGACGACGATTGTTCCAGGTTCAAAGCGATAAACCTCCACTTTTTTCTCATCGATATAGGTTGTATATTCGACTGTTGTCAAATGATATTCTTGTTGGTCGTCAAGTGAAGTCGTACTTGCTTCTTCTGTCATCTGTTCCATTACGGTTTCACCGCCGAGCCACGGTATGGGAAGGAGAATACACATTCCTAGTAATACACAGGTAAAGGCGAACAGGAGATAAAGCCATTGTTTAGAACGAGTAGTCATCGGAAGAACCTCCTTGAGTGAGATCCACTTTTCTTACGATTATTTACAATAAGTGAGAAATGATACCTGAGCGGGGTGGGTAAGTGCGAATGTGGAGGCAATTTGACACAAAAAGGTGTGGTATTTTCGCGAGCCACAAAGCATGCTATACTTAACCGTGAGAAGGTACAGCAGTCTATAGACGGAGTATGGGACAGCGAGGAGGGGTACCAGTGGCAGTGAATAATACGAAGACAAAAGAGCATGAAAATGATTTTCTCGATATGGTTAAATTCACGGTTTTATGGTTCGCCGTATTTTTTGGCATGGCAGTCGTTGCTACCGTGCTGGAATTTTTCGTATAAACCGTGTGTTAAAAATCAAGGGCTGAGCTTTTAGGTCAGCCCTTTGGTTTGCACGTGCGAAGGGATGAGATAGGGTGTTTAAGCGGTATCGAATGTTTTGGGTGTTGATTGGCGTGCTCATTGTGACATCGATCATTTCGTTTACCGTTCAATGGGACCCTGTTTTTCGACCAAAGACAGAACCTACAAACCCTAAGACCAGTGTTTCAATCGACTCACTTACCCTTTCACCTGAAGAGGGACAAGCTTTGATGGTGGAATCGGTTCACATGGTGACGCGTACGGGTGGGGAAGTTCCATTGGACGGGGCTGCCTACATAAGTTTGATTGAAGAGCTGTTGGTTAGTGAGGATCAACGTAGCGTGGAGCAAACGGATCTTTCTTCCGACTATCCTTATATTCTCATCGTGAGACTGAAGGATGAAGAGCCATTACTCTTTCGTGTGGGTCAAAGCGGGGTCATTTATGAACATACTCTTTTTATGGGCGAGCCGGCACGTTCTCTATACCAAAACTTACGCGAGGTTGCAGCAAGAAGCTTTTTGGATGTATTGCAGGCTCAATCACTGACGATGGAAGTTAGAGCAGAGGATATTGGTGAAAAAAAAGAACTTTCTAAGGGTGAAAGTAAGCGGCTGCTTGAGCGGCTACAGACCGCGATTGTGAAGGAGGAGACTAAAAACGTGGATCAGCCTTCTTTTCCTCGTTTTCAGATTCATTTATCCAGTGGGAATCCTGTGGCCGAAGAGCGGATAGAAGTGTTGGATAAAACGACAATACGTTTCCACTATGGAGCAGAGCGGATGGATTATAAAGTGGATGCTAAATTAGTCACTACTTTAGAAGAGTGGCTACCTACTCCTTCTTTTAATGCAGATGATGTACGTACGCTCTTTACTTTTCAGTGGGTAGCGAAGCAACGCACCGATAAAGAAAGAGAAGCGGTGAAGTTGGGCTCTACGAAAGAGAAAGATCGTTTGTTACGCGTTTTGCGCAAAGTGGAGGAATGCCGTTCGAACTCATCGGCCCAAGTATCTGGTCAATCTCCACAGATTACGCTATACTTTCAACTAGCTGAACAGGAACGTCCTCTTCACATTTTTAGGGATGCGTTTCAATATGCTGGGAAATCCTATCAATGTTCAGGCCTTTATCGTGAGTATGCTAGCCTTGATTAAGGTAAGGCTCTTTTTTATGTGTGTACAAAGTAAGACCAATGATGATTCGTATGAAGGAGGTGTAGAGGCGCATGATTTTATGATGCGCCGATCCCATGAATGTACATGAGTACCAGGGTAAAGAAGTGTTAAAGCAATATGGTGTTGATGTTCCAAAAGGGAAAGTTGCTTTTACTCCTGAAGAAGCAGTAGCTTGCGCGCAAGAACTAGGCGGAGAACTGTGGGTTGTAAAAGCACAAATCCATGCGGGTGGACGTGGGAAAGCAGGCGGGGTGAAACTGGCTCGCAGCTTGGACGAAGTGAAGACAATCGCAGAAGAATTAATTGGTAAAGTGTTGGTGACCCATCAAACCGGGCCAGAGGGGAAAGAAGTGAAACGCCTTTTGGTAGAAGAAGGGTGCGATATTGCAAAGGAATATTACGTCGGGATGGTAGTTGATCGCTCTACCGGTCAGATTACCATGATGGCTTCTGAAGAGGGCGGTACGGAAATCGAAGAAGTAGCGGAATCAAATCCAGAAAAAATCTTTAAAGAGTCCATTGACCCGGCAGTAGGGCTACTTCCATTCCAAGCGCGTCGCTTAGCTTATAACATCAATATCCCACGCGAATTAGTAAATCGAGCAGCTAAATTTATGATGGGTCTTTATCAAGCGTTTAGCGAAAAAGACGGATCTCTGGCAGAAATCAATCCTTTGATTACCACAGGTGATGGCCGTGTCATGGCGCTTGATGCGAAGTTGAATTTTGATGATAATGCTCTTTTCCGCCATAAAGATATTTTGGCACTGCGCGATTTAGATGAAGAAGATCCGAAGGAGATCGAAGCTTCTAAGTATGACCTTAATTATATTGCGCTCGATGGTAACATTGGCTGTATGGTAAATGGTGCAGGTCTAGCGATGGCGACAATGGATATTATTAAACACTACGGTGGAGATCCTGCTAACTTCCTAGATGTAGGGGGCGGTGCTACCACTGAGAAAGTAACAGAAGCATTTAAAATTATTTTATCTGATGAAAATGTAAAAGGTATCTTAATCAACATTTTTGGTGGCATCATGAAGTGTGATGTGATTGCCAATGGTGTGGTAGAAGCAGCTAAGCAGATCGGACTTGACAAACCACTTGTGGTTCGGCTAGAAGGAACCAATGTAGATAGAGGAAAAGCTATCTTACAAGAGTCTGGTTTGAAGATTGAAGCAGCCGACTCGATGGCAGACGCAGCACAAAAAATTGTTTCACTCGTGAAATAAGGAGAAAGGTGGGAAACCCGTGAGCATTTTCATTAATAAAGATACTAAAGTGATTACGCAAGGTATTACAGGAGCTAACGGTCTATTCCATACGAAGCAAGCTCTTGACTATGGAACCAAAGTGGTAGCAGGTGTGACTCCAGGTAAAGGCGGTACGGAAGTTGAAGGCGTACCTGTATTTAATACCGTAAAGGAAGCTGTTGAGGCGACAGGGGCTAATGCATCTGTCCTGTATGTGCCAGCCGCTTTTGCAGCCGATAGTATTATGGAAGCTGTCGATGCTGAACTAGATATTGTCGTTGCAATTACTGAAGGTATTCCTGTGCAAGACATGATTAAAGTGAAACGATACATGGAAGGAAAAAAGACCCGCTTAATTGGTCCTAACTGCCCAGGTGTCATCACTCCAGGCGAATGTAAGATCGGAATTATGCCAGGGTATATTCATGCCCCTGGACATGTGGGTATTGTTTCTCGTAGCGGAACGCTTACTTACGAAGCGGTTCACCAGTTGACTACACGTGGAATTGGACAATCTACAGCTGTCGGTATAGGTGGAGATCCTGTCAACGGAACAGACTTTATCGATACCTTAAAAGCATTTGAAGATGATGCAGATACGAAGGCAGTTATTATGATCGGTGAAATCGGGGGAACAGCGGAAGAAGAGGCAGCAGAATGGATTAAAGCAAATATGACCAAACCTGTGGTTGGATTTATCGGTGGTCAAACTGCTCCTCCTGGAAAACGCATGGGCCATGCCGGCGCGATCATTTCTGGTGGGAAAGGGACCGCAGCAGAGAAGATCAAAACATTAGAAAGCTGTGGCGTAAAAGTAGCACCAACGCCAGCGGATATTGGTGAAACGCTGATCTCTGTATTGGAAGAGAAAAATATGTTAGAAGCATGTAAAACAAAGGAATAGATTAGATAGAAGAGAAGGGAATCAGCTTGATTCCCTTCTCTTCTATCCTATTTTGGTGTGGGGAGGGATAAGTCATGCGCGCGCGGGATGGATTGATTGCTATGCATCAATTGCAAGGGGTCGGGAGAAAAACATTACAGTATCTGTGGAATGCTGGTTGGTCATTTGAAACAGATTGCCCCTTGGAACAGATAAAAAATTTAGAAGATATAAATATTTCCAGCAAAGCGTTACGAGCCATTCGCCAAAAATGGACGCCTTCGTTTATTCGCCATGTACAGACGGAATTAAAGAAGCGAAAGATTGAAGCGATTACGATTATGGATGAGGAATACCCTCGCTGGCTTAAAGAAATTCCCGATCCCCCATTAATTTTGTATGTTAAAGGAAATAAACACTTGCTTCATCGGCCTTGCCTTGGTATGGTTGGAACGAGAAAACCGACTCCGTACGGTTTACAGGTAACGCACTCATTAGCGTCATCTTTAGTTGAAAAAGGATGGGTTGTCGTCAGCGGAATGGCGTATGGGATAGATCGCGCAGCTCATGAAGGAGCCTTGGAGAAGACAGGTGCGACGATTGCTGTGTTAGCAGGAGGGGTAGATGTAATATATCCGAAGCGGCATCAGTCATTGTACCATCATATTATTGAGCAAGGACTGGTGGTGGCGGAAATGCCACCGGGGACGACTGCGCAGGCTGGTTTATTTCCTCAACGCAATCGGATTATTAGTGGATTGAGTCGGGGAACGATCGTGGTAGAGGCAGCGCAGCGGAGTGGGTCTTTAATAACTGCTGACTACAGTCTAGAACAAAACCGTGAAGTTTTTGCTGTCCCAGGTCCGATTACATCTCTACCTAGTCAAGGAACGAATCGTCTCATACAGCAAGGAGCTAAATGCTTAACTTCGATAGCAGACATTACAGAAGAGTTTATAGGCGTTTGCCTTTACCCGATGGAGCCGGAAAGGGATACTAATGCGGGTGTGCCAGAGGGGTTGACAGAAGAAGAGCAGCATCTCTTGGAGCAGCTGCAGAGTGAGCCCATATCGATAGAAGGGTTGTTGGAACAAAATAAAGAGATGGAGAGCAACCTTCATACTTTGTTACTTTCACTAGAGATGAAAGGAAAGATTAAACAGCTTCCAGGTGCTAATGTGATGAGGGTATAGGGCATATCTTAGCAGGATAGGTCAGTATAAATGAAAGAAAAGATTTACTCTCTTATACATAGGCTGAGTATGAAGAAGAGGTTACGCGGTAATGATTGAAAAAGAACTTAAGAGAGATGCATTGTAGAAAAATAATTGACATGATCGTCTAAATTGGAAATAATGGAGAACGGATTTCATATTGAGGGGAGGACAATGCATGGCGGATGCGCTGGTCATTGTCGAATCACCCGCAAAAGCGAAAACCATCGGTAAATATTTAGGGAAAAAATATATAGTGAAAGCATCGATGGGTCATGTGCGGGATTTACCCAAGAGTCAGTTGGGTATTGATATCGAAAACGAATTTAATCCAAAATATATCACCATTCGCGGAAAAGGTGATGTGTTGAAAGAACTCCGCAAAGCACGCAAGAAAGTAAAACATGTGTATCTTGCTGCTGACCCCGATCGTGAGGGGGAAGCAATCGCTTGGCATCTGGCATATAGTTTAGAGTTGGATCCTGAGGCAGAGTGTCGGGTAGTTTTTAATGAAATTACCAAACAGGCAGTGCGGGATGCGTTTAAACAACCGCGCTCTATTAATATGGATCTGGTGAACGCACAGCAAGCGCGACGCTTGTTAGACCGGCTTGTGGGATATGGCATTAGTCCTATTCTATGGAAAAAAGTGAAAAAGGGATTAAGTGCAGGTCGAGTGCAATCAGTCGCAGTCAAATTAATTATTGACCGTGAACATGAGATCCGTAACTTTGAACCTGATGAATATTGGCATGTGAATGCCACGCTGAAAAGTGGAGACGAAGAGTTTGACGCGAAGTTTTACGGGTACGAGAAGAAAAAAGAATTGAAGTCAAAAGAGGAAGTAGATCAACTGCTGGATGCGATTAAAGGTAAGCGCTTTATCGTTCAGGAGGTAAAAAAGAGCGAGCGCAGGCGCAACCCTGCTCCTCCATTTATTACTAGTTCTTTGCAGCAAGAGGCTGCCCGACGCCTTAATTTTCGCGCGGGGAAAACGATGGCGTTAGCACAGCAGTTGTATGAAGGTATTCCGTTAGGGAAAGAGGGAACGGTTGGGCTTATTACGTATATGCGTACAGATTCTACTCGCATCTCTGATACAGCACGGGATGAAGTGCGTCAATACATTTTTGATACCTATGGGGAAGCGTTTATTCCTGCGCAGCCACGTGTACATCAGAAAAAGGCAGGGGCGCAAGATGCACACGAAGCGATTCGGGTAACTTCTGTCGCACGAGATCCACAGTCAATGAAGCCCTATTTAAAGCGGGATCAGCTGCGCCTTTATAAATTAATCTGGGAACGGTTCGTGGCAAGTCAGATGAGTCCTGCAGTGATGGATGCGATTTCTGCTGATATTAAGGTGGGGACTGCCATTTTTCGCGCTAACGGATCTAAAGTGAAGTTCCCTGGTTTTATGAAGGTATATGTAGAAGGAGAAAAGAGCGGCAAGAAGGAAAAAGACACTTTTTTGCCAGCGTTAGAGAAAAGCCAGGTGCTGAAGAAGAAAGAGATTGAACCGACACAGCACTTTACGCAACCACCACCAAGATATTCTGAAGCACGCTTAGTAAAAACGTTGGAAGAGTTGGGGATTGGACGCCCTAGTACCTATGCGCCTACGCTAGAAACGATCCAAAGACGGGGTTATATCAAGATGGAAGATCGCCGGTTTGTCCCCTCGGAATTGGGTGAAGTCGTGATTGAGCTGATGGAAGAATTCTTTCCTGAGATATTAAATGCAGAGTTTACGGCTACATGGGAAGAGCATTTGGATCATATCAGTGAAGGGATGGGGGACTGGGTGCAACTTTTGGACCAGTTCTACGATCAATTTGAGAAACGCTTGACGCATGCAGAAGAAGAGATGCGCCATGTAGTGATCGAAGATGAAGTTTCCGATGTTGAGTGTGAAAAATGCGGTTCCATGATGGTTTATAAATTTGGGCGATATGGAAAATTTCTCGCATGCCCATCTTTCCCTGATTGCCGCAATACAAAAGCGATTGTCAAGTCGACAGGAGTGACATGTCCTGATTGCCACAAGGGAGAAATCGTAGAGAGAAAAAGCAAAAAGAACCGGACTTTCTACGGATGTGATCAGTATCCGGAGTGTGAATTTCTTTCCTGGGATAAGCCTGTACCGAGACCGTGTCCCAAATGCGGTAAGTTATTGGTGGAGAAACGGACGAAAAAACAGACAACGATTCGCTGTATAGCATGCGATTATGAAGAACGCGTCGAAGAATAAAAAATTGCGTGAAACGTTTTGTCCATAGGATACGTACAGTGAAATGAGGGAGGAATGTCAAATGGGTTCCTTTCATGCAACCACCATTTTTGCTATTTTTCATGAGGGCAAAGGGGCGATTGCCGGAGATGGACAAGTTACGATGGGGAATCAAATCGTGATGAAAAATCGGGCTCAGAAAGTGAGACGCCTGTACCGTGGTCAAGTTATCGCTGGTTTTGCGGGCTCAGTTGCTGATGCAATGACATTATTCGAGAAATTTGAAGCAAAGTTGGAGGAGTATCACGGCAATTTGCCACGGGCTGCCGTTGAGTTAGCAAAAGAATGGCGTTCAGATAAAGTGCTGCGGAAGTTGGAAGCCATGTTGATTGTGATGAATCAAGAGCACCTCCTCTTAATTTCAGGAACGGGTGAAGTAATTGAACCTGATGATGGAATTTTGGCGATTGGCTCAGGGGGATCGTTTGCATTAGCCGCAGGTCGCTCTTTAAAGCGGCATGCTGCACAGATGGAAGCGAAGGAAATTGCACGTGCCGCCCTGGAAATTGCGAGTGAAATTTGTGTTTTCACAAACCAAAATATCATCGTTGAGGAGGTATAGTGTGGACACAATGAGGAAAGCGAAGGACGAGTGGACACCGAAAAAAATTGTGGCGGAGCTGGATAAGCATATTATCGGTCAGGACCAAGCGAAGCGTGCGGTAGCGATCGCCTTACGCAATCGCTACCGGCGCACATTGTTGCCGGCAGAGTTGCGCGAAGAAGTTGTGCCGAAGAATATCTTAATGATCGGACCTACCGGTGTGGGAAAAACAGAGATCGCTCGCCGCTTAGCTAAGATAGTGGGTGCTCCTTTTGTAAAAGTAGAGGCAACCAAATTTACGGAAGTGGGTTATGTGGGTCGGGATGTGGAGTCAATGGTGCGTGATTTGATTGAAACAGCGATTCGGATCGTCAAATTAAGCAAGATGGAAGCGGTGAAAGGCAAAGCGGAGGAACTGGCTAATGAACGGCTCGTCTCTATTCTTGTTCCGACTAAGCAGAAAGAGAGCAACTATAAGAATCCTTTAGAGATGCTTTTTGGTCAATCTGGGCAAGCGGAGGGCAATAGTAACGAAGATGACGGGGAGAAGGTGCGGTTACGTGAACGGCGGCGTGTGATCCGTCAGCAGTTGTTAGCAGGAGAATTAGAAGATGATGTCGTGGAAGTGGAAGTAGAGGACCAATCTGTCCCCATGTTAGATATGCTTTCTGGCTCAGGCATGGAGCAGATGGGCATGAATATGCAAGAAATGTTTGGTCAGTTAATGCCGAAGCGGAAGAAAAATCGTCGTTTGACTGTAAAAGAAGCGCGTGAAGTATTGATACAGGATGAGGGACAAAAATTAATCGATATGGATCAGGTTACGCAAGAGGCGATGCGGTTGGTAGAGGATTCTGGGATGATCTTTATTGATGAGGTAGATAAAATTGCAGGCAAAGACCATGTAGGCGGAGCAGATGTGTCTCGTGAAGGAGTACAGCGCGATATCCTTCCCATTGTAGAAGGTTCCACAGTGATGACAAAGTACGGGCCAATCAAAACAGATCACATCCTCTTTATTGCCGCCGGAGCGTTCCACACCGCGAAACCATCCGACTTGATTCCAGAACTACAAGGTAGATTTCCTATTCGTGTCCATCTCAATAGTTTGACGGAAAAAGATTTTATTCGAATTCTGACTGAACCGAAAGGTGCCCTGATTAAGCAGTATACCGCTTTATTGGCAACAGAAGGGATCGGGGTTCAGTTTGATGAGGAAGCGATTAATGAACTCGCTTATTTAGCGAAAGAAGTAAATCATTCTACTGAAAATATTGGCGCACGTCGCTTACACACTATTATGGAGCGACTGTTGGAGCAGCTCTCTTTTGAAGCACCAGAGATTCACCTTGAGGAAGTGATGATAACGCGTGCTTATGTGAGGGAGCGTTTATCTGATGTAGTGGAAGATCGAGATTTGAGCCAGTATATTTTATAACATAAGGAGATCGATGGCCTGTGAACTTATTAAGCAAAGCACGTCGCATCAACCAATTGCTACAAAAGTCGGGAGCCAAACCTGTATACTTTACAGATATGGCGGAACGTTTGAGTGAAGTGATCGAGTCTAACGTCTTTGTCATCAGCCGCAAAGGGAAAATATTGGGATATCAATTAGTTCAAGAAGATCCCCTCTCTGAGCAATTTTTAAGAGAGGAACGCATTCCCGAATCATATAACGAGCGGTTGCTACAGATACAAGAAACCTCGGCTAATATGGATCCGTCCAGTTCATTAAGCTTTGCTAATCAAAAAGATGACTTATTGCAGCACCGCGTGACAACAGTGGTACCGATCATCGGTGGGGGTCGGAGATTGGGAAGTTTACTTTTAACTCGCTTTGAGGGTTCGTTTGTAAATGACGACCTTGTGCTCGCTGAATACGGCGCCACTGTTGCTGGAATGGAGATTTTACAGACGATTTCAGAACGGACGGAAGAAGAAGCACGTAATCGCGCGATCGTTCATCTTGCAGTTAGCTCACTTTCATATAGTGAACTAGAGGCGGTAGAACACATCTTTGATGAATTGGACGGATTGGAAGGATTGTTGGTCGCGAGTAAAGTAGCGGATCGAGTAGGCATTACACGTTCAGTTATTGTTAATGCTCTGCGGAAGTTGGAAAGTGCTGGAGTGATTGATTCTCGTTCACTTGGCATGAAGGGAACCTATATCAAGGTGTTAAATCCGAAGTTGATGGATGAGCTGGAGAAGGTGCGCCAGTCGTAGATGGCTAGCGCGTACTCTTGCAAGATAAGTGACAAATATGCTATATTAAGTAGCAGTGTGAATACACACGTCGGTGGAAGCTAAGCGGAGGGGTGTCGCAATCAGCGATCTTCGCCTGCACATGAAGCTGGCGGTGGCTAAACCAAGAGGAGGAATAATCACATGGCTGTTGTATCAATGAAGCAATTGCTAGAAGCAGGTGTTCATTTCGGACACCAAACACGTCGTTGGAACCCAAAGATGAAAAAGTATATTTTTACGGAGCGGAACGGAATTTACATCATCGATCTGCAAAAAACCGTAAAAATGATTGAAGAAGTTTATAACTATGTACGTCAACTGTCTGAAGATGGTGGCACTGTATTGTTTGTTGGAACAAAGAAGCAAGCACAGGATGCAGTTAAAGAAGAAGCTGAGCGTTCTGATATGTTTTTTGTAAACCAACGTTGGTTGGGTGGAACATTAACCAACTTTGAAACCATCCGCAAGCGGATTGACCGTCTGCATCAGTTGGACAAAATGGAAGAAGACGGTACATTTGATGTGCTACCAAAGAAAGAAGTTGTTTTGCTTAACAAAGAGCGTGCTCGTTTAGAGAAGTTCTTGGGCGGCGTTAAACATATGAAAAAATTACCAGATGCTCTTTTTATCATTGATCCTCGTAAAGAGCGGATCGCTGTAGCCGAAGCGCGTAAGCTGAACATCCCGATCATTTCTATCGTGGACACCAACTGTGATCCAGATGAGATCGATTACAAAATTCCAGGGAACGATGACGCTATTCGTGCTGTGCGCTTGTTCACTTCTAAAATTGCTGATGCGATCATCGAAGGTCGTCAAGGTGAACAAGGTGTGGAGCAAAGCGAAGGATCTGGAGAGCAAACTGCTTAAATTATGAAGAGTCGGGCATACGGGGGCGCATGTGTAGTCGCCCCGGTGCCTTCTATGTATACAGGGTCGGATGGATATGAAGGAGGAGTTTAGAAATGGCGATCTCAGCTGCACTTGTAAAAGAGTTGCGAGAAAAAACGGGTGCTGGAATGATGGATTGTAAAAAGATACTTGAAAAAGCAGAAGGAAACATGGATAAAGCAATTGAGATGCTCCGTGAGAAAGGGTTAGCATCTGCGGACAAGAAAGCTGATCGTATAGCTGCAGAAGGCGTTGTTGAATCTTACATACACGGTGGTGGACGCATCGGTGTATTGATCGAAATCAACTGTGAAACTGACTTTGTCGCAAAGACCGATGGTTTTAAAGCGTTCGTACGTGAACTTGCGATGCAAGTAGCTGCTATGAATCCGCAATTTGTTCGCCGTGAAGAAGTTCCAGAGGAATTTGTACAAAGCGAGCGGGAAATTTTGCGCAAACAAGCACTCGATGAAGGAAAGCCAGCCAATATCGTGGATAAGATGGTAGAAGGTCGCTTGAGTAAGCGCTTTAAAGAAGTGTGTTTACTTGAACAACCTTATATCAAAGATGGCGACAAAACGATTGATGAACTGGTACGTGAGCAAGTAGCAAAGCTGGGCGAAAACATCAATGTTCGCCGTTTTGTGCGTTTTGAATTAGGCGAAGGCATTGAGAAAAAAGAAGAAAACTTTGCAGATGAAGTGATGTCTCAGGTGAAGAAATAGGGACCACTCAAAAGGGAACACCCTGTGTTCCCTTTTTTTCCGTGCATAAGTAGGTAGGTATTGACGATTGGAGGTCTGATGATGGCGCACGCGAAGTTTAAACGAGTGATATTAAAGCTAAGTGGAGAAGCATTGGCGGGGGAAAAGGGGTTTGGCATCGATTCGGAGATGATTGCCTCTATCTCTCGTCAAATCCAAGAAGTTGTCGAGCTAGGTGTAGAGGTCGCAGTCGTTGTTGGTGGAGGGAATATCTGGCGTGGTCTGTCTGGAAGTGAGCGTGGAATGGATCGTGCGACCGCAGACTATATGGGTATGTTAGCCACAGTAATGAACTCACTCGCATTGCAAGATGGTTTAGAGCATGTAGGTGTGCCGACACGTGTACAAACATCGATTGAAATGCGACAAGTTGCAGAGCCGTATATCCGTCGCCGTGCGATGCGCCATTTGGAAAAAGGTCGAGTGGTTATATTTTCCTCCGGATTGGGCAATCCTTATTTCTCTACAGATACAGCAGCTGCACTGCGTGCGGCAGAAATAGAGGCAGATGTCATCTTGATGGCAAAAAATCAAGTTGACGGTGTATACACTGCTGATCCAAAAGAAGATGAGAACGCAGAGAAATATGAATCCCTTACTTATTTAGACCTCCTTAATAAAGGGCTGGGTGTGATGGATTCAACCGCATCTTCACTGTGCATGGACAACGATATTCCATTAATCGTCTTTAATATCAAAACAGAGGGTAATATACGCCGTGTAATCTTAGGCGATACAATCGGAACTATTGTAAGGGGGAATGAGTAATGTTAAACGAAGTGAAAAATCGTGCTGAAGATAAAATGAAAAAAGCGATTCAGGTTTTAAAAAAGGATCTGGGTACACTGCGCGCCGGAAGAGCTAACCCATCACTTTTAGATAAGATTGTGGTTGAATACTATGGTAGTGAAATGCCGATTAACCAGATGGCCAATGTATCCGTTCCAGAACCGCGCATGCTATTGATTCAACCCTGGGATAAATCTTCGCTGGGTGAAATTGAACGTGCTATTTTAAAGTCTGATCTAGGTCTAACACCTACGAATGATGGGAATTTGATCCGAATCGCGATTCCGGCCTTGACGGAAGAACGTCGCGCTGAATTGGTTAAACTAGCGAAAAAGATGGGCGAAGAGTCTAAGGTAGCGATTCGTAACATTCGTCGGGATGCCAATGATGAAGTGAAGAAATTAGAAAAATCAGGTGATATCTCAGAAGATGATGCTCGCCGTGGACAAGAAGAGGTACAAAAACTGACAGATCGCTATATAGAAGTATCTGAAGATGTGATTAAAGGGAAAGAAAAGGAAATCATGGAGGTATAATGTATTATCCTCTTCCCTACACCCCCTGACTAGGGGGTTTTCCTTTAAAAAAACCGATTTTGGCTTTGTACTATTATGTATTATAATATTTTTAAGAGGCTATCGTACTGGTCGGAGGAATGGACATGTTAGAAGCTCTTAAGCGATTATTCCGTGGACATCAGGAAATCGGGGTGACGAGCGATACAGATCGCTCAGAAACAATCAAACAATTGAAATTTGGACAGATTCCCAAACATGTGGCGATCATTATGGATGGGAATGGTCGTTGGGCAGCTAAGCGTGGCCTACCGCGGATAGCTGGTCATCAAGCAGGTATGAAAACAGTTCGTGAAATCGTACGTGTGGCAGACGATTTAGGAATTGAGGTTCTTACTTTATACTCTTTTTCCACTGAGAATTGGAAGCGACCGCGGGATGAAGTCAATTTTCTGATGAAATTACCGCAAGAGTTTTTTAACAGTGAGATTAAGGAATTAAAGAGCCGTAATATCCGTGTGGAAATGGTGGGAAGCGAATCCCAGTTGCCGGGCTTTACAATGAGTGCGATTAACCAGTTTCGTGAAGAGACAAAAGAAAATACTGGTTTACAACTTAATTTCGCAATGAATTATGGATCGCGTTCGGAGATTTTATATGCGGTAGAAGGGATGCTCCGCGATCAGGCAGGGGGGCATTTAGACATAGATGAGGTAAATGAGGAGACATTCGCTCGTTATTTGTACACTCGGGATTTACCTGATCCAGATTTGATGATCCGGACAAGTGGAGAGATTCGTATCAGTAACTTTATGTTATGGCAGCTTGCATATAGTGAACTTTGGTTTACGGAAACAGCTTGGCCCGATTTTAAAGAGAAGAGTTTCCTGCAGGCCATTCAAGATTATCAACGCCGATCTCGTCGATATGGGGCGTTGAAATAGATAGGTGTGGTTACTATGAAACAACGAACCATTACAGGATTTATTGTAGCGGCGGGATTTATGGGTTTCCTCTTAGTTGGAGGAGTATGGTACGCCGGCCTCATCGCAGTTATAGCACTTATAGGGTACAAAGAATTTAATCACATGCTCCGTATCTCGTGGTACAAGCCACAAGCCCTTTTTGGCTTTTTTCTGGTGGCTCTTTTTCAACTATATACCATGGTGGGGGCAGGGGGTTACTTCTCTTTAGAGCGAATTTTGTTTCCCAGCCAAGGCACGATTGTGTTGTTAGGTGTTATAGGTTATTTTTTGATTATGATCTTCAGTAAGAACGAGGTGGATATTCATCACGTGTCACTTTCGTTCATTGGGGCTGTGTACATAGGATTTGGTTTCTCCTATATGATTGAAGGACGATTGATCGAGGAAGGACTGTACTGGTCTTTGTTGGTTATTTTTGTAACATGGGCTAACGATATCGGTGCTTATATGATCGGGCGCCGTTTAGGCAAGCGAAAGCTATGGCCAACAATCAGTCCTAATAAGACTATGGGTGGTCACTTAGGTGGTTTAATTGCGGCGATTGTGGTAGGCGGGATCTTTATTGCACTTTATCCTATATTGGGAACCGTCACTCAGATGATGGGTGTGATTATGATGATTGCTGTGTTTGGTCAGTTAGGAGACTTGGCAGAATCAGCGATGAAGCGTACATTTTCTGTAAAGGACTCGGGAACGCTGTTACCTGGTCATGGTGGTGTATTAGATCGAATGGATAGTTTGATCTTCGTATTTCCTGTTCTTCATCTTTTACAAGTGATTTAATAGATGAAGGAGTGAGGTTTCATTCTAGAAAAATGGCTAAGCCTGGAAATAGAAAGTAGGCGATGACGATAAAACGGATTAGTATTTTGGGATCAACCGGTTCGATTGGGCAAAATACGATCGAAGTGGTAAGCGCACATCCAGAAAGCTTTGAGATAGTAGCGCTAGCTGCGGGCAGTAATGTTCCTGCTATGGTAGAGCAGGTTAGACGAACGCGTCCAAAGCTGATCTCGATGGCGAGTAAAGAAGCAGCAGAGCAAGTGCGAAGGGAAGTAGACTCCTCTGTTCAAGTAATGTTTGGTGAAGAAGGACTTCTGGCTGTGGCTACATGCTCCGCTTCGAACTATGTTGTCTCTGCCATCGTCGGAAGTCAGGGATTAACCCCCACGTTGGCGGCGATTGAAGCAGGCAAGACGATCGGACTAGCCAATAAGGAAACGCTAGTGATGGGTGGTGCGATTGTCACAAAGGTAGCTCGGGAACACGGTGTAGAGATTTTGCCGATCGATAGTGAGCATTCTGCCATTTTCCAATGCTTGAATGGAGAGCGACGCAGTGATGTGAAGAAAATGATTCTTACCGCTTCCGGGGGTTCGTTTCGTGATTGGAGTCGTGAAGATATCGCTCGAGCTACCCCGGCAGAAGCGTTAAAGCACCCCAATTGGTCGATGGGTGCCAAAGTGACGATTGATTCGGCCACGATGTTAAATAAAGGGTTAGAAGTGATAGAGGCTCATTGGTTGTTTAAGATGGACTATGAGCAAATTGAGGTATTGATTCATCCACAAAGTATTGTTCATTCATTGGTGGAGTTTCAAGATGGGGCGATGATGGCACAGCTGGGAACACCAGATATGAAAGTGCCGATTCAATATGCGCTCACTTACCCACAGCGTCTACCGCTAGCAGGAGAGCAACTAGATCTGGCTAAGCTGGGATCACTTCACTTTTATGAGCCGGATTTGACCCGTTATCCATTACTAAAATATGCTTTTGACGCAGGCAAAGCTGGAGGTAGTGTTCCGGCAGTTTTAAATGCTGCTAACGAAGTAGCGGTAGAACGTTTCTTACAAGAGGAGATTCCTTATCTAGGAATTGAGGAGATTGTGGGCGAAGTGTTAGTGAAACACCAGAAGATTGCAGATCCAACCTTGCAAGAACTGTACGAAGCAGATCATTGGGCGCGACTGTCTGCGCGTGAGATCGGCATATTTCAATAGGTGGTGGTAGTATGCAGACCGTATTATCCTTTGTGTTAGTGATCGGTGTGCTTGTCTTTATTCATGAGCTGGGTCACTTTCTCTTTGCCAAACGAGCGGGTATTTTAGTTCGAGAATTTGCTATTGGGATGGGCCCGAAGTTGGTTGCGTGGAAGAAAGGAGAAACTCTCTATTCCCTGCGGATCTTACCGATCGGGGGTTATGTACGCATGGCAGGCGAAGATCCTGAAGTGATGGAACTAAAGAATGGATCGCCAGTCACCTTAACTTTGGATCAAGAAGGGAAAGTAACCCGCATCAGTCTCTTAAAACAAGTGGTGGATCCTACGGCAGTGGTGCGGGGAAGGCTGACCGAATACGAAATAGAGCATCACCTTTATGTGGTGTTAGAAGATGAAGAAGGAAAAGAGACTCGTTATGCGGTTCATCCACAAGCAGAGATCCAATTTGCGGAAAACCAAGTGGTTCAAATTGCACCGTGGGATCGTCAGTTTGGTTCCAAGACATTGGGACAGCGTGCGATGACCATTTTTGCAGGACCGCTCTTTAACATCATCCTCGCCGTTATATTTTACGCGATTGTATCTTTGACTGTGGGGGTCGAATCGGAAATTACGATTAAGAAAGTACAACCCGATACTCCAGCAGCAGCAGCGGAATTGCAAGCAGGCGATATTATTCGGGAAGCAGACGGAAATCCATATCGTGCGTTTGCAGATTTTAGATTCCATTTGATTGAGCAAGGTGGATCCCCGGTTGAGCTAACGGTTGAACGTGACGGGGAGTTGAAGACCCTAACAGTCGATCCCATTAAACAGGATGATTTCTTTATTATTGGTGTGGAACTAGAGCAAGGGATGAAAGAGGCTGGGTTATTAACGGCTGTGAGCGAGGGATTTAAAGATACGTATCGAATGACGCTGACTGTTATTAAGAGCTTTGGTATGTTGATCACAGGACAAATCAGTTTTGACAATTTAGCCGGTCCAGTTGGAATCGCCTCCATTTCGGGGCAAGCGGCAGAAGCCGGGTGGGTGTCACTCATTAATTTTGCTGCTATGCTAAGTGTTAACCTTGGGATGTTAAACTTATTCCCCATTCCTGCCCTTGACGGTAGTCGCTTAATTTTCTTAGGATTGGAAGGGATTCGTCGCAAACCGATTGATCCTAATAAGGAGAGTATGGTTCACTTCGTTGGGTTTGCATTATTGATGATCTTTATGATTGCGGTAACTTATAACGATATTATGCGTTTGTTTAGTGTTAACGGTTGATGTGGGCACTATAGAGGAGGAAAAAGAATGAGGCAACAAACAGCTTTGATTCCAACTTTGCGTGATGTTGGCGCAGAAGCGGAAGTGATGAGCCATCGCTTGATGCTAAAAGCGGGCATGATCAAACAGCTAGCGGCAGGGATTTATACGTTGTTGCCACTGGGTCACCGTGTTCTACGCAAGGTGGAGCAGATCGTGCGGGAAGAGATGGAGCAGGTAGGGGCACAAGAATTATTGCTGCCGGCGATGAATCCATCTGAGCTGTGGAAGGAATCAGGACGGTGGGAAACATACGGAGCGGAATTAGTGAAGCTCGTTGATCGGCATGAACGCGATTTTTTGCTCGGTCCTACCCACGAAGAAGTGATTACCGATTTGCTACGTAATACGGTTAGTTCATACAAGAAGTTGCCACTTACCTTATACCAGATTCAGACGAAGTTTCGTGATGAGCGCCGGCCTCGCTCTGGAGTGTTGCGCGGGCGTGAATTCCTGATGAAAGATGCGTACTCCTTTCATGCGGATGAAGAAAGCTTGGAAAAAACATATCAAATGATGTATGATGCCTATTCCCGCATTTTTACACGTTGCGGACTTGAATTTCGTCCGGTGGAAGCGGATGCAGGTGCCATCGGGGGTACGGGTACACATGAATTTATGGCCTTGTCTTCGGCAGGAGAAGATACTTTGGTATTTTGTCGTGCTTGTGATTACGCCGCTAATATCGAAATGGCAGAAGTTCAGGTGCCTAAAGCAAGCGATAGTGGGTTAACGGTAGCTCCATTGGAAAAAGTGGCGACGCCGGGAGCAAAGAGTATAGAACAAGTGACAAACATGCTGGGCATTGAGCCTGCGCATCTCATAAAAAGTTTACTGTTTATTGTAGATGGTGAACCCGTGATGGTGTTGGTTCGCGGTGATCATGAAGTGAATGATATTAAGGTAAAAAATTTCTTAGAGGCAGAAGTGTGTGAACTGGCTACCGAAGAGATGGTACAACAGGTTACGGGAGCACCCGTCGGCTTCGCAGGTCCAATTGGTTTGCAAAAAGAGATTCGTATTTTAGTGGATCATACGGCGGCGCAGATGAAGGATGCGGTCGTGGGTGCCAATGAAGGTGATACTCATCTGAAACATGTTGATTTTCAAAGGGATGTACTTTCCTATCATGTTGCTGATGTGCGTCTGATCGAGGAAGGGGATGTTTGTCCGCAGTGTGGCGACGCGGTCTCCTTTACGCGTGGAATTGAAGTGGGTCAAGTTTTTAAGCTGGGGACGAAATATAGTAAGCCGATGAATGCGGTAATTCACGACCCCAACGGGAAAGAAATCCCGATGACGATGGGGTGTTATGGTGTAGGAATCTCTCGCACCGTAGCATCCATTGTGGAACAGCACCATGATGACGATGGGATTGTGTGGCCATTAGCTATCGCCCCATATGCCGTTCATCTGATCGTCGTCAACGTGAAAAATGATGAGCAGAGAGACGTGGCAGAAGAGCTATATGCCAGCATGCAAGCAGCAGGCGTTGAAGTTCTCTTTGATGATCGTAAGGAACGAGCTGGAGTCAAATTTAAAGATGCAGACTTGCTTGGGATACCGGTACGTATTACTGTAGGTGCTAAAGTAGGGGACGGATTGGTTGAGTATAAAGTACGTCGTTCCGGTGAAAGTGGAGAAATTTCCAAAACAGATGTGATGGAACAATTGCCACAACTGCTTAAGCAAGTAGCAGCATTAACAAAAAGAATAAAGAATAGGTAACGACGATGTACGTAGTAAGAGCCTTTCCACCTGGAAAGGCTCTTTTGTTGGTATAGGAAAATGTAAATGATTAAAGGTCGACAGCATCCAGCAGTTCCTCCGCCTGTGCTGCAGCTGGCCTGTCGAAATCGAAATCTGCGAGCGCTTCAACGGATGTTGACGGTAAGGATACTCTTCTTACCGGGATACCGAAACGACGGTTGAGAATGGCAGCATAAGCTAAGCTGATGCCAATAATGGAACGCCTGCCACGGGGATCATCGAGAACGAGAAAGGCATTCTGATTGACGACAACAATCAAGGTTTGAGTCAATGGAGAAGACAATGCTATTACCTCCTTCTTGTTAGGATAGTATATTGTTAAAAAAGATTTATTGATTGAATGGTTGAATTTTATAACTATAATAATCTGAAAGGATACCGATTTTAGTTTATAGTTTTCTCTTGCTTGTAAGATAAGGAGATGTTGATTAAAATCTGATCCCTACAGCGATGCTTTCCACATCTGCCGATGAAGCTGGCTCATCTAACCCGACAAGTCCGATATCTGTGGGGGCAACTTGCTCACCGACTCCGCCTAGTCCGATATCCGCGGGGGCGTCAACGGATGTTGAGGGTAAGGATACTCTTCTGATCGGGATACCGAAACGACGGTTGAGAATGGCAGCATAAGCCAAGCTCATGCCAATAATGGAACGTCTGCCACGGGGATCATCGAGAACGAGAAAGGCATTTCTGTTGACTAATACAATTAACAATGCTATCACCTCCTGCTTACTAGACTAGTACATTCATGGAAATATACTTGATCGGATGGTTTTGTATAACAAGAGATTCTATTAGGTGGAAAGCCTCATTTGCTGGAATGAGAAGGGGATGCAATTGCGATTAAAAGTCGAGTACGGCTCCCAGCCCGCGTTCCAGAGCTTCTGGTACAGCTTGCTCATCGAGTCCAATAAGTTCGATATCTGCTGCGGGGGAATCAACGGATGTTGATGGTAAGGATACTCTTCTGATCGGGATACCGAAACGGCGGTTGAGGATTAAGGCATAAGCTAAACTGATGCCAATAACGGAACGCCTGCCACGGGGATCATCAAGAACGAGAAAGGCATTCTGATTGACGACAACAATCAACGTTTGAGTCAATGGAGAAGACAATGCTATCACCTCCTGTTGACTAGAATAGATATTTATGAAGAGCCTCTCCAGATTGAATGGCTCTAGGCGATGTAGTGATCTGAGGTCTAATTATCCCAGGACCTGATCCGCACCCACAAATTCTGGCAAAGCTTCGCCGATCTCGCCTAGTCCGGTATCTGCGAAAGCGTCAACGGATGTCGATGGTAAGGATACTCTTCTGACCGGGATACCGAAACGACGGTTGAGAATAGCAGCATAAGCCAAGCTGATGCCAATAATGGAGCGTCTGCCACGTGGATCATCGAGAACGAGAAAAGCATTCTGATTGATGACGACAATCAACGTTTGAGTTAAATGAGAAGACAATGCTATCACCTCCTTCTTTGTAAAAGCCTTATTTTAATGGGTGGTTGGTAACAAGGGAGCCTCTCCAGCCGGAAAGGCTCCCTTGCGGGCATAAGAAAAAGATGTAAATGAGTTAAGCGTCGAGTATCGCTCCCAGCATGCGTTGCAGCTCTGCTGGTACTGCAGGTGCAACTCCCGCAGGTGCAGCTTCCAAGCCGAGCCCGAGATCTCCGAAAGCATCAACGGATGTCGATGGTAAGGATATTCTTCTGACTGGGATACCGAAACGACGGTTGAGAATGGCAGCATAAGCTAAGCTGATGCCAATAATGGAGCGTCTGCCACGTGGATCATCGAGAACGAGAAAAGCATTCCGATTAACGACAACAATCAACGTTTGAGTTAAATGAGAAGACAATACTATCACCTCCTTCTTTGTAAAATAGTATATTCATAAAGAGTCTTTCTTGATTGGGTGGTAGTGTGAAACAAGAGCCTCTCCAGATGGAATTTCTGTTAAGAAGTGTAAATTAAATGATTAAGGGAGGAATACTTCTCCTCCCCTACCCTCCAAATCAGCTGGTGTAGCTGGTACTGCTGGAGCAGCTTCCACTGGAGCAGCTCCCGCGCCGAGCTCGAAATCTGCGAAAACATCAGCGGATGTCGATGGTAAGGATACTCTTCTGACCGGGATACCGAAACGACGGTTGAGAATGGCAGCATAAGCCAAGCTGATGCCAATGATGGAACGTCTGCCACGTGGATCATCGAGAACGAGAAAAGCATTCCGATTAACGACGACAATCAACGTTTGAGTTAACTGAGAAGACAATGCTATCACCCCCTTCTTTGTAAAATAGTATATTCATAAAGAGTCTTCCTTGATTGGATGGTTGAGAGTTTATAACTATACTGAAACTAAAACATTCTGCTCCTAATGATGAAGTAGGGTGTATTTCTAGAGGGGTATCAAAGCTTCTTAACTTTCTGATCGTGGCTCAAAATTTGTGCATGATTAGATCCTCCCCACATGGAAAGGATCGCTTGTTGGTATGAAAAGGAAATGTAGTGATTAAAAGCTGAGCCCTGCAAAAAGGCGTTCTGAATCTGCTAGTACAGGTTGCTCACCGGCTTGGAAATCTGAGAGTGCGTCATTATCAGTGAGAGCATCAACGGATGTTGACGGTAAGGATACTCTTCTTACCGGGATGCCGAAACGACGGTTGAGAATGGCAGCATAAGCTAAGCTGATGCCGATGATGGAACGTCTGCCACGTGGATCATCGAGAACGAGAAAAGCATTCCGATTGACGAGGACGATTAACGTTTGAGTTAATTGAGAAGACAATACTATCACCTCCTTCTTTGTAAAAGAGTATATTCATAAAGCGCTTCTTTTGATTGGATGGTTCTATGTAAAAAGAGCCTCTCCACAAGGAAAGGCTCTTTTGCTAGTATGAGAAGGAGATGCAAATGGTTAGACGTCTAATTCTTCTGACAGCCTGCGTACCACATTTGCTGGTAGAGCTGCGCCCTCTCCGAGATCGAAGCCTGCGAGGGCTTCGCCATCTGAGAAAGTTTGAACCGATGTTGACGGTAAGGATACTCTTCTTACCGGGATGCCGAAACGACGGTTGAGAATGGCAGCATAAGCCAAGCTAATACCAATGATGGAGCGTCTGCCACGCGGATCATCGAGAACGAGAAAAGCATTCCGATTGACAAGCACGATTAACGTTCGAGTCAATTGAGAAGACAATACGATCACCTCCCGCTTACGAGACTAGTATATTGATAGCGCTTTATTGATTGGCTGGTTTTTGTGGCTGATATGAAAGCGATTAACGGTCGATTACGGCCTCTAGAATGCGTTCCAGAACTCTTGGTACAGACCGTGGGCCGACTTCGGCGCCTGCCAGAGCTTCAACGGATGTTGACGGTAAGGATACTCTTCTTACCGGGATGCCGAAACGACGGTTAAGAATGGCAGCATAAGCTAAACTGATGCCAATGATGGAGCGTCTACCACGCGGATCATCGAGAACGAGAAAAGCATTCTGATTGACGAGCACGATCAACGTTCGAGTCAATTGAGAAGACAATGCGATCACCTCCCGCTTACGAGACTAGTATATTGATAGCGCTTTATTGATTGGCTGGTTTTTGTGGCTGATATGAAAGCGATTAACGGTCGATTACGGCCTCTAGAATGCGTCTCACAACTGTTGGTACAGGACCTGGCCCGACTTCGACACCTGCGAGCGCATCAACGGACGGTAAGGATACTCTTCTTACCGGGATGCCGAAACGACGGTTAAGAATGGCAGCATAAGCTAAACTGATGCCAATGATGGAGCGTCTACCACGTGGATCATCGAGAACGAGAAAAGCATTCCGATTAACGACAACAATTAACGTTTGAGTTAACTGAGAAGACAATACTATCACCTCCTACTTACTAGAATAGTATATTCATATAGCGCCTCTCTTGATTGGATGACGGTCTAAAACCATAAAAAATAGTTCAATCTCATATTTATCATGAGATATCTCATGATAAATATGAGATTGTGTGATCATTTAAAAGAGCCTTTCCATGTAGAAAGGCTCTTGATGATATGGGAAAAGAGGTTATTATTGAACGCCGAGTGCTTCGAGAATACGTTGCACCTCTACTTCTACTGTAAGTGGATCGCCTAGTTGAACTTCTTCCAGAACTTGAACCGATGTTAGCGGTAAGGATATTCTTCTTACCGGGGCACCGAAACGCCGGTTGAGAGTGGCAGCAAAGGCTAAGCTGATGCCAATGATGGAGCGTCTGCCATTTGGATCATTTATTACGAGGAAAGCATTTCTATTGATTAATACAATCAACAATACTATCACCTCCTGCATACTAGAATAGTATATGTATAGGGAGCAGGATTTGATTGGATGAATAACTGTTTATAAGCTATTAAAATAAAAACACCCCACTTCATTGTAAGAAGCAGGGTGTTTCTCTAGAAGACCATTAACTTTGCATGCCTTCTGTCATTGGGCTAAAAGGATATGAGCCATCATGTAGTTCGTTATCGGTTGAAACTTTATTGATGGTGTCATCGGCGGAGAAGTGAATCTCCTCGACAGACATATTGACAGAGAGGACGGTATATCCAGTCATGCGTTCCACCATTTCCGTAATTGCATCGCTGACACGCTCATAAAGAAGCGGCACGTTCGTTCCGAAATCTACTCCTACTTTTAAATAGATGGTTAGGTCGTGATCGTCTACATCTACGTGAACATCTTTGCTATTGCCGTTTGCGGGATAGCGAGTGTGAAGTTCACGTCCATGGCGGAAGCGAATGCCTTGTATTGGAGTGGCAGCCAGTTCTGCGATGGATTCTAACACTTCATTAGAAAAGGTGAGACCCTGCTGTTGTTGCTCTGTTGCCATATCAGTAGCCTCCTGAAAATAATGATATATCCTATATATACACAGCAGGATGAGGGAATAGAAGAGAAGTGAAGCAGGGGCATCCGTACGTTGTTATCCAGCAATAGTAGATCTTGCCCACTGGTCGACTCTCTTCCTTTTTGATACACTCATAGGATAGGAGATGAGCGGAAAAAGGGGAGAGCGTAGCGGCATGAGTGAAATAGCAGCAAAGACGAAGCAGCTGCAGCAAATATTTACGGAAGCAAATATTCCGAGCGAGTGGATGGAGAAATATTTTGTTGATGGCTATTTAAATAAAGTACAAGTAAGTCGCTCACGGGGGACGTGGACGCTTTATTTGTGTTTGAATCGCCCTGTTCCCCCGGATATCTTGCATCAGGTAAAAGAGAAGATGAGCCAAAAGTATGGTCGAGTTGCACGCGTCTCGTTTGTGATGGAATATGTTGAAGTTCCATCTGATCAGGTGATGACATTATATTGGCAATGGATTATTGGCAAGGTGGGACACCATGTCTCCCAATCTGCAGCTGGATGGTTAGCTAAATCGAAGTGGCATATGGAAGAGAATACATTTACCATCACTTTCTCTAACCCGTTAATGATGCAGATGGCGCAAAAAAAACAACTAGATCAAGTTGTTTCTTCCCTATTTTTTGCTGTGTCGGGTACACAGTTAAAGATTTTATTTGCTTGTAAAGAAGGTTCAGAAGAGCAAGCACGAATGCGTGAGCACCAAGTACAAGAAGAAAGAGAATGGGTGGAGCAAGCGATTACACAACAGCAAGAGATCGCGGCAAAAGAGAGCTACAGCGAGGAAGCGACCGGTCCGATCAGTGTGGGCTATGAGATTCGAGAGGAGCCAGTACCTCTTCACGAGATCCAAGATGAGGAACGGCGAGTGGTGGTGAAGGGAGCAATATTTAAATCTGAAGTGCGTGAACTGAGGAGTGGTCGTACTTTGCTCACTTTTAACGTCACCGACTATACCGACTCGATCTTAGTCAAGGTATTTGCTCGCGATAAGGAAGATGCGCGAGTGTTGACACGTGTGCAGGATGGACTGTGGGTGAAAGTAAGAGGTTCCGTACAATACGATACTTTTGCCCGTGACTTGGTTATTATGGCAAATGATTTACAAGAGATTCCCCCCATGCGCCGACAAGATCAGGGAGAAGAAAAACGAGTGGAATTACATCTACACACCTCGATGAGTGCGATGGATGGGGTTTATGAAGCAAAAGAGATGGTGAAGCGGGCGGCAGATTGGGGACATCCTGCTGTGGCAATTACGGATCATGGAGTGGTACAAGCATTTCCAGAAGCATATGCCGCTGGTAAAAAACATGGAGTAAAAATTATATATGGGATGGAAGCATATGTTGTAGACGATGGTGTTCCGATTGTGACCAACCCGAGTGATCGTCCCTTACAGAATGAGACGTATGTCGTGTTTGATGTAGAAACAACAGGCTTATCCACCATGCATGATTCGATTATCGAGCTGGCAGCTGTTAAAATGCGGAATGGCGAAATTATTGATCGCTTTGAGTCATTTTCAAATCCACACCGTCCTCTTTCAAACTTTACAACCGAATTGACAGGAATTACGAATGCGATGGTGAAAGATGCTCCTGAGATTGCAGAAGTCCTAACCCAGTTTCAGGCCTTTATTGAGGGAACAGTATTGGTAGCGCATAATGCACGTTTTGATATGGGCTTTTTGCAAGAGGGTTTACACCGAATCGAGGCACCACCTGCAGATAATCCGGTAATTGATACATTGGAGCTAGGACGGGCGCTGTATCCAGGGCTACGCAACTACCGTCTAAATACCCTATGTAAACGGTTTGATATTTCACTGGAACAACATCACCGTGCGATCTACGATGCTGAAGCGACGGGTTATCTGATGTGGAAGATGATTAGCGATGCTATTGAAAAAGAACATACAGTGTTACAGCATTTAAATAATTTAACCAAAGATCGGGATCTAAGAAAGATACGCCCCTTCCATGCAGTAATCCTTGTACAAAATCAGACGGGATTAAAAAACTTATATCGCCTCATTTCCAAAGCGCACCTTGAATACTTTCACCAGGTGCCTCGTATTCCACGTAGTCAATTAGCGTTATACCGTGAGGGACTATTGTTGGGCTCTGGCTGTGAAAAAGGAGAACTGTATGAAGCTGCTCTGCAAAAATCACCACATGAAGTGGAAGAGATAGCTGGCTTCTATGATTATCTGGAAATTCAGCCGATCGAGGTGAATCAATATCTGGTTGAGAAAGGGATTGTTGATCACAAAGATCGCTTGCGGGAGGCGAATCGCTTATTAGTGGAGATTGGGGAAAAGTTAGGGAAGCCTGTGGTCGCAACAGCTAATGTGCATTATTTGGATCCATGGGATCATGTGTATCGTGAGATTTTAGCTGCCAATCAGGGAGGTTTTCGCCGCAAAGATCCAAAGCCTCCTACTCATTTTCGTACCACAGATGAAATGTTGCAGGAGTTCTCTTATTTAGGTGAAGAGAAGTCATATGAGGTTGTCATTCAGCAGCCGAAACAGGTGGCTGATCAGATCGAAGAGTTGAAGCCATTCCCAGACGATCTGTTTACGCCTATTATCGAAGGCGCGGACGAAGAGTTGCGTTCTATCTGTTATCAAACGGCGGAAGGTTTGTACGGCTCTCCTCTTCCAGAAGTGGTGGAAGCTCGCTTAGAAAAAGAGTTAGGTAGCATTATTAAGCATGGATTTGCCGTCATCTATTTAATTTCTCACAAGCTAGTGACAAAGTCGCTTGAGGATGGGTATCTCGTTGGCTCCCGGGGATCGGTTGGCTCTTCCTTTGTTGCAACCATGAGCTCTATTACGGAAGTAAACCCACTACCACCACATTATGTATGTCCACAGTGTCAACATAACCGCTTTATATTAGATGGATCTGTTGCCTCAGGCTTTGATTTACCAGATGCAAGCTGCCCTGAGTGCGAAAGTGTACTTATGAAAGATGGACATGATATTCCATTTGAAACTTTTCTGGGCTTTCAAGGGGACAAAGTACCTGATATAGATCTTAACTTCTCCGGCGAATATCAGCCGCGTGCGCATCAATATACAGAGGAACTGTTTGGTAAGGAGTATGTATATCGGGCGGGAACGATTTCGACGGTGGCGGAAAAGACAGCGTTTGGCTACGCCAAGAAGTATGAAGAAGAGTTGGGTCAGCCGATGCGCGGAGCAGAGTTGGAGCGCATGGTGCACGGATGTAAGGGAGTGAAGCGGACGACCGGACAACATCCAGGTGGACTGATGGTTGTGCCGCAAAATATGGATGTATTTGATTTTACCCCGATCCAGCGACCTGCCGATGATGTGAAGTCAAAAACGATTACGACTCACTTTGATTACCATGCAATTAGTGGACGCCTTTTAAAGCTGGATATTCTGGGTCATGATGATCCAACTGTAATTCGGATGTTACAAGATTTAACTGATGTGGATCCTAAGACGATTCCAGTAGATGACCCTGCGGTGATGAAGCTTTTTAGTAGTACGGATTCGTTAGGGATTACACAGGAGTCGATTTCGTCTGTAACAGGAACACTCGGCATCCCTGAATTCGGAACTCGGTTTGTGCGTCAAATGTTAGAAGATACACGTCCTACCACCTTTGGCGAGCTGGTACGCATCTCCGGTTTATCGCATGGTACGGATGTGTGGCTAAATAATGCACAAGATTTGATTCGCAGTAAAACAGCTGTCCTAACAGAAGTGATTTCCACTCGTGATGATATTATGGTTTATTTGATGCACAAAGGAATGGAGCCTGCACTTGCTTTTAAATTAATGGAGAAGGTGCGGAAAGGAAAAGGATTGACCGAAGAAGAGCAGGAACAGATGCGTGAGCATGATGTGCCCGAGTGGTATATTGATTCTTGTCTCAAGATCAAGTACATGTTCCCCAAGGCGCATGCGGTCGCTTATGTTATGATGGCAGTGCGAATTGCCTGGTTTAAGGTGCACTATCCAATTCAATACTATGCTACCTACTTTTCTGTTCGTGCCGACGACTTTGATTTAGAAGTCGTAGCGAAGGGTGCTGAAGGCGTACAGCGCTGTATCTCTGATATTGAAGAGAAAGGGGTTACGGCCCCACCGAAGGAGAAGAGTTTGCTTACGGTAATGGAATCAGTGCGTGAAATGATGGCACGTGGTCTCCGTTTTCAACAGGTAGATCTGTATCGCTCGCATGCAACACATTTCTTAGTGGATGGAGATAGTTTGATTCCGCCCTTCTCTGCTATTTCAGGTGTGGGAGCAAATGCGGCTCGTAATATTGCTGAGGCACGGACGGATGGAGAATTTCTCTCTATAGAAGACTTTCAGAAGAGAACGCGTGTTTCTAGCACAGTGATCGAGATTTTGCGTGGGTTTGGCTGCTTTAAAGAGATGCCGGAAAGTAACCAGATGTCACTATTTTAATAGAGTATATGAGAAGGGGTGCTAATCGCATCTCTTCTTTGGTGTTTGCTGATATATGTAGAGGCAAGGGCACTACAAAATAGGTACCCTTACTCGTCTTTCATGTCTTACCATCACGCGTGATTTAAGAGAATCGGATGACCCGACTACGTAGTTGTGCACGTTCACTAGGGGTAAGTGGTGGAGTGAAAGCAAAAAAGTTAGGCGAGCGCTGTACTTCCACACGTTGTCCTGCACTCCCATTTATGCGAGCAACCGCAAGTCCGAGTGCTTCTAGTGCCCAATCGACATTATAGGAAAGGGAAAGGGTGCCTCCAGGAGTGGCTTCTCCAGCAAAGTTAACCGCGGCAGCCAGGTTATTATCTTCCCGTAACCAGCAAGATCCGGAATCCCCAGGGAGATCGATCTGTTGGCCGAACTGATCGGCACGAATCAGAGTTTGTTTGTTAAAGAGGAGAATCCCCAGTTGATCTTCAGTATAGTCAACACGTGCGGTTACATTAACAGCTTCAACTACTCCAGAGACAGCTCCTGTAGTTCTACCTACCTTCTTTAAGCGATCTCCGACTTGAAAAGCAGTTACCCAGCCGGGTACTTCGCCCACTGTCGCATAAAGGGGCGCAAGATCGGAACTGCGAAACGGTTGTGCTGTCGCAACATCGACGAGATTGGATCCAACCTCGTCAAGTGAGAGAAAGGAGTTGACGGATCCGATCAACGTTGCAGCCGAAGGTGCCTGATCAAACCCTCCTGGTTGATACGTTAAAGCACGACCTTGGTTGGAAAAGACAAGCACGTGGTTATTGCTAAAAATAAAGAGCTCGCCAGGTTGATTTTGCTCAGTGACGACAAGCCCAAGTGTACCTGCATCCTCACTTTCTCCCACGCTATATCCAGCAATTGCAGGACGGATGCGCTCAGTAAAGCGCGATGAAGCATTGGGTACCCCTTGATTTGCTGCAAACCCGAAGGTTTGACCAAGGCTTCCACGGTTTCCCATACTAAATGTCGTGGCTGGACGGGTGATAACTTGTACGGCCTCACTTCTACCTTCGGCGAGTACGGTGATGGATTTGGGCATGTTTGTTTGCACAGTGGCGGAAGTGGTGTACACATTGACACATGCCTCCATCTGGCTGAGTGGGGCAAGCATATCGACGGCTCCAATCCCGATAGCGTTAATAGTGGGGTATTTCATTAATAAACTTACTAATTTGTTCTTCACTAGTGTAGCGGCATAAAAAGTGGCCATTCGTATACCTCCTTTCATATCAGTCTTGTGTATAGTATGCGTGAGTAGTAGAAACCAACTGGTCTAATGGTGTGAATTAGTTAATTTTGGGTTATATTTTAAATAAAATGGTGAAGACGGTGTAAAGAGATGATATCTTTTGTAGGTAAGGTACGGTGTAGGGCTTAGATTCCGTCAAATTGCGTGAGGTAGCGAGTGTATGCTATACTTATCTTGGCTATACTGTATGGTAGATATGTTCGGGATGAAAGAGTGGGTCTGCCGCCCACTCTTTCCATTTGTTATGACCGACGGATAAAGAAAGTGTGAGTGAAAGGGGTTACAGTATGAGCCGAAAGGTGACGGAAGTGGTGGAGGAACTTGTTCTCCCCATACTGGAAGAAGAAGAGATGGAACTGGTTGATATTGAATTTAAAAAAGAGGGCAAAAGATGGTTTCTTCGTCTTTTTGTCGATCGTTTAGAAGGTCGGATCGATATTGATGATTGCAGTCGCATCAGTGAGCGCGTCAGCGAAGTGATGGACGAGAAAGATCCGATTCAAGTGGCTTATTATCTGGAAGTGTCCTCTCCAGGGGCTGAACGTCCGTTAAAGAAAGAACGGGATTATGAGCGGGCAATAGGGAAAAGAGTCCATGTGTCTACATATGAGCCGATTGACGGACATAAAACAGTGGAAGGGACACTCACCGAAGTGGGCACAGAGGAATTGACGGTGGAGATGGACGGTCAACTCATCACTGTTCCTCGTAGCAAAATTGCAAAAGCACGATTAGCAATTTCTTTTTAATTTGAAGGGAGGGTATTCATGCGATGAATGTGGAATTCATCGAGGCGCTCAATCAACTGGAGAAAGAGAAAGGCATTAGTAAAGATATTCTGATTGAAGCGATCGAAGCAGCACTTATCTCAGGCTATAAGCGGAATTTTCACTCGGCACAAAATGTGCGTGTTGATATTGATCGCGATAGTGGCCAGGTGCGGGTATATGCGCGTAAAGCAGTAGTGGAGGAGGTGCTTGATCCTCGCTTAGAAATTTCATTAGAAGCGGCGAAAGAGATTCACCACTCCTATGAACTAGATGATATTGTGGAGATTGAAGTTACCCCAGCCGATTTTGGACGAATTGCTGCCCAAACAGCAAAGCAAGTGGTGACACAACGGATTCGAGAAGCTGAGCGGAGTATCGTCTATGAAGAGTTTGTGGATCGGGAAGATGATATCGTAACTGGAATCGTACAACGCACCGATACGCGCTATTATTATGTAGACTTGGGGCGGACGGAAGCCTTGCTTCCTCACGCAGAAGCGATGCCAGGAGAGAAATTCCAGCATGGAGATCGTGTGAAAGCGTACATCACCAAAGTGGAGAAATCGACGAAAGGACCGCAAGTCTTCTTGTCTCGCACTCATCCTGGATTACTAAAGCGGTTATTTGAATTAGAAGTTCCCGAGATTTATGATGGTACAGTAGAGATTAAATCGGTCACGCGTGAAGCAGGTCAACGTTCTAAGATTGCTGTTCACTCTCACGATGCGGATGTGGATCCTGTAGGTGCATGTGTGGGTCATCGTGGTTTGCGTGTACAGACGATCGTAAAGGAACTTCGCGGAGAGAAGATCGACATTGTCCGCTACTCGGATGATCTGAAGGAGTTCGTTTCGAATGCACTTAGTCCTTCTAAAGTGGTCCATGTCGATATTATCGAGCGTGAAAAAATGGCGCGTGTCGTTGTGCCTGACCACCAATTGTCCCTTGCTATTGGAAAAGAAGGGCAAAACGCACGTTTAGCCGCGAAACTGGTGGGTTGGAAGATTGATATTAAGAATGAGTCCGAGTTTGATGCTTCCGCTCATCAAGTGGAGGATGAGAAAAGCGATGATGAGGGAGAAGAAGTGACGGCTTCCCTCGCTATCGAGAAAGAATTGGAATCATAATATCCTTTATTCACCACCGTGGGGGAGGTGAACGAGGTATGAAGAAACAGAAAAAAACACCCTTGCGCAAGTGCGTCGCTTGTCAAGAGTTAAAAGATAAGAATGCATTGATTCGAGTCGTTCGTACACCAGAACAGGAGATCCTGATTGATTCGACTGGGAAAAAATCAGGTCGAGGTGCCTATGTGTGCGGAGATGAAAAATGTATTACGCTCGCACAAAAAAAAGGTTCTTTGGAACGCGCACTTAAGAGTAAAGTGAGCGAAGAGATCTTTACAGCGTTAAAGCAATCGTGATGGGGAGCGAAAGACATGGATAAGAAGAAGCAATTATTGGGCCTTGCAATGCGAGCTGGAAAAGTAGTAAGTGGTGAAGAGAATGTGATTCGAGCCATTCGCGCTGGAAGAGCGCATCTCGTCTGCTTGTCGGCTGATGCGTCAGCTAATACGGGGAAGAAGTTACAAGATAAATCTTCTTACTATGAAATTCCACTTATTACTTTTCCTTCGCGTGATGAATTGGGAGAGGCGATCGGTAAACCATCACGAGTCGTTGTTGCTATTACTGACCCAGGTTTCGCTCGTGCACTGTTAAAGCACACGTAACGTTCGATGGGGGTGAAGCAGATGGCAAAATTACGCGTCTATGAGTATGCAAAGAAAGTAGATATGAATAGTAAGGAAATCCTCGCGATCTTACATCGTTTGGATATTCCTGTTCGCAACCATATGAGTACGATGGACGATGATACGATTAACAAAGTAGAAAACTTCTTTAAAGATGTAAAAAAAGGGGCGGCAAAATCAACAGTGGAGAAACGAACTGAGATGAAAGATAAAAAAACAGGACAGTCGACGGACAAAAGGAAAACCCAGGCAGCATCATCTCCTACCAAAAAGAAAACGACGAATACCAGCAGTAATAAACCTGCAGGAAAGTCAACTGCGAGCAAAGGAAAAAGCAGTGCGGGTGGACAACAGCAAAATCGGGGCGGCCAAAAGGGTGGACGACCTGCGGGCGGTAATCAACGAGGACGTGGGAACTTCCGCAATAACAAGCGTAAAGGCAAAGGTCCAGCAGTACCAAAGCAAGCACCTGTATTGCCCAGTGTGATTGAAGTATCTGGACCTATGACCGTAGGCGATGTAGCTAAGTTGCTACGTAGAGAAGCATCCGCTGTAATTCGCAAATTAATACCGTTAGGTGTTATGGCTACGATCAATCAAGAAATTGATGTGGATACGATCACCTTAGTCGCACAAGAGTTTAACGTAAAAGTGGACTTTAAAGAAGAAGTGGATGAATCTGCAATCGAAGAGATTGAAGAAGAAGATCGCTCTGAAGATCTAGCTATTCGTCCCCCAGTAGTTACAATCATGGGTCACGTTGATCACGGGAAAACAACATTGCTGGATACGATCCGTAAGAGTAAAGTGACTGCTGGTGAGGCAGGTGGGATCACACAGCATATTGGAGCATATCAAGTAGAGGCCAATGGGAAGAAAATTACGTTTTTGGACACCCCAGGTCATGCTGCTTTTACCACTATGCGTGCTCGTGGAGCTAGTATTACAGACGTGACGATCCTCGTTGTAGCTGCTGATGATGGCGTAATGCCACAAACAGTAGAAGCGATCAACCATGCTAAAGCAGCTGGAGTACCTATTATCGTAGCACTCAATAAGATGGATAAAGAGGGTGCTAATCCGGAAAAAGTAAAACAACAGATGACCGAACATGGCTTGGTACCTGAAGACTGGGGTGGAGATACGATTTACGTTCCGGTATCCGCACTAACCGGTGAAGGTATCGACGATATTTTAGAAATGGTCTTGTTGGTATCTGAAGTTCAAGAGTTGAAAGCCAACCCTAACAAACGGGCACGTGGGATTGTGATTGAAGCTGAGTTGGACAAGGGACGTGGAGCAGTTGCTACCGTTCTTGTACAAAACGGTACTTTAAAAGTAGGCGATGGTGTTGTAGCCGGTAACTATTTCGGTAAAGTACGCGCCATGTTAGATGATCGTGCGCAACGTGTGGAAGCAGCGGGCCCATCTACTCCAGTAGAGATTTTGGGACTACCTGATGTACCGAGCGCTGGGGATCCCTTTATGGTATTTGAAGATGAGAAAAAAGGGCGTGTTGTTGCGGAAAAACGGAATTTAAAACAACGCCAAAAGGATCTGGGTGCCAGCAGTCGCGTTACGTTGGATGATTTATACCAACAAATCCGTGAGGGTGAAGTGAAAGAGCTTAATATTATTATTAAAGCTGATGTTCATGGTTCAGCCGAAGCAATGCGTGGTTCATTGGAGAAGATTGATATTGACGGTGTTCGTGTAAATATCATTCATACCGGTGTAGGAGCAATTACAGAATCAGATATTATTTTGGCATCCGCTTCTAATGCGATTATTGTTGGCTTTAATGTACGACCAGAACCAAATGCACGTTCTATGGCGGAACAAGAGAGTGTGGATGTTCGTCTTCATAACGTCATCTACAACGTGATTGAAGAGATTGAGGCGGCGATGAAAGGATTATTAGATCCTATTCATCAAGAGCGCGTGGTAGGGACAGCCGAAGTCCGTCAAATCTTTAAAGTTTCCCGCTTAGGTACGATTGCTGGTTCATATGTAACAGAGGGCAAGGTTGTACGTAATGGGAAAGCTCGTCTCATCCGTGATGGCGTTGTTCTCCTACAGGAAGTAGAGATTGAAGGTTTGAAACGCTTCAAAGATGATGCTAAAGAAGTACAACAAGGTTATGAGTGTGGGATTACCTTGAAAGACTTTAATGATGTGAAAGAAGGCGACCTTATTGAAGTCTTCGTCATCGAAGAGGTGGAAAGAGATTGATTGTTGGCACGGCAGAAGTTACCTGTCGGGTTCCTAGCTCCACTTCACTAAAAGAGAAGCGTAGTGTGATTAAAAGTGGATTACAGCGTATTCAACATCGCTTTAACTTATCGGTGGCCGAAGTGGGGCATCAGGACCACCGCCAGCTCGCCTTGTTGGCACTGGCTGGGGTGGCGAGCAATAAAAAAATTGTGGAACATCAGATACAGCAAGCGCTTCGATTACTCGAAGAAAAAGAAGGTTTAGAAATACTGGATACGGTCGTTACACTTTTGTAACAGTCGCAAAAGGGAGGTGTCGCCGATGGCGCGCATCCGTGTGAGTCGAGTTGGCGAACAGGTAAAGAAAGAGTTGAGTCAGTTACTACAGCAGGAATTAAAAGATCCACGTATTGGGTTTGTTACCGTAACAGCAGTGGAGATGAGTGGTGATCTCCAACAGGCGAAAGTGTTTATTAGTGTGCTCGGTTCCGATGAACAAAAAGAAGCGACTTTAGCTGGTTTGTCCCGAGCTAAAGGGTTTTTGCGCAGTGAGATCGGAAGACGCATTCATATGAAGCATACACCAGAGCTACTTTTCAAGTTTGATGAATCGGTTGAGTATGGTCAGCATATTGAGAAACTATTGGGAGAAATGAATGGTGGATCCCACAAAGAAGAGTAGAGCGGTGGAACCCTTGTCAGCGGCTACTCGTTTTCTCAACGAAGCAAATCGCTTCCTGGTTATTTCTCATGTGGATCCTGACGGTGATGCAATTGGCTCCACCTTAGCTGTGGGAGAAGTGTTACAGCAGTTGGGTAAAGAGGTGCAGATGGTAAACGAATCTGTCCTCCCCCGTAAATTTCGCTTTCTCGCTGGTAGTGAACGGATTGGAAGCCCTGAAGAGGTTGACATCGAGCGATTTTCACATGTAATTACGGTAGATGCAGCAGATATACGTCGCATCGGATCGTTGCATACAGCTTTAGCACCCGATACGGCCATTTTGAATATTGATCATCATGGGACAAACGATCACTTTGGTACAATGAATTGGGTGGTCGCTGATGCTGCGGCTACAACCCAAGTGTTATATGAATGGATTGAGAACTTGCCCGTATCATGGACCCCTTCACTGGCAACGTCCGTATATACGGGCTTGTTCACAGATACAGGTGGGTTTCGTTATTCCAACACATCCGAAGATGTGATGCAAATCGCAGCCAAATTGTTAGCGCACGGGGCTCCTGCGCATCAAGTTGCAGAAGAAGTTATGGAAACTGTTTCTCGTTCTCATCTTCATTTGTTACAGCAAGCACTTTCTTCGCTTTCGTTTGCTCATAACGATCAGATCGCCTGGATGGTTCTTTCTGGTGAGTGGGTACATGAGCAAAAAGATGAAGTGGAAGGAATTGTTAATTATGCTCGCAATGTAGAAGGTGTAGAGGTGGGGATTCTGTTTCGAGAAGTGAAGAGCCAGGTATGGAAAGTAAGTTTACGTTCACGAGAGCATGTAGACGTTAGTCGTGTTGCTACTTCTTTTGATGGGGGTGGGCACGCCCGTGCGGCAGGATGTACGGTGATAGGCAGCGAAAAAGAAGTTACTATGCGTGTGGTTTCGCTCGTGAAAGAGTTATTGGCGGGTGAGGAGATAGTATGAAACATGGCGTAATTCCAGTGATTAAACCTAGTGGGATGACCTCGCACGATGTGGTGGCTGTGGTAAGAAGATTGGCTGGACAGAAGCGAGTCGGTCACACGGGTACACTTGATCCTGATGTGGTAGGGATCTTACCAATTTGTCTAGGACAAGCTACACGTATTGTGGAGTACATTCAGGATTTGCCGAAACGATATCGCGGAACGTTGGTGATTGGAAAGGCGACTGATACGCAAGACGCTTCCGGTGAAGTGATTGCAGAGCAAAAGGTGCCTCCACTGGCAGCTGCTCAAATCGAAGAGCTGTTTCATCATTTTACAGGGGAGATTGAACAGATTCCCCCGATGTATTCTGCGGTGAAAGTAAATGGTAAACGATTATATGAATTGGCTCGTGCGGGTGAGGAAGTGGAACGCAAACCACGTAAAGCTACTATATACGAATTAACCATGCATGGATTAGAGCAAGGATCGGAGCAATGCATCATTCACTTTGATGTACTGTGCTCACGGGGAACCTATGTACGTACGCTCTGCGTAGATATGGGTGCACATTTAGGCTATCCAGCTCATATGTCCCACTTAGAGAGAGTGGAAAGTGGACCGTTACGGATCGAAGATGGGATTACATTAGCCCAGCTGGAAGAAGTGGCAGTCGCTGGTGAGTGGGCGGATGTATTGCTCTCACCCGATCAATTGCTAGGCCACTTTCCTAGCTTGATCGTAGCGGAAGCCGATCAGATGGATGTGCTAAACGGCCTCTCTTTGTTCTCAGATGATCCAATGGACACATACCATCCATTGTATCGCGTTTATAGTGAGAATGGCAACTTTTGTGGGATCTATCGCTGGATAGATGAACATATGGCGAAGCCAGAAAAAGTTTTTCGGGATGGGTAAGGTGAAAGCGATGGAAACGATTCGACTCTCATATCCACTCACATTGGTTGAGACGATCCCTCCCGTCGCGCTAGCGATTGGTTTTTTTGACGGGGTTCACAAAGGGCATCAAGCCGTGGTAAGGGAGGGTCAACGATTGGCAGCTGAGCTTGGAGTGCAGTCTGCTGTTATGACGTTTGACCCACATCCACGTGAAGTGCTGGGGAGAGAAAAGCATCAAGGGCGATTAACACCGCTTGACGAGAAGTTGAAACAACTTGAACAGTTGGGTGTAGATCGCGTCTATGTCATGACATTTGATCTATCTTTGGCCAACTTGTCACGTGAAGGTTTTGTAAAAGAGATACTGATCCCCCTTCAAGTGCGGGGAGTATCCGTTGGTTTTAATTTTACATTTGGTCGTCATGCGGCAGGTAAGGCAGCTGATCTCATTCACCTAGGAGAACATCATTTCGTCACACGTGTGCAACAGCCGATTCAATCGGGGGGCATTACTCTTAGTAGTACGCGTTTGCGTCAAGCATTGGCAGAAGGAGATATGGCAGTTGCTGAAGCGATCTTAGGTCGTTCTTATTCATTTACTGGCACAGTTGTGTCAGGAGATCAACGGGGACGCACGATCGGTTTTCCGACCGCCAATCTTTCACTGACAGACACATATTGGGTGCCACGCTTAGGTGTATACGTTGTGGAAGTGATGCATAAAGGGGAAAAAGTCCAGGGAATGATGAATATTGGCATGCGTCCTACCTTTAAAGATGTTATCCCAAAGCAAACCCTCGAAGTTCACTTATTTGATTTTGAAGGTGATTTATACGGTGAAACATTAGAAGTTCATGTTCTTCACTTTCTGCGGGAGGAGAAACGATTTCCGTCTGTTGATCATTTGGTTTCACAACTGCAAACAGATGAACGACAGGCACGGGCGTGGCTCCGTGAAAAATAAAACATCCGTCATCGTTTCTTTGTGTGGGAAGAACGATGGCGGATGTTTTATTTTTTACTCTTCTCTTTTATTCTCACCATCGGTTTACGGTCGTCCAGCTCTCGTTCATTGCCCACCTAAGTGCAGTATCGACATGAATACGTGTTGAGTCAATGGTAGGTAGCCCCATCACTTTACTTTGGGACAATAATAACCCGATCTCAGTACAACCTAAGATGATGCTCTCCACCTGATCTTTGTAATTACGAATAACCTCATGATATTTCTGACGAGAGCTAGAACGGATATTACCAACACATAACTCGTCATAGATGATGCGATGAATCAGCTCTTGTTCCACTGCGGTGGGCGTAAGGAGACTGATTCCGTAACGTTGTTGTAGCCTTTCTCGATAAAAAGGATGCCTCATGCTAAAACGAGTAGCGAGCAGAAGAGCTTTTTGTATTCCTTGTTGCTGCAAGTGTTCTCCAATAGCATCAACGATATGGAGAAAGGGAATATGTACATTGGATTGGATGGTGTCCGCCACTAGGTGCATGGTATTTGTCGCAAGAAGAATGAAGTCCGCCCCAGCTCGTTCTAACGTTTTAGCCGTAGATGCAAGCGCAGTTCCTGCTTCTTCCCATGAGCCAGCCCGTTGCCACGCTTCTATTTCAGCGAAGTCACATGAATGTAGAAGGATTTTGGCAGAATGAAGACCGCCCAGTCGTTTACGTACCCCTTCATTGAGAAGACGATAGTAGGTAGCGGTGGATTCCCAACTCATTCCGCCGATAATTCCGATTGTTCGCATGGTTAGAGCCGCTCCTTTGTGTGTTGTGATATCTAATATGCTATATGAGTAGGATGGAGAATTCAATTTATTTCTGAAGTGCGCTTGCTAAATGTGAGGGAAGTACATATAATATTGATAATTAGATATTTATTTAATTAACGAAATGAGGTGATTTAAAAGCAATGAATAACGTGTTTAAAGCGCTGGCTGACCCGACACGGCGTAAGATTTTGGATTTGTTAGAGGAGAAAAACCTTACGGCAGGAGAGATCGCCAGTCACTTCTCAATGTCAAAGCCCTCGATTAGCAATCACCTCAATATTTTGAAGCAAGCTGATCTTGTTTTGGCACATAAGAGAGGACAGTACGTTCTTTATTCGCTAAATACATCTGTATTAGAGGATGTGATTAAGTGGCTACTGGCTAAGAAGGGATAAAGTGCTTCATGAATAAGATTGCTGTCCGTGCTTCATTCGCTGTTAGTTAAAAAGGGGGAGATCTAGCGTGAATAAGACTGCTTTCCGTATTTCATTGATGATGAGTATGGCGACACTGATAACGTTAATCCTTTCTATACCATTTCTTCCCGACCAGGTACCCATGCACTACGGCATAGATGGAGAAGTGGATGATATGGGGTCGAAGTATGAATTGTTTATTTTAGGGGTGCTGCCGTTCGTATTGCTCCTGCTGTTACAGTGGATTCCACGGTTGGATCCGCGTAAAACATCGTATCAGCAACACACAGGTCCATACTCGATTTTTTCTGTAGTAATCATCGGATTTATTTCTTTCATCGCATTGATTCCCGCTTTGTCCGCCTGGGGCTTTGAGATTAAGGTGCCCTTGTTGGTACAGATGGCCACAGCTGTCATACTCTTTGTGAGTGGGAATTATATGGGGAAAATCCAACCCAATTATACGTTTGGCATTCGCACTCCCTGGACATTGGAATCAGAAGAGACATGGCGTAGGACTCATCGCCTGGGTGGATATCTCTTTGTGGCGATTTCCTTTGTCTTTGTAATCACTGCTTTTTTACCTACTACCTATGATTTGCTGATCTCAATAGGCGTATTGTTATGTGGCACTCTGTATCTTGTCATCTACTCGTATATTGACTACCGAAGTAGAGAGAATGGCGTAGCGGAAGAGAAAGAATGATAGTAGATTCCCCACCTCCTAAGCATGACGAAGGTGGGGAGGGTTGTGTAGAGAAGCATGATCTATAGCAAAGATGAACGATATTTTTGGAAGATTACTTGAAAAACTTGCCTCTATGATATATAATACATATAATAGGAATAATAAACGAAAAAGGATTCGCTTGATTGGAGAATAACGTGTGTTAAAAAACACGCGCAGGGAGACTTGTGCGTGTTTTTTGTATGGTATGGGAGAGGGGGAGTAGCGATGAGATTACGGGACTGGGATCGGAATTTGAAAGTACGTCTTTATGGAGAGGCATTACTTAATCTATTATTCTGGATGTTTTTTCCGTTTATTGCTATTTATTTCGCAGAGGAATTTGGTAAAGCTGTTGCAGGTATCTTGTTAGTATTGGCACAGGTGCTTGGGGTATTTGCCAATCTTATAGGGGGATATTGTGCCGATCGTTTCGGTCGCAAACGGATGATGGTGATCGCTGCGGTGACTGAAGTAGTTGGCTTTTCTCTTTTTGCTTTCGCTAGTTCACCGTGGTTACACTCACCGCTGCTATCCTTTGTCAGCTTTACGCTCTTAGGTGTCGCCCACTCTTTTTATTGGCCTGCTAGCCATGCGATGGTGGCAGATGTCGTGGCGGAAAAGGATCGTAGTAGTGTATTTGCTGTTTTTTATACAGCCTTAAATCTGTCCGTGGTTATCGGACCTCTGTTGGGCAGTGTTTTGTTCTTTCAATATCGATTTGAGCTTCTTTTGGGATCGATAGGAGCAAGTGTGCTACTTGCGTTGCTTGTTATTTTCTTGATCAAGGAAACGGTACCGCGACGTGTACAGTCAAATGAGGAAGAGCCGATAAAAGCTTTGCGTTGGTATGAAGCGATAGGGGCACAATTAAAAGACTATCGCATTATCTTTCACGATCGCGTATTCTTGTTGTTCATTTTGGCAGGGGTATTGATCGCGCAAATTTTCATCCAGCTGGATCTATTGATTGCGATTGCAGTAACAGATAATGCAGGCACACAGACTCTTTTGGCTATCGGATCGTGGACACTCTCACTCGGTTCAGAACAGATATTTAGTTTGATTTTGGCGGAAAATGGATTATTGATTGCGTTGTTTACTGTTACCGTGACGAAACGAGTGACGGGACTGCGAGAGCGGAATGTATTTATGTCGTCTGCCTTTGCTTATGGGGTGTCCATGTTATTGTTTGCTCTTTCTATGAATATATGGGTATTGATTGTGGCGATTATGGTTTTTACTATAGGAGAAATTATTATAGCAGGCTTACAAGAAAGTTTTATATCCAAGTTGGCACCTGAGCATATGCGAGGACAATACTTTGCTGCTGCTAGTTTGCGCTTTACTTTGGGTCGTACCATCGCTCCCTTCATTATTCCATTATCGGCATGGATCGGCGATCGGGAAAGCTTTGTGGTTTTAGCATTGATTTCGTTAGGAGGAATGATGTTGTATGCAGTCATGTTTCAAGCATGGGAAAAGCGTGGTGATACTGTCGTAACAGCGATATCCAAGGGGAAGAAGCAGGTGAGCTAAACTTGAAAAAGTGATTTCCCTTTAAAAAAATACGTTCCATCCTTGCAATGGAGAATACGAACAAGATATACTGTATATTAGTGCGATGATATTGCATTCGCACACGAAGGAAACAACCCTGGCGCGGAGGATCGATATGCCTCGGCGATCGACTGGGCTATGGGGGGTTTTTCGAATTATTGGGAGGTGGAAGGGATGACATTGTCCCTCGAGAAGAAAAAGGAAATTATGGAAGAATACAAAACTCATGAGAATGATACAGGTTCGCCTGAAGTGCAAATTGCGATTTTAACTCATCGCATTACAGAATTAAACGAGCACTTGCGTGAGCATAAGAAAGATCATCACTCTCGTCGTGGATTGCTCAAAATGGTTGGGCAACGCCGTAACCTTTTGAATTACCTGAAAAAGAAAGATATTACACGTTATCGTACGTTGATCTCGAAGCTGGGCTTACGTCGATAGTGGAAAGCGGGGTGAATCCCCGCTTTTTTCAATCTTCCTCTAAAATGGAGCGGAGAAGGAAATAATGATGATATGAAGAAGTGTGAAATTGGACAAGTTTGAGAGGAGGACATGAATACTCTATGGAAGCTATGGTTTATGAAATGATGCTTGCCGGACGAAAATTGAAACTAGAAGTAGGAAAATACGCAAATCAAGCCAGTGGTGCGGTCATGGTTCACTATGGTGATTCGGTCGTGCTAGCGACGGTTACAGGTTCGAAGGAACCAAAGGATCTCCCGTTTTTTCCTTTGACGGTCAACTATGAGGAACGTCTTTATGCTGTTGGGAAAATACCGGGGGGATTCATAAAACGGGAAGGTAAGCCAAGTGATAAAGCGGTATTAGCCAGCCGGCTGATCGACCGTCCTATCCGCCCGCTCTTTCCGGAAGGGTACCGGAATGAAGTACAAGTGATGACCACAGTCATGTCAGTAGATCAAGATTGTTCTACGGAAATGGCGGCGATGATTGGTGCGTCAGTTGCATTATCTATTTCCAACATTCCATTTGATGGACCGATCGCAGGGGCGATTGTAGGGCGCGTGAATGGGGAGTGGATTGTGAATCCCACTGTGGAGCAGCAGGAACAATCAGACGTTCACCTGGTGGTGGCAGGAACCAAAGATGCCATCAATATGGTGGAAGCGGGAGCCACTGGTGCCTCAGAAGCAGATATGTTAGAAGCGATCATGGTGGGACATGATGCGATTAAAGATGTTATTTCCTTGATTGAGCGGGTCGCAGCTGAAATCGGTGAGGAGAAGATGGAGCCAAAGCTGTACGAATTCGATCAAAAGTTAGAAGACGAAATTCGTTCCATGGCGACAGAACGTTTGGCGACTGCTACGCAGACAGTAGATAAACAAGAGCGTCAATTAGCAATTGATACTATTAGTGAAGAAGTGATTGCTTCACTAGTGGAAACATATCCCGCAGATGAGTATGAGTCCGAGATGAAGGGCGTATTGGATCAAATCGTAAAAGAAGAGGTACGTCGTCTCATTCTTGATGAAGGAAAGCGTCCAGATGGTCGTAGTCCGGAAGAAATTCGGCCCTTGTCGAGCCAAGTTAACATTTTGCCGCGTACACATGGGTCAGGCTTGTTTAAGCGGGGACAAACTCAAGTACTTAGTGTCTGTACTCTAGGTGCTTTAGGCGATGTGCAGATTTTAGATGGTCTCGATTTAGAGGAATCGAAGCGCTTTATGCATCACTATAACTTTCCGCCGTATAGTGTAGGGGAGGCACGTCCAGTACGTGGTCCTGGGCGTCGCGAAGTAGGGCATGGAGCGTTGGGTGAACGTGCGCTCGACCCGGTGATACCCTCAGAAGAAGTGTTTCCCTATACGATGCGCCTGGTATCAGAGGTGCTAGAATCAAATGGTTCCTCATCACAAGCTAGTATTTGTGCTTCCACCCTCGCTTTGATGGATGCAGGTGTGCCAATTAAGGCTCCCGTAGCTGGAATTGCCATGGGTCTGATCAAAGAAGGAGATAAAGTCCAGGTACTGACGGATATTCAAGGAATGGAAGATCACTTGGGCGATATGGACTTTAAAGTGGCAGGAACAGCAGAGGGCATTACGGCTTTACAGATGGATATCAAGATCAAAGGAATTGACCGTCAGATTTTAACAGAAGCATTGGAACAGGCGCGTAAAGCACGTCTTGAAGTGCTAGACAACATGGCACAAGCGCTACAATTACCACGACAACAATTATCCGAGTATGCACCTAAGATCTTAACTTTGCGTATAGATCCGGATAAGATTCGCGATGTAATCGGACCAAGTGGTCGCGTCATCAATAAGATTATTGATGAGACAGGTGTAAAGATTGATATCGAGCAAGATGGTCGTATCTTTATTGCTTCTAGCGATCCAGAGAAAAACGATGAGGCCAAATCGATTATCGAAGGATTAGTGCGTGAGGTTGTTGTCGGTGATATCTATCTGGGTACGGTAAAGCGAGTGGAGAAGTACGGGGCATTCGTAGAAGTGATCCCAGGTAAAGAAGGCTTGGTTCATGTTTCACAACTTGCTCTGGAGCGGGTGAACAAAGTGGAAGATGTGGTTTCTGTCGGAGATAAGATCACTGTAAAAGTGACGGAGATCGATGGGCAAGGTCGGATCAATCTTTCGCGTAAGGAAGTATTAAAAGCTGAATCAGCTGCAAAATAAAAGTAGTAGGAAACAAAAAGAGTCAGAGCGATCTGTCTCTTTTTTCGTGTGCATAGAGGCTTGTTTCTTTGCATATGGTAGTAGCATCTTTAGTAGAGGAGCTGGAAGTAGGTGGAGCCACGGATTCGAAAAGTATGGGTTGTTATATTCGTAGCCATGATCACGGGTGCGCTCCTTCAATCTACACCGATGACGGAATATGCTTTTTCTCTACAAGAATCGCAAGCTACACTAGCACCTCTATTAGATCCATTGAAGAAACGGATCGAGGAGGAAAAAGAGAAGAGGCGAGAGGAACCTATCGAGGCACGTGTGGATAGAGTATGGGGGTTGATCCCCGGTTATAATGGGATCGAGGTGGATGTAGAACGAACGGTAGAGGAAACAAAGAAATTGTCGGATACCGAAAAGATCGCATGGCAATATCGGGAAATTAAAACGAAAAAATCCTTAGATGAATGGGGTGCTCATCCCATTTATCGGGGCAATGAAGCAAAGCCATTAGCGGCATTAATGATTAATGTTGCTTGGGGAACTGAGCATCTACCCGAGATGTTATCTATTCTGCGTCAGCATGAGGTGAAGGCAACCTTTTTTCTGGATGGATCCTGGCTAGCCAAAAACCCCAACGAAGCGAAGAAATTGATAGCAGAGGGACATGAGGTGGGCAATCATGGTTATTCTCATCCGCTGATGAGTCGAATAAGCGCTGGACAGGTGAGGCAAGAGATTGCCAAGACGGAGGAATTAATCTCTCAACATCTCGGGCTTTCATCTAAGTGGTTTGCCCCACCTGCGGGAGATTACAATCAACGTGTAGTGGATGTTGCCCATCAGTTAGAATTGGCTACAGTGTTATGGACGGTGGATACCATCGATTGGAGAAAAAATACAACCCCAGCGCAGGTTGTTGCTCGCATGGGCAAAGCAGAAAACGGATCACTTGTTTTGATGCACCCGACCAGGCCGACCGTGGAGGCATTAGCTGAAGGTATTACAGCCATTGAAGATAAAGGCATTGGGCTGGATACGGTCAGCGATGTTCTTTCAGCAGAACGAGTAAAATAGCTTGTACCTCTTCCCTCATTTTGATATAGTGAGATTAACTTCCTTCGGGGGGATTTTTGTTTTTCTGGGTGAATGAGGAGGTTTGTTGTGATCGAAAAACATCATTTGGCGAATGGTGTTCGTGTAATTGCGGAACATCTTCCCCATGTGCGATCCGTATCGCTCGGATTGTGGGTTGGGGCCGGTTCGCGCCATGAAACAAAAGATAAAAACGGGATTTCGCACTTTATCGAGCATATGATGTTCAAGGGTACCGAGGAGCGAACCGCTCGTCAAATAGCTGAAGCTTTCGATGAAATTGGTGGGATGTTTAATGCCTTCACCTCCAAAGAGATGACTTGCTATTATGCTAAGGTATTAGATCAACATTTTGGAAAAGCGGCTTCTATTCTGTCGGACATGTATTTGCATTCTGTTTTTTCAGAAGAAGAAATAGAAAAAGAGAAGAAGGTAGTGCTAGAAGAGATCTACATGGTAGAAGATACTCCTGATGATCTCGTGCATGATCTTCTCTCGACAGCTGTGATGGGTTCTCACCCTTTGGGAATGCCGATCTTAGGCACGGAAGAGACTGTACGTTCTTTTACGCGTTCCGAATTGATGACTTATCGTAGCGAGAGATACGACGGAGAAAATTTGGTGATTGCAGTGGCAGGACACCTGCCAACTGATTATCTACAGATTATAGAAAAGTTTTTTGCCGTTGAGTATCCTAGCGTTGATCATGGGCCAGATGTGACTGTTACGTACGAAGCGGGGGTACAGGTGCGTAAAAAAGAGACGGAACAAGCTCACATGGCATTTGGCTTACCTGGGGTGTCTATCCGTGACTCCCGCATTTACGCATCTATTCTGTTTAGTAATTTGTTAGGTGGGAATATGAGCTCTCGTCTTTTTCAAGAAATTCGTGAGGAGCGAGGCCTGGCTTACTCCGTCTTTTCGCATCATTCTGCTTATCTAGATGGTGGATTGTTTACGATTTATGCAGGTACTCGCCCTGGGCAAGAAGATGAAGTATTGGATGTGGTGTGGCACATATTAGAAGATATTCGTCGCCGTGGTGTGAACCAATCAGAACTGGATAAGACGAGGGAGCAATTGAAAGGGAGCATGATACTTGGTCTGGAGAGCTCGGGCAATCGCATGCAACGCCTAGGTAAAAATGAACTCTTATTAGGAAGTCATCTATCTATAGATGAGATCATTGAAAAGGTAGATGCTGTGACTGAACAAGATATCCATTCTCTTGCAAAAAGCCTCCTTTCTCAACCGATGGCAATGGCGATCGTCTCACCAAATGGCAAAGTGCCATCATCTTATAGGAGGGATCTGTTTGTTTGATGTTCAAATTCAGCAGTTACCAGGAAATAAGGATTTACCTCTTCCAGACAAAATGTCTGCAGGGGCAAGCGGTTTTGACTTGCAAGCGGCGGTTACTGAGTCCTGTTGGGTAGAACCAGGAGCATGGGAACTTATCCCTACTGGAATTGCGTTGGCCATGCCTGTAGGATTAGAGGCACAAATTCGACCACGAAGCGGATTGGCGCTTAAACATGGAATATCGCTTACAAATTCTCCAGGAACCATCGATGCTGATTATCGTGGAGAGATTAAAGTGATTCTACTTAATCTAGGACAGGAGCCTTTTCGTATTGAGCGAGGGGACCGCATTGCTCAACTTGTTTTTCAACAAATACCCAATGTAAGCTTGACCTCTGTCCAACAATTGGATGATACAACACGTGGGTCAGGTGGATTTGGACATACAGGAAAATAAGAGGAGTTGGGAGCGAAGTGAATACTGCCCGGCTACGGATGTTGGAAGAGGAGATGGAGAAAGTACGTACTCGGCTGTATCAAGCGGTTGCGGGACATCCTGCGCGTTTAGATCAGGCGGGAGTACTTCCTATTAGTAGACGCTTAGATCGATTGATCGTGGAGTATCAAAAAGAGAGAAATAAAAAGCAGTGAAGAAACCTCCCCTATGGTGAGCTGAGGCACAATAGGGGAGGTTTTTTGGTCATGTCTGTCCTGTCTATCTGCATCATATAGTGATGATGAGGGGGGATGAATGATGCGTTGGAGTGAATTGGCAGAAAAAGAAGTGATCGATCTATCTGGAGGCGAACGATTAGGTGTAATTGGGAAATCAGATATGGTGATTAATCGTGAAAGCGGCACGATTCAATCGTTCATTATGCCTATTGGAAGTTCTTGGTTAGGGAAGAGGCAGGGGGAGTATGAGATTGCCTGGAATATGGTGAAAAAGGTGGGTCCAGAGATGCTGATTATTGAGTCTCCACGTCATTTTCACAGATAAAGGGTGTATCGTCACCGATTGTGGGTGATCTTCATAAGATAGAGTACATAAGCAAGGCGATTTCCTGTACCCTGAAAACGCACGAGGAAAGGGGTCTTGAGCGGATGTTAACAGGAAAGCATGTCGCCTTTCTTGGCGGAGATGCCCGACAACTTGAAGTGGTGAAACGATGCATTGAATTAGATGCCACCGTAAGCTTAATCGGCTTTGATAATTTAGAAAGACCGTTAAGTGGTGCCAGTTTACGTGAATTAACGGCTGAACTTCTACGTACTGTGGATTTATTGGTGTTGCCTATTGTAGGCCCTGATGAAGAAGGGCGTGTACAAAGCGTGTTTACTAATAAAGAGTTGGTTTTGAGCGAGGAGTTGTTGCTCGCCCTTCCCAATCACTGTATCGTTTATGCGGGTATGGCGAAATCGTATCTGCAAACGTTAGCGGAGAAACATGGAATTCGCTTAATGCAGTTGTTGAGTCGCGATGATGTTGCTATCTATAACTCCATCCCTACAGTGGAGGGAGCTTTGATGATGGCCATCCAAAACACTGACATCACGATTCACGATTCACAGTGTGTGGTGTTAGGTTTTGGGCGTGTGGGTATGACGATGTGCCGCACTCTTCGCCAAATAGGAGCCCATGTTGCTGTGGGATTGCGTCAGTCGGCACAGATGGCACGTGCGTATGAGATGGGTATCGCTTCTTTTAACATGGAAGCGATCACTGAACGAGTGGCAGAGACCGACTTACTCTTTAATACCATTCCGGCACAGGTGGTAACAGCAGAAGTGATTCGGAAGTTACCGCATCATGCTGTTATCATTGACTTGGCTTCTAAGCCAGGTGGTGTTGATTTCTCTTATGCGAAAAAGAGGGGTGTAAAAGCCATTCTCGCTCCAAGCTTACCCGGAATTGTGGCTCCAAAAACAGCAGGGCGCATGATCGCGCGTACGATGACGGAGCATATGCTAAAAGAGAGTGGGCAAGGAGGTGGTCAACGTTGAACATAGCAGGAAAGACCATCGGCTTTGCTCTAACGGGGTCGCATTGCACTCACGATGAAGTATTGCCACAAATGCAGCGCTTAGTGGATGAGGGAGCGCGCATTATTCCGATTGTCTCGTATACGGTTGCCAATGTGGATAGTAAATTTGGTGCGGCTGAGAAATGGTTGGCTAAAATCAGAGAGATCACAGGAGAGAAAATAATCGCCACGATTCCAGAAGCAGAACCGATCGGTCCTAAAAAATGGTTAGATTGTTTGGTGATTGCTCCTTGTACCGGTGGTACATTGGCGAGACTGGCAAATGCGGTTACAGATAGCCCGGTTTTGATGGCAGCGAAAGCACAGATGCGTACCTATCGACCTGTAGTAGTAGGAATTTCTACAAATGATGCTCTTGGATTAAATGCAGCCAATATTGCGAAACTGTTGCCTATAGGAGAACTTTTTTTTGTCCCCTTTGGTCAAGATAACCCGGAAGCGAAACCTAAATCAATGGTGGCACGGATGGAACAAATCCCAGAAACGGTAGAAGCGGCGTTGGAAATGAGACAAATTCAGCCGATGATAGTTGAAAAATACCGTGATTTGACTTCATAATAGAAAGGAGAGCTATTTCCTCCTTTCTTTTTTATGGGCTTTTTCTGTAGAATAGAAGAGATATCGAAGGTCTCCAAGTGTGTAAGTAACAGGGGGTAACCAACTTATAGAAGTAAATGCATCGATAGGCTGTTAAAGTTGTGATAGATTATGATCTGTAATTAGTGAAAGTGAACAGGGAGGTGAATCGTTACGATCATACGCGTATGGCTCGTAGTAACAAGAGCTTTACCGGTAGAGAGCACCTTAAGCTTAGATTATATATTTAACACCATATCGAGGGATTAGGTTGTTATAGGATGAAGACATGGTGCTCTTTTTTTCTAAGTCATGATTGTAGCGAGGCATGATGGAGATAAAACAATGTAGAGTGGCGATTGTAGGTGCCACAGGTGCTGTGGGACAAGAAATGCTAAAGGATTTAGAGAAGCGGGACTTCCCGCTGACGGAACTGCGCCTTTTGGCTTCCAAGCGATCAGCTGGGAAAAAAATTCTCTTTCGGGGTGCTGAGATTGAAGTTGAGGAAGCTACTCCTGATGCTTTTAGCAACGTAGATATTGCCCTGTTTAGTGCAGGTGGAGAGACGAGTAAAAGATTGGCTCCGGAAGCAGTAAAGCGCGGGGCGGTTGTTATTGATAATTCCAGTGCTTATCGGATGGATCCAGACGTTCCCTTAGTTGTACCAGAGGTGAATCCAGAAGCGGTGAAGCAACATAAAGGGATTATTGCCAACCCTAACTGTTCTACCATCCAAATGACCGTTGCTTTAAAGCCTTTGGTGGATCGATATGGTGTGGAACGAGTTATTGTGTCGACATATCAAGCGGTATCAGGCTCAGGGTGGAAGGCAGTGGAAGAGCTGCGTAGCCAATCGCAATCGGTGCTTCAGGGGGAAGAGCCGACACTGGAAGTGATGCCTGTGGGGAAATTGGATCAGCATTACCAAATTGCATTTAACGTGATTCCTCAGTGTGACGTACTTGCAGAAGATGAATATACTTTTGAAGAGATCAAAATGGTACGCGAAACGAAGAAAATCTTTGCTGATGACTCGATTGGAGTTACTGCAACGTGTGTGCGAGTCCCAGTGGAGCGGGGGCATAGCGAGTCTATTTATGTAGAGCTAAAAGATGATTATGAACTAGATGAAGTTCGCCGGCTATTGAAAGATGGTGCTGGGGTGATCCTAGATGATGAGTTAGGTGCTCAAAGGTACCCGATGCCACTTGCTACTACGGGACGTCCTGAAGTATTTGTCGGTCGACTGCGCAAAGATTTACATCATCCTCGTGCTCTAAATATGTGGGTTGTTTCAGATAATTTACTTAAGGGAGCCGCCACTAATACAGTGCAAATCGCTGAATTACTGCTTAGATAGGTCACGATGGAAGAAGGAGAAAGATGGGATTATGAATAATATCATAGTGCAAAAATTTGGTGGAACTTCACTGGCAACAGAAGAGGCGCGTAGTCGCGTGATTCATCATATCCGTCGGGAAATGGACGAGGGGAACCGAGTGGTCGTTGTTGTTTCTGCAATGGGGCGCAGAGGAGAGCCGTTTGCTACTGATACATTATTAGAATGGGCAAAGGCACATGGGCAATTGCAGGCGCGGGAACGAGATCTGTTACTCAGCTGTGGAGAGATGATCTCAGCGACAACTTTATCAGGTTTATTACATGAAGAAGGGATCTCCAATTGCGTCCTGACTGGCGGTCAAGCTGGGATTATGACTACAAATGAACATACTAATGCTCAAATTACCTCCATCCATCCACATCGAATCTTAAAAGAATTGGAAAGCCAAGCACTTGTGATAGTGACAGGCTTCCAAGGATGTACACCCGAGGGAGATATTACAACTTTAGGGCGTGGAGGAAGTGATACGACTGCTACCGCATTAGGGGTGGCGCTAAAAGCGAATCGAGTAGATATATTTACAGACGTGGTTGGCATTATGACGGCTGATCCACGTATCGTGGAAGACGCGACCCCCTTAGCGACTGTTACTTATAACGAAATATGTAACTTAGCCTTTCAAGGAGCAAAAGTGATCCATCCACGTGCGGTGGAAATTGCGATGCAGACACACGTTCCCATTCGTGTGCGCTCTACTTTAAGCGATCATCCAGGTACGCTGGTGACACAGGTTACAGAGAATCACCCATTAGCAGGGGAGATGCATGAACGCCCCATAACAGGGATTGCGCAAGTCCCTCATGTGACTCAGATAGAGATAAAAGCAAAAGAAGGGCAATACGATTTACAGTTGCAAGTATTTAAAGCGATGGCGGAGAATGGCATCAGTGTGGACTTTATTAATGTAAATCCGAGTGGGGTTGCCTATACGGTTAATGATGGGGTGGCAGATCGCGCGGAAGAGATCTTAGCAGCAATGGGAATGGAACCCACATTACAGCGTGACTGTGCGAAAGTGTCAGCGGTGGGCGCTGGCATGAAAGGATCTCCTGGAGTAATGTCTCAGATTGTAGAAGCATTGACGGAAGAAGATATCCAAATTTTGCAGTCTGCTGATTCACATACGACGATCTGGGTGTTAGTGCAGGGGGAAGATATGGTGCGTGCCGTACGTGCTTTACACCGTGCTTTTCAATTGCACGACCGTAAAGAATAAACAGGAGGGGTTTAATCGATGAAGTTTGGGCGCTTAATGACAGCGATGGTGACACCGATGAACGCGGATGGAGCAATCGACTGGAACAGTGTTGGCAGTATGATGGATCATTTGATTGCGACGGGTACAGAGACTATTGTGCTGGCGGGAACGACTGGAGAATCGTCCACCTTGACAGAAGCAGAAAAGTTGGAGCTTTTTCGCTTCGCAGTGAAGCATACTCAGAATCGCGTTCAACTGATTGCTGGTACAGGGAGTAACAATACGGCAGCTTCTGTGCGCTTTACACAAGTAGCAGCGGACACGGGAGTCGATGGCATTATGGCTGTTACCCCCTATTACAACAAACCTTCGCAGGAAGGCTTGTACCAACATTTTCGCGCCATAGCGGAGATAACGGCACTGCCACTGATGATCTATAATGTACCACCTCGGACAGGAGTTAATATGAGTGCGGTGACGATGGCCCGAATTGCAGCACTGGAGCAGGTGGTGGCAGTAAAAGAGGCGAGTGGGGATTTGGTGCAGACGACTGAACTGGCGAGCATGTTACCAGAAGAGGTGGCCCTTTACTCTGGTGTGGATGAGTTGCTATTACCCTACTTAGCAGTGGGTGCTGATGGGGTTGTTAGTGTGGTGAGTCACTTGGTTGGTAAAGAGATGAAGGAAATGATGGATACTTATTTTGCAGGTGACGTAAAACGGGCAAGGCAACTGCATCAAGAACTTCTTCCACTAGTGCAAGCTACATTTATGACATCTAGCCCGGCTCCGTTGAAATACGCACTTTCACTAAAAGGAGTTTGTGCACCTCATTTGCGTCTACCTATCGTGGAACTTACGGAGGATGAAGCATTTGAAATGAAAAGGGCAATGAAATCACTTCAGTTGTTGTAAGCGTCAATGGGAAGGCCTGGAGTGGGTCTTTCCATTTTTTTTATTCCTGCTTGCAACTTTATTTTCTCATCGTGTATAATACATGTAAGTGACTTGTGCGGTTTCGGGTAAAATAAAAGAATGAAACGTTGAAAGGGGATACACTTTTGAGTAGAAACAACTCGCGAGGCAAATGTACGATCTTTGCACTCGGTGGGTTGGATGAAATCGGGAAAAATATGTACGTCATCCAGTACGATAACGATATTGTTGTAGTGGATTCAGGTCTGATGTTTCCGGAAGATGAGATGCTTGGTATTGATGTTGTTATTCCGGATGTATCCTACCTGGTAGAAAACAAAGATAAAGTACGTGGGATTATCATTACTCATGGGCATGAGGATCATATTGGTGGTTTACCATACATCTTACGTCAACTTAATGTACCTATTTATGCAACAAAGTTGACAATGGGATTGATTGAGCACAAATTACGGGAAGCGCATCTACTGAACGAAACGAAGAGAATTTTAGTCTCTTCTAAGTCAGAGATCCGTCTGGGCTCAATGACAGCCACATTTTTCAAAACGAACCATAGTATTCCTGACTCCGTTGGAGTTTGTATTGATACACCGGATGGTGCAGTTGTTCACACAGGAGACTTTAAATTTGATATGAATCCTGTGAACGGGCAAGAAGCAGAGCTTCATAAAATGGCAGCAATAGGGAAAAAGGGAGTTCTTTGTCTCTTGTCAGATAGTACAAATGCAGAGAAGCCTGGATTCACTGGATCTGAAAGCTCTGTCGGTGAAGCGTTACACGATGTGTTCCGTAAATCGAAACAACGAATTATCGTAGCAACCTTTGCTTCTAATGTTCATCGTATCCAACAAGTTGTGGAGGCTACCATCGCTACTGGACGTAAACTAGCAGTTATGGGGCGCAGTATGGTGAATGTAGTTAATATTAGCACGGAGCTTGGGTATTTAAATGTCCCAGACGGGTTGATTATCGACCCGGATGAAATCGGACGTCTACCTGCTCATAAGGTGACGGTGATTTCGACGGGAAGCCAGGGGGAGCCGATGTCTGCATTGACACGGATGGCCCATGGCACGCACCGTAAGATTGATATTGTCCCTGGTGATACAGTGGTTCTCGCTTCTCATCCCATTCCAGGGAATGAGAAGTATGTTGCTAAAGTAGTTGATCAACTGTTCCGCGCGGGAGCAGAAGTGATCTATAATACAGCAGCCCAGCAAAACGTTCACGTTTCTGGGCATGGTTCGCAAGAAGATCTTAAGCTCATGCTCAATTTGATAAAACCGAAGTACTTTATCCCGATTCATGGTGAGTACCGCATGTTGCGGGCTCACGGCCAACTTGCTGAGTCTGTTGGAATACGTCCTGAAAATGTCTTTATTTGTGACAATGGTGATACGGTAGAATTTGTTAACGGACGAGCGCGTTACGGTGCCAAAGTAGCGACAGGGAATATCCTGATCGATGGTTTGGGTGTCGGCGATGTAGGTAATATCGTCCTCCGTGACCGGAAACTGTTATCACAAGATGGGATATTAGTTGTTGTGGTAACGTTAAGTAAGCAGAATGGAACAGTTTTATCAGGTCCGGACATCATTTCCCGTGGTTTCGTCTATGTACGGGAGTCAGAAAAGCTCTTAGATGAAGCCAACCGCATTGTCACCCAAACGATGGAACGATGTGTCCGTGATCAAGTTAGTGAATGGTCGTCTTTAAAGACGAGTATCCGCGATTCCTTAAGTCGCTTCTTATACGATCGCACGCGTCGTCGCCCGATGATTTTACCCATCATCATGGAAGTATAATAAGAAACCTAACCGTCTTTCCGAATGGAGAGGCGGTTTTTCAGTATATAAAAGCCCAGTACCAATACTGAAGCAATGTTTGATATGCGTTTAATATAGGTTTATCCCGTTTATACTGGAGATAAGTATAAGAGGAGATACGTATGCTAGAATGAAAGGATAAGCAATAAAGATGGGATTTAAGGATAAAGGGGAAATGAGTCATGTCAGGGATTGTTAGTCTAGATGAGGTATTGCGGCGCAGCGCCAACCACACTACCTTTGATAAGGGGGTGCGGTATTACGAAGCGGGTAAAGTAAGTGAATTTCAATCTGCTTCGTCGGGTAGTGGTTATGAAGCATGGGTAGACGGACATGACGCTTATAGTTATCGCGTGCAGATATTTTGCGATCATGCTGGTAAGATGTCGGATGCGGATTGCTCATGTCCTGCTAATTCAGCTTATTACGGATTTTGTAAGCACATAGTAGCTGTGCTGATATACATAATACGGAATACAGTGTCAGGTAAGAATGAACCCATTGACTCGAATGATCTTCCTCCATGGGTAAAAGAAGGGCATCGAAATCGAGTGCGCTCAGTTATGGAAAAGTTCCAGACGCCGATGACTATATCGGAAAGGAGATCGCCTGAATCTTTTGGTAATGAGCATTTATTTGTACAGTATGAAGTTGAGTTAGTTCCTTCATATGAAGAAAAAGTGGACCGCTGGGTGACGGTCCAATTACGGGTAGGTCCAAAACGGGTATATGTAGTTAAAGATATTGCTGCTTTTCTAGAAGCAGTCATGGAGGCAAAGGAGCTATATTTTACAAAAACATTTATCTACGACCCCGACATATATAGGCTCTCTGACGTGGATATGGAGATGTTACAATTCCTGAGTGAGTTGGCACGTGACGAAGAAAGATATCGACAATTGGTAGGCTCGCAAACACAGTATATTGTCGAAAATGGTGCGCGTACACTTTATATTCCTTCCCATCGGGTGGAAGAGTTTCTAAAGATGCTCCCTCCGGGCCAATTTGTGTTTGCCAATGGGGACGAATCTACACCCTATCAATCATTACTATGGAAGGAAGGGAAAACACCTTTCTCCTTCTTTCTAACGAAAGAGAATAGTTATTTTACAATTGAAAATAAAGAGCAACGACAACTTTATTTAATTACAGAGGAAGGGCTATGTATTGAAGGGAGCACTCTATATACGTTGTCAAATACAGAAATAGCGTTTATCCTTCCGTTTCATCAGCAACTGGAACGATTACCTGAAGAGAAGCTATATATATTGCCAGAACAGATGGAAGAGTTCGCCTCTACAGTGCTGCCCCTGATTCAGAAAGAGGGCTGTTTACAGGTGGATGAACCGATATCTGAAAAAATTATTCACTATCCTCTTCACGTAGAGGTGCATCTTGAACAAGAAGAGGAGGATGGCAATGAACGTCTGATTGCTACTATTTCCTACCATTACGGTGAAAACCTATTGGATCCATTGAGAAATCAACAGGATCGATCCGATGAACATATTCTCATTCGCGATACGGAGAAAGAACAACGCGTAATGGGCCTGTTTGAAACGAGTGGCTTTCATTTTAATGGTGATCAGCTTTATTTAGAGGGTGAAGAAGAATTGTTCACCTTTTTATATGAGTATTTGTCAGACTTAGAAAAAGAGGCCGATGTTTATTCTTCAAAAGAGGTTGATCAAATGTGGTACAGGGAACGAGAAGAACAGATATTGCCGGCTCTTGAGTTAGATCGAAGTATGAACTGGTTAGAGATTGAGTTTGATTTACCCGAGGTAGAAGAAAAAGAGCTACAATCTCTCTTACGTGCATTAAAAGAGAAGAAGAAGTACTACCGTTTGCCAAGTGGTACTTTTATGTCATTACAAGATCAGGGAATGAAAATGATTCAAACACTGGTGCAAGAGGAAGGAGGGAAACCACAATTTGAAGGGAACAAAATCAAATTGCCTGCACTACGAGCCTTACAGGTAGATGCTTGGGGCAGAGAACAGGGAGTGAGCTTGAAGAGAGGGGGGCGCTTTCGTCGCCTTGTGCGCGATATTCAAGAGCCAGAAACATTAGAGTTTGCGATTCCGTCTAGCTTAACCGCTACTCTGCGGGACTATCAACGTTATGGTTTTCAATGGATGAAAACCTTAGCTCACTACCGCTTAGGTGGCATTTTGGCAGATGATATGGGATTAGGTAAAACTCTACAAGCACTTGCTTTTATTCTTTCTGAACGAGAAGAGCAGGAACGGTTAGGAAACGGTCCACTGCCTCCTTCAGTGGTAGTCGCTCCGTCTTCCCTAATTTATAACTGGGAAAGTGAATGTGAGCGATTTGCCCCCCACTTACGCACCGTAGTGATGGCCGGGACGGTTGCGGAACGAGAAGAGTTGATGCGCTCTGAAACGGATGTAGACTTATTGATCACATCTTATCCACTTTTACGACGTGATATCGCCTGGTACGAGCAACAGCAGATTCAAACGCTGATTCTAGATGAAGCACAATCCTTTAAGAATAGGCAATCTCAGACAGCCCAAGCGGTGAAACGCTTGCATGCGGGAACGCGCTTTGCTTTGAGTGGCACCCCGATTGAAAATAGGATTGAAGAATTAAACTCGATCTTAGATGTGATCTTACCAGGGCTTTTCCCCAGTCAACGTCGTTTTCGTGAGTTATCGACGAGCGACATCTCCAAGCGTGTACGTCCTTTTATCCTGCGCCGGATGAAGCAAGAGGTGCTTACCGAACTACCAGATAAAATTGAAACGAATCAACTTTCCGAGCTAACTATGGAACAGAAGGCGATCTACTTAGCCACACTGGGGCAAATTCAAACGGATGCTGCCGAGGCTCTGCGCACAAAGGGATTCCAGAAGAGCCGCATGAAGATATTGGCTGCATTGACCCGCTTGCGCCAAATTTGTTGCCACCCCTCTTTGTATTTAGAAAATTACAGCGGGGATGCAGGAAAATTTGCACAGCTGCGTGAGCTTGTGGAGGAGCTAATATTAAATAAACGCAGGGTGCTCATTTTTTCTCAATTTACTAGCATGTTAGCCCTTATTCAACAAATGTTAAAGGAGAAAGGGTATGCCTATTATTATCTTGACGGTCAAACGCCTAGTAAAGAACGTGTAGAGATGGTGAGTCAATTTAATCAAGGAGAGAAAGATTTGTTTTTGATTTCGTTAAAAGCAGGAGGAACCGGATTAAATTTGACGGGAGCGGACACGGTTATTTTATATGATTTGTGGTGGAACCCTGCAGTAGAACAGCAAGCTGCAGATCGTGCCCACCGGTTTGGACAGAAAAAAACAGTACAAGTGATTAAACTGATCGCGCGAGGAACGATTGAAGAGAAGATTAATCAGTTGCAGCAGAAGAAACGAGAGCTGTTTGATCAAGTGATTCAGCCGGGAGAGCAGATGATTACCTCTTTAGGTGAAGATGAGATTCGTGAGTTGTTAAGTTTATAGGACTTAGTATAGTGATCTCCTTAGTGAGGGGAGAAGTGAAAAAGAATATTGGCTTCTCTTTCCTCGATAAATCGTTCTATCTGTTTGGCAGCGAAGAGTGAGTGAGCAGCGCGCCCTGCAGGTCCTCCTGGAAGTTGATAAGAAATGATATCAGTCATCAGCACGCTACCATCGGGCTTTGATTGAAAGTGGTGCTCATGATGCCAAAATGTAAAAGGACCTGCAATTTGTTGATCAATAAAGGATTGATTCGTCTTCATATGGGAGACTACGCTAGTCCATCGTAATGGAACAAAAGGGATAAGCTCTACTATAATATGAAATAACATGCCAGGATAAAGGTACGTTCCATGGGGTGTGTGCAAATTCAGGTTTATTTTAGGTGAGGTAATCTGCTCAATGTTACTTACATCAGTAAAGAATTTCCAAGCGGTTGTAAGAGAGATGGGTAAGTGTAGCTTCCTCGTAATCGTGTGCATGGTTTAAATACCCTCCTTCGTTTACTTCCCTTAGTAACACTATATCTATGCTTATATGACTTGTGAAGTGGTGTAGTAGAAGAGGTAGGTATGTAGGAGACCTTTTGTGGCACATACTAAGTGTCGTCAAAGGAGGTTGAATCAATGCCAAAGCAGGAAAACGAAGAAAAAAGCGAAAAACAGCAGGAAGTACAGGAGCATGAACGGAAAAATGTGATGGATGCGATCGAAAAATTAGGGCAGACCAGTGTACCCCAAGGGGAGTCTAATATTCACTGTTTAACGGTGGTGGGGCAGATTGAAGGTCACCTCCTAATGCCGTCGCAAAATAAAACCACCAAGTATGAACATGTGATTCCGCAGTTGATTGCGGCAGAACAAAACCCGAAGATTGAAGGGATGGCCGTTATTTTAAACACGGTCGGGGGAGATGTGGAAGCAGGTTTAGCCATTGCTGAGATGATTGCAACAATGAGTAAGCCGACTGTCTCGTTAGTATTGGGAGGGGGGCATAGCATTGGAGTCCCCATTGCGGTGGCAGCAGATCTTTCTTTTATTGCTGAATCCGCTACGATGATTATTCATCCAGTTCGATTAAATGGGCTTGTGATCGGGGTTCCGCAGACGTTTGAGTACTTAGAAAAGATGCAAGACCGTGTGATTCGCTTTGTAGAGGCACACTCTAGTATTAAAGAGAAGACATTTAGGGAGCTAATGTTCCAGACGGGGGATTTAGCACGTGATATTGGCACAAATCTGATTGGAGAGGATGCTGTGAAGCATGGATTAATTGATCGTGTTGGTGGTCTCGGTGTTGCTCTTCGTGAGTTAAATCGTATGATTCAAGAACGAAGACAGCCACAAGAGGTGGTTCAATGATTCATTACACTGTGCTTCCACATGAGTTAATATATTTGGATCCAGATCAACCACAAGCGGACACAAAAGAAGTTGTAATTGATGGAGTTACAGTAGAAGTGCTGATGAACACGAGCGGTCAAGCACAAATTGTACGTCTTCTCTCTTCCGATCCAGAGCACTTCCTCAACCCTCGGTTACAGCCAGGAAGTCAAATAAGTATGGTGCCCTCCGTTTAGTTTTACCGTTTGGAGTGAAGGTATGGAAGAGAGTTTCCATGCTATAATGGGGGAAGGAATGAGCATGCGGGAAAGGTGATCACTTTATGCCGAAAAAAAAGAAAAAGCAAAAGAAGAAGGACACCTTGCAACAAGCCATACGCTTTGAGATCTATGGCATTGCACTATTTACGGTCTCATTGATAGCTATGGCGAGACTAGGGGCTGTCGGACGCTCTCTTAGCTATATATCTCGCTTCATCGTAGGGACTTTCGATTTTCTCATCCCGCTGATGGGGATCATCATTGCAGGATATATTATGATTAAACGCCAGTGGCCACAGAAATGGTCGGCACGGTGGACGGGCATTCTGTTTATCATATTGGCACTGCTGATATGGAATCACATGAACACGTTTGTGGCGTTGCGTGCTGCTGGAGAAGAAGGGTCTGTTTTAGCTGTAAGTTGGGAGAAAATCTTAGAAGAGCGCAATTCACGCTTACCCACGGATATTGGTGGAGGAATGGTAGGTGCAGTGGGGTATGCTCTTTTCTTATACTTGTTTTCTAATACAGGTACCCCGTTTGCGATTGTAGCACTCCTCTTAGTAGGGTTTATTTTGACGGCACGCCTCTCTTTCATCCACTTATTTCAAACCGTGCGTCAAGCATCGGGAATGAAGTTTTCAGAGTGGAAGACGATGGTGAACCAGCGCTGGCGAGTGCACCAGTCCAAGAGCAAGCAGCAGGGGGAGAAGGAAGAGAAAGAGGCTCCTACATCTGCACGTGTGACAGAGTTAACCCAAGCAGAGAGTCCTGTAATTCATGATTTTGCCGATCGTCAGTTAGAGCAGGAAAAAAGAGAACAGCTGTCTTTATTTGCTGAAGATTCTTCTGTTCCCCCTCCTGTAAGTGAGGAAGGAAAGGCAGATGCATCAGGCACATCTCTTCATATGATGACCGAACCAGATTCTGCCTATCGTCTTCCTCCGTACAGTTTACTAAGTAAATCGAAGAAGCAAGGGCGAGGTCGGGAACGTAAGGATATGACTGCTAATGCGAAAAAGTTGGAGACTACCCTGGAGAGTTTTGGCGTACAAGCACAGGTGACTCAGATTCATCGTGGTCCTACAGTAACTCGCTATGAAGTTCAACCAAGCACGGGTGTGAAGGTGAGCCGCATAGTTAACTTGGCAGATGACCTGGCGTTAGCACTGGCAGCAAAAGACATTCGTATTGAAGCGCCGATTCCAGGAAAAGCGGCAGTAGGTATCGAGGTTCCAAATCAAGAAGTTTCAATTGTTGGCTTGCGTGATGTACTGGAAAGCTCGCAATACCACGAGGCAAAATCGAAATTAAGTATTGCGCTAGGACGTGATATCTCGGGAGAAGCGATTGTGGCTGATTTAGCTAGGATGCCACATGTATTGGTGGCAGGAGCTACTGGTTCCGGGAAAAGCGTTTGCATAAACGGTATTATAAGCAGTTTGCTCTATAAAGCAAAGCCGCACGAAGTAAAGCTGATGATGATAGATCCGAAACGGGTAGAATTAAATATATATAATGGTATTCCTCATCTTCTCACCCCAGTCGTAACAGATGCTCGTAAAGCAGCGATGGCCTTGAAGAAAGTAGTAGCCGAGATGGAGAAGCGCTATGAACTCTTCGCTCAGACAGGTGCTCGCGAGATTGAGCGTTACAACCAGATGATTCGTGATAAGAAAGAAGAGGGGCTTCATCCACTCCCGTATATCGTTGTCATTGTAGACGAGCTGGCTGATTTGATGATGGTCGCTCCACAAGATGTGGAGGAAGCAATTAGTCGTTTAGCTCAAATGGCTCGTGCAGCAGGAATACATCTGATTTTGGCAACCCAGCGACCCTCGGTTGATGTGATTACAGGTATTATTAAGGCTAATATTCCCTCACGCATTGCTTTCGCAGTCTCTTCACAGGTGGATTCGCGTACGATTTTAGACGGTAGTGGGGCGGAAAAATTACTAGGTCAAGGGGATCTACTCTATTTGCCTGTAGGTGCATCTAAGCCGACACGTATTCAAGGGGTGTTTGTATCTGATCAGGAAGTGGATACTATCGTCCATTATGTGAAGGAACAACAAGAAGTTCATTACCAAGAGGAGATGATCCCAACTGCCGAAGAACATGTACAGGCAGAGGATGTGGACGATGAATTGTATCCGCGCGCGGTACAATTGGTGGTGGAATCAAAAGCGGCTTCTGCTTCTCTCCTTCAACGTCGCTTACGAGTTGGCTATACGCGGGCAGCACGGTTGATTGATATGATGGAAAATAGGGGTGTAGTAGGTCCGTACGAAGGGAGCAAGCCACGTGAGGTTTTGATCACTCAAGAGCAATGGCATGCTCAAAGAAATATTTCGGTCTAAATATGAGCCTCTTTGTAAGTGGCATCATGATCCCGAGTATGGTATAAATGTGATGGGACAGCTTTCATTCTTACCGTAAATAGTAGAACGCAATCTGCAATAATGGTGTGACGTTCAGTAAATTGTTACGGGAAGAGTCGCCCGGATGAACGATACTGAAAGGAGAATCGTATACATGAAGAAGAAAAGTTGGCTGATTCTGCTGTTGAGTGCTATGTTGGTTTTATCTGCGTGTGGAAGTGGCAGTGGAGATGAGAGCAAAGAAGGTAAAGATGGAGGTCTCAAGCTGGGACTGGTAACGGATACTGGTGGGATTAATGATGAATCCTTTAACCAGACAGCTTGGGAAGGGATGAAGCAAGCAGAGAAAGAGTTAGGTGCAGAAGTAAAGTACTTAGAATCCAATAAAGACTCGGATTATATTCCGAACTTGACGAAGTTGATTCGTGGAGATTATGATCTTACTTGGGGTATCGGATTTAAGTTTGAAGAAGCGATGAGAGATATTTCGGATCAATTCCCGGATGCAAAATTAGGGATTGTGGACACCAATATGGGTGGAAATATTCCTGATAACGTTGTAGCTGTTACTTTTAAAGAGCATGAAGGCTCTTTCTTGATGGGAGTTATCGCGGGAGCAACCACGAAAACGGATAAAGTTGGTTTTATCGGTGGGATTGAATCTGAACTCATCAAGAAGTTTGAAGCAGGTTATCGTGCTGGAGTACATGCTGTTAACCCGGATGCAGAAGTAAAAGTAGCATACGCAGCCAGCTTTACGGATACAGCTAAAGGTCGCTCGCTAGCCAAGAGTATGTATAATGATAACACTGATGTTATTTACCACGCAGCAGGCGGAGTAGGAAAGGGACTCTTTAGCGAAGTGAAAACACGGGAACAAGGAAAATTTTGGGCTATTGGTGTTGATATGGATCAATCTAGCCTCGCACCTAATCATACCTTGAGCTCGATGATTAAGAAGGTGGATGTCGCGGTTTATGATGTCGCCGCTAGTTTGGATAAAGGAACGTTTGAGGGTGGAAAAGAAGTTGTACTCGGCTTGGAAGATGATGCGGTCGGTATTGCTACTACGAGTAACAAAAACACCCCAGATGATGTACTAAAGAAAGTGGACGAGTATCGCAACAAAATCATCGATGGTGAAGTTAAAGTTCCTGCCACAATTGAAGAGCTTGAAGAGTTTATGAAGTAAATTGCATACGAAGGTATGATGATAAGGGGCTGGCGTTGGCTAGCCTCTTTACATGACGGAGGAAGGGGGAGCCACAACCATGAATGTGGTGGAGATGAAAGGCATTACTAAACGCTTTCCTGGAATTGTCGCTAATGATTCCATTAATCTGCAAGTTAAAAAAGGAGAGATTCATGCGCTATTAGGTGAGAATGGTGCAGGAAAGTCTACCTTGATGAACATCTTATTCGGACTATATCAGCCAGATGAGGGTGAGATCTTTCTAAAGGAAGATCGAGTCGCTATAAGCGGTCCAGCAGACGCAGATCGTTATGGGATTGGAATGGTACATCAGCATTTTATGTTGGTGGAGCCATTTACGGTAACGGAAAATATTATGCTGGGGGCAGAGACAAAGAAGGGGCCCTTTCTTGATCGACTGAAAGCGGAGAAAGAAGTGCAGGAGATTTCTGATCGCTACGGATTAAAAGTGGATCCTAAAGCAAAAATAAGGGATATCTCAGTCGGGATGCAACAGCGAGTAGAAATCTTAAAAACCTTATATCGCGGAGCAGATGTATTGATCTTTGACGAGCCAACCGCCGTATTAGGACCACAGGAAGTAGAAGAGTTGCTCGCAATTATGAAAAACTTGGTGGCTGAGGGCAAAACAATTATTTTTATCACACATAAACTTAAGGAAATTATGAGTGCCTGTGATTCCGTCACCGTTATTCGGCGTGGACGAGTGGTCGACTCTTTATCCGTTAAAGATACGAATGAAAAAGAGTTAGCAACGAAGATGGTAGGGCGTGAAGTTACCTTTTCTGTAGATAAAGAAGATAAGGATAGCGGTGAAGTGGTGCTACAAGTGGAAAACCTCGTGGTAAACGATCATCGTAACCTTCATGCTGTCGCTGGATTAAACATGGAGGTTCGGGCGGGAGAAATCGTTGGGATCGCTGGTGTCGATGGAAATGGGCAATCGGAGCTGATCGAAGCGATTACCGGATTGCGTAAAGTCGAATCAGGGAGCATAAAACTAAGAGGTAACGAAATTACCAAGAATACTCCACGTCAAATTGACCAAGCAGGGGTAGGACATATTCCTGAAGACCGTCATAAACGCGGTTTAGTACTGGACTTTTCCATAGGTGAAAATATGGTATTAAAAACGTATCATCAATCTCCGTTTGCGCGAGGAATCTTAATGAATTACCCTGCAGTATTTGAACACGCGAAGAAGCTCATCGAAGAGTACGATGTTCGTACTCCGGACGAGCATACGATGGCACGGGCGCTCTCAGGTGGTAATCAGCAAAAGGGCATTATTGCGCGCGAAATAGATCAAGATCCTGAACTCCTGATCGCTGCACAGCCAACACGTGGATTGGATGTGGGTGCGATCGAATTTATTCACGGTAAGCTGATCGAACAGCGTGATAAGGGCAAAGCCGTATTGTTGGTCTCCATGGAGCTGGATGAGGTGCGTAATTTAAGTGATCGTATCGCTGTGATATATGAAGGAAAAATTGTGGGTTGGGTTGATCCAAAAACAGCAACTGAAGAAGAATTGGGTCTGCTGATGTCATCTGGAACACAGGAACGAGAGGTGAAAGCGTAATGCAAGCACTGCTAAAAATGAATCGTCAGTCCCCCCTATTGTTATCACTCATCTCAGTTGTGTTGGGTTTGGTTGTGGGGGCAATCTTTATGTTGATCGCGGGCTATAACCCCATCACGGCATATGGCGCCTTGTTTGCCTCAGCGTTTTTAGACCCATTTGATATTGGTGAGACATTGCGACAGACGGCTCCACTACTATTGACGGGATTAGCAGTTGCATTGGCATTTCGAACAGGTCTCTTTAATATCGGGGTGGAGGGTCAGGTCATCGTAGGGTCTTTAGCGGCGGTGATTGTAGGAACAAAGATGAGCCTTCCTTATGGCTTACACGCCTTCGTTGCGGTACTAGCAGGAGCGTTGGCAGGTGCGTTATGGGCGTATATCCCTGGATTGCTTAAAGCAAAGCGCGGCGTTCATGAAGTAATTACGACCATTATGATGAATTTTATCGCTTTAAGTTTAGCAAATGTATTAATTAGAGAGTGGCTTGCTGGAGGGTCTGATAAAACAGAGCGTATTTCAGAAAACGCGTCGATCAGAGTAGATTGGTTATCTTCTCTTTTCGCCAATTCCCGTATTAATTTAAGCGTGTTTATAGCTTTGTTAATTGCACTCTTTATGTACTTTTTACTTTGGCGCACTACTTACGGATATGAAATGCGCTCTGTGGGTTTAAATAAATATGCTGCGCAATATGCCGGGATCAATGTGAACCGGAATATCGTGATGTCAATGATGATTTCAGGTAGCTTTGCTGGGATTGCAGGTGCATCAGAGGTGCTGGGTACGTTTGAATACTTGGCAATTCAAGAAAGTTTTACGGGATTGGGCTTTGATGGAATTGCTGTAGCTCTATTAGGGGCAAATACGGTGATTGGTACCATTTTCTCTGCCTTCCTCTTCGGAGCGTTAACTTATGGTGGAGGCGCGATGCAGTTTGAAGCAGGTGTTCCTTTTGAGGTTGTACGCGTGGTTTTTGCCGCCATTATCTTATTTGTAGCAGCTAATATTTCGAGTATTATTGGGAAAGCATTGGGCTTGGATAAGCGAGGTGATAAAGATGCTTGATATCATTTCTAATATATTACAATCCATGGTTATCTATGCGACTCCTCTGATCTTGACAGCACTTGGTGGGCTCTATTCTGAACGATCTGGTGTTGTTAACATCGGGCTGGAAGGCATGATGATCATTGGTGCTTTTACAGCAGCGATCACCAGTCACTACACCGGTAGCCCATGGCTGGCTTTGCTGTTCGCTGCGATTGCGGGAATGTTTATTGCACTGCCGCATGCAGTCGCATCGATTACATTAAAGGCGGATCAAGTTGTAAGCGGTGTGGCGGTTAACTTTTTGGCCTTGGGGGTTTCCGTTTATTTGGTAAAGACGCTGTTTGATGCGGGGCAGACGCCTACAGTGCCCGTCTTGGAGCGAATCTCAATACCGATTCTAAACGAAATCCCTGTGATTGGAACCGCTTTTTTTGATATGTATCCTACTTCCTATTTAGCGGTTTTCGTGGTGATAATCACCTATATTATTCTTTTTCATACGGTATTTGGAATGCGTCTGCGTGCGGTGGGCGAGCATCCGCATGCAGCAGAAACGGGAGGAATTAGCGTTGTAGGGATGCGCTATACTGCTGTTATTATCAGTGGAATCCTGGCTGCACTGGGTGGGGCTGGATTATCGATTGCGATTGGGAATGAATTTAACGCTACTACGGTAGCAGGACAAGGCTTTATTGCTTTAGCAGCTTTAATCTTTGGGAAGTGGCATCCACTGGGAGCTTTTGGTGCGGCCAGCTTTTTCGGTTTAACGGTAGCTCTCGCGCTCGTAGGGCAGCTGGTAGGGTTAACTGCGTATGTTCCGAGCGGCGTTCTCAATATGATTCCTTATGTATTAACGATTTTAGTGTTAGCTGGCTTTGTTGGGCGGGCTGAAGCTCCCTCTGCATTAGGGAAGCCGTTTGAAAAAGGTACACGCTAATACGATGAAACGAATGAAACCTTTCAGTTTAGCTCACACACTGGGGAATTAGGTAGGGTGTGACCCCATCTGATGGGAAAAGTCCCTGTTCGAACGGGGTCTAACCCATTCTAAAGAGATTAAACGCATTTCCTGACTGACAGGGGATGCGTTTTTTGGAATGAGAAAAGGGATGAAAATAATGGTGTAAAATCAGAAGAGGGAGGGGATATAATAAAGGGAGAGCGTTGTTTGTATGAAAATAATGATTGAAGGTGGGGTCGCATGTCTTTTGTACCATTTAAGACCGTTGCTGTGGGCGGGATTCGCTTACATCTTTCAGTTTCAGATAAATTTAAAACGAATGTTGTAATGGCTATGATTCAACAAGAGCTTGCAGAAGAGAAAGTAACACAGACATCACTTCTTGCTAATGTATTAGAACGAGGAACTCGTTCTTATCCATCTACTCTCCAACTGAAGCAACAGTTGGAATCCCTGTATGGAGCGATTCTGTTTTCCGGCACTTTTAAACGAGGGGAGCGTCAAATCCTACAGGTAGGGATGGAGTTGGCCAACGAGGTTTATTTGCCCGATCAGGTAAACTTACTTGAGCAAGGCATTCAGTTGATTGGGGAATTACTCTTCCAACCTGCGATTGAGGAGGATGGCTTTCTTCCCATGTATGTAGAAGCAGAAAAGAAGAATTTGCAACAGCGGATGGATGCATTAAAAGATGATAAAATACGATATGCTGCGCAGCGTGCAACAGAAGAGATGTGCAAAGAGGAACCTTTTGCCCTCTCTAATCTGGGGAAACCCGAAGTGATTCCTACGATTACGTCACAGTCTCTTTTTACATATTATCAAAAGGCAATTGCCAATCAGCCATTAGATCTTTATGTCATGGGGAATGTAGAGCAGGAACATGTAGTTGAACTGATCAAAGCGAACTTTCCATATACATCTGAGCGAGAAACAAAGGTGGAAACGAAAGCTGTTGGTCATGTGGTTACGGAAGTTCGTGAAATTGTGGAGCGCATGGATGTTAAGCAAGGGAAGCTTAATATGGGTTGTCGTACACAAATCTCAATGGCAGATGAAGATTATATTCCATTACTTGTGTACAATGGAATCTTGGGTGGTTTCCCGCATTCTAAACTGTTTGTCAATGTACGGGAAAAAGCAAGTCTCGCTTACTACGCATCCTCTCGGTTGGAGAGTCATAAGGGTGTGTTGATGATACAGGCGGGGATTGAGATGGGTAACTACAAACAAACTGTAGATATTATTAAGGCACAAATGAATGCGTTAAAAGACGGAGAGATCTCAGATAAGGAACTGACGCAGACGAAGGCGATGCTATGTAATCAAATGCGCGCGCGACAAGATCGGGCAACTGATATGATCGATTATCATTATCACCATGTACTTTGTGGTAAAGAGCGAAGCTTAGCGGAAACAATAGCAGAGATTGAATCAGTTACGAAAGATGATATACGCCGAGTGGCGGAACAGATACAGTTGGACACGGTGTATTTCTTGCGGGATCAAGAGGAGGGGGCAGCCAATGGAACAGCTTAGAGACCAACTTCTACAAGAAACGTATTACCAGGAGCAACTAGATAACGGCTTAACAGTCGTACTACTTCCCCGACCAGACTATGTGAAGACGTATGCGATGTTTACCACACGTTATGGTTCGATTGACCAGCACTTTCGTTTGCCAGATGGAGAAAAGTTGTTAGTTCCAGATGGGATTGCCCATTTTCTCGAGCATAAAATGTTTGAAGAAGCTGAGGGGGATGTTTTTCAACAGTTTTCGCAACAGGGAGCATCCGCAAATGCGTTTACCTCGTTTAATCGCACCTCTTACCTATTTACGGGGACAGAGAAGATCGAAGAAAATCTAACGACATTACTTAACTTTGTACAGCGCCTCTACCTCACAGATGAAAATGTAGAGAAAGAAAAGGGGATTATTGGCCAAGAAATCCGCATGTATGAAGATAATCCCGATTGGCGTGTTTACTTTGGTTTGATTGGAGCACTGTTTCAAAAGCATCCCGTAAGGATCGATATTGCGGGAACAATTCAATCGATTGCAAAGATCGATAAAGAGGTTTTAACGACGTGTCACGAAACCTTTTATCACCCTAGCAACATGTTTCTTTTTGTCGTCGGGCCGATGGATCCAAAAAAGACGATTGCGTTGATTAGAGAGAACCAGGATAAAAAGCCTTTCCGTGATCGGCGTGAGATTGAGCGCTTTTTTTCTAAAGAGCCAGAGGCGGTTGCTACGAAGCGTGCAGAAACTTCCCTCAGTGTAGGGATTGGGAAATGTTACTTTGGGTTTAAAGAGATCAAGTTGGGAGCACAAGGCGATCAATATTTAAAACAGCAACTATCTACCGAATTGATGTTGGAGTCTATATTCGGAAGTGGATCATCATTTTATCAGTCTCTATACGATGAAGGTCTAATAGATGAGCAATTTGGTGCAAGCTATAGTTTGGAAAAAGAGTTTGGCTTTTCGGCAATAGGTGGGGATACGGTTGATCCAGATCGTTTATTGACCCGTGTGAAAGAAGAACTTCCGAAAAGAGTGAAACAAGGAATTTCAGAAGATGATTTTCTTCGATTGCGCAATAAGGAGATGGGGAGAATGGTGAAAGCATTTAATTCCCCTGAATGGATTGCCAACCAATATACCGGGTTATGGCTAAATGATGCTAGTTTACTACGGTACTTGCCAGTGTTAGATAATTTAACGGTTGATGATGTGAACCAAAGGATGAAAGAGCATATAGATGAAGAACGCTTTGCCGCCTCAATCGTGAAACCGTTGTAAGAGTTGTGCTGTTATTATCTGTGTAAAAAATGGGCTGTCATCTTCTTAAGAACGTTACAAGGTGACAGCTCTTTTTTGTGGACTTTAGGTACGAAAGTAATGTGATGGAGGTGAAAGCGTTACATTCCTTACAGTTTGTAGCGTATGGAAATGGGGTTAGTTAAAGAGCGGGAAGTTGTTTTCATTTCAGGTGGGAGTAGGGGCATTGGCGCAGCCACAGCAGTAAAGTTGGCACAGTCCGGTTTTGATATTGCGATCGGTTTTCGGACAGCCCAGTCTGATGCTCAACGTGTTATACAGGAATGCAAAACATATGGTGTAAGGGCAGTGGCGGTGCAGATGGATGTATGTAGAAAAGAGGATGTAGAGCGGGGAATGCGAGCCATAAAGTGGGAGATGGGAAGTCTTCCTATGGTATTGATTCATTGCGCTGGAATTTCACGTGTCGGTTTGATTCAAGATGTGACGGAGGAAGAGTATGAAGAGATGATGAATGTGCATGTGCGAGGGGCGATCTATCTTATTCAACAAGTTGTAAATGATATGATCCGCAACCAGTACGGGCGTATCATTCTTTTATCCTCTATTTGGGCAGAAGCAGGCGGTGCGGGAGAAGTGTTGTATTCGACAGCGAAGGGAGCAATTAATGGGCTGGTGCGATCACTTGCTAAAGAGTTAGCACCCTCTGCGATCACCGTCAATGCAGTCGCACCTGGGGCGATTGCTACAGATATGGTAACCAATCATTTAAACGATGTGGAGCAGCACATGTTAGCCGAGGAGATTCCCTTGGGTCGATTAGGGGAGGCGAATGAAGTGGCGGAAATGATTGCGTACTTATGTGAGCGAAGAGCAGGCTATGTGACAGGGCAAGTCTTGCATATAAATGGAGGATGGTACCCCTGATTTTGGTGGATGCAGGGGAATGTATAGGGAAGTGGGAACGCGGACATATTACCTTTAGAAGGCTTAATCCAAGCTTGTTTGCAGAAGGAGGAAAAAACATGTCTGTCCTAGAAAATTTTCAGGAGTGGAAAAGCTTTTTGAATGATCGTCTGGATCAGGCGGAATCGTTGGGTGTAGATAACGAAACGATTAGTAATATGGCATATCAATTGGGTGATTATCTTGCTAAAGGGGTAGATCCCAAAAACCACCAAGAACGGGTATTAAAAGAGTTGTGGGATGTTGCCTCGGAAGAAGAACAACATACAATCGCAAATTTAATGGTAAAATTAGTTAAACATTAGCAAAAGGCGATGAGTGATTTAAAAGCGAGTGATCCTGTGAAAGTCGCAGAATTACTCGCTTTTCTCTATTATCCTTTACATTAAGAAAATTCTATTATATTATATCCACATGTCTTATAGATGTGCTCTTTCGCTTATTTTGCAAGGTTTTCTTACACCGAGGGTTCGCTTATTGACTAACATATGCTATACTATTATATAAATACTTACTACGTCTATGGCTTGAAAGGTGTGACTTTCTTGGGCGGACACGACTGGTATTTGGAGTACCACATTCACAAGAATCGTCCCGGTCTTTTGGGCGACATCGCTTCGATCCTTGGAATGCTCTCCATCAATATCTTGACGATTAATGGAGTGGAGAACCAACGCCGTGGGATGCTCTTGCGAACGGATGATCGCGAGAAAATTCACGCATTAAAGCAAATCCTGAATCGAATAGATAATATAACCATCACCGCTATGCGTCCACCGACACTGATTGACCGCATGGCAGTACGCCACGGTCGTTATTTGGATCGTTGTTTAGAAGATAAGCGCACCTACCGATTTACACGTGATGAATTGGGCCTATTAGTAGACTTTTTAGCTGAGATTTTTCAAAAGAAAGGGCATCAGCTAATAGGTGTGCGAGGAATGCCCCGGGTTGGGAAAACGGAATCGATCGTTGCCTCTAGTGTGTGTGCCAACAAGCGCTGGACTTTTGTTTCATCCACGCTCTTGCGACAAACGATTCGCAGTCAGTTGGCTGATGATGAGATGGTTCCCGACAATGTTTACATCATTGACGGAATTGTGTCCACACTCCGCTCAACCGAGCGGCACCATATGCTAGTCCGTGAAATTATTCGGATGCAGGCAACAAAAGTGATTGAGCATCCTGATATCTTTGTGAGAGAGACAGAATATGAATTGGATGATTTTGATTATTTCATTGAGTTGCGCAATCATCCAGATGAAGAAATCACTTATGAGTTGCTAGATACTGGCTTCTCTGCTTTTGATATAAGTTAAAGTGTATATAAGAGATATAGACAGTAAGAGTAATGGGGATTTAAAGAATATAATCAGGGGGTGCAGCTGATGTCAGGAATTGGAGTTCAGCTGAAACAAGCTAGGGAGTCGATGGGATTAACGTTAAACGATGTGCAGAGAATGACGAAGATACATTTAGAATATTTACAAGCGTTAGAGCAGGATCAATTTGAATTGCTTCCGAGCCCATTTTATGTACGAGCATTTTTACGCTCATATGCACATAGCTTAGGGTTGGATGCAGAGCCGTTTCTAGACCGTTATGATAAAATGGATAGTGGGCAACCGGAGACGGGTCCACAACGAGAATCATCACAAGCTCCCCGTGCGGCCACAGGGCGGGAGCGTGGAGGTAGAGCCGATACTCCTCCACAACGTTCACGGACAAGCTCGCAAGAAACAAAGCGGATGAGAAGGCCGCAACAACCTCTACAAGATACGACGCAATCGCTTTCCCGTAGTCAACGTCACCCTGTTGTGCAGGATACGACGAGACTGAAAGCACAACAACCTGTGGATAATCCAGCAGGTGTTACCAATTCGGGTAAACGAAACACCGTGAGTATCGAACAGACAAAAGTAGCAGGGAAAGCACCTCTCTCTCGTAGTACAGGTCGACATGTCCCTGTGACCGATAATGGCAAGGGACCTTTATCATCTGAACGTTCCTCTACCGTGTCAGCGATGATGAATGTGAAAAAACCGAAGCTGAGCAAAGGGGTTTGGGCTGGTATTGTAGCTGCAGCACTCTTGATTCCAGCGACGATCTTTGGTGTTTCACAATTAGGTGGAGATGAAGAGTCAGCGAAAAAAGAACAAGTGGTAGCAGCTGATTCGCAGACCAAGGCGGCTAAATCAGACTCCACTGGAACCGCAAGCGCTGAAAAGGTTGCTGAGAAGGGACTCGTGCAAAAAGAGTATGGGGACTCAGATGCTGAAGGTGTTTTATACGAGCTAAAAGGTGAGAGTGAGATTGTTGTTAGTATCCGTATGGAAGGAACAGAGGATGTTAGCGTTCGTTTTGGGGACAATGTTAACGAAACCGATGAAAATTTCAGTTTGGAAACAGGGAAGAAAAGAGAGCTGAAAAAGGATGATTTCATCTGGTTCCGTGTTACTAAACCATCCGATACAAAGATTGAAGTAAATGGTCATGAAATTGATACGACGGCGGACGATCTGCCAAAGAGCTATCGAATCAAACTAGTGAAGAAATAATGAACGACTAGGGAGGTGGGCCGGGTGTCAGATGAAATCGGTCTCCGGCTCAGACGGGCAAGAGAAGCGATGGGGCTGTCAGTAGAAGAATTAGCAGAACAAACTCGCATACAACCGTCAGAGCTGATGATAATTGAAGAAGGACGGTTTGAAGAATTGCCCAGTCCTTTTTACGCGCGTTCCTATTTACGCTCCTACGCTAATGCTGTTGGAGTGGAACCACAAACGGTCTTGCGCCAGTACCGCGTGAGTGAACAACAGCGTATACGTGGTGAAAGTGAACCCCCTTTGGCGGGGAACTCGCGTGCAGGCAGAGTAAAGCGCAATCAGAGACGTATGGATCCAGGCTCTCGACCAGCAGTACCCGAGGAGAAGCAGGTCATTCAGGAAGAAAAGAGAACAGAGTCGCCTTCTTCTCCTCTGGTGGAGGGTAGATCGAGAACACAGGCTCGGTCGAACCGTATTGTGAGTGATGAGTTAAACCAAACCCCACCGAAACGGGAACAGGAAGAATCTACAGCTGCTTCATCTACACGGAGGATGGAACCGGTTACACCTAAAGATGAGATCCCATCCCGCAAAGAAAAAGAAGCCGTGCCTCAATCCACAATGAATACCCGCCGGGTGCAAATGCCAACAGATCTGCCCCGCCCAGAAGAGGTGGGTTTGCCGTCACGTAGTCGCAAAGATGATCAAGAAAAACAAGAGGATCTTTCTTTGCGTAGCCGGATTGAAAAGGAACAAACACCTTCTCAACAACTTTCTCGAGGGCGAGCAGAGGTAGCCGCCAGTAAAGAGGAACCCACTAAGCAGGATGAGGAACCGCTTCCACAGACATTATCGCGTACGGCCAAGCAAAGAGCGATCTCTGAAGGGGATCGTCGCACACGTGCAGGTGGAGGCTCTTCTACAGCTGAAAGCTTGATGCTGATGGAAAACCCGCAGAAAAAGAAAAAAAGTTCCTGGTTTGAATCTACTTTTAATCGTATCTTGCTTATTGGTATATTACTTCTAATTCCCGCTGCGATTTTTGTTGGGCTGCAGCTGTTAGGTGACGATAGTAAAAAATCTCCGGAGGCAGATTCTGCAGCTGAGGCAAGTGATGAGAAGAGTGATGAAAAGGAAGGCTCAACTCCACAAGAAGAGTCGGGAACAAAAGGTGTTCTGACGAAGGTTTCCTCAGGAGAAGGTGAGCCTGATGTATATGAACTATCTGGAACAGATAACATCGAAGTTGTCGTTGAAACCGAATCAGCTGTGTGGATACAGATTCGTGAATTTGAAGAGCTGGTAAATCGGGCAGGAATATTAGCAGATAAGAAGGTAGGATCTAACGATAAAGAAGTGTTTACCTTTGATAACGATGAGATTTGGATTGAATTTGGTAACACTTCAGGTTTAAAGGAAGTGAAGGTGGGCGGAGTCCCAGTAGAACTATCTTCTTCCGAACCTAATAAGAAACTAAACATTAAACACCTCAAATAATGCTCCCTTAGACGGGAGCTTTTTTGACATGGAATATAGGGGTAAGGTATACTGAAATGACTTAAGGGAACTCATCTTCTTAAGCAATATGCTGGTTTACCGCCCTTTTTAACCGAAGTCATCATGGGGGATGAGATTCATGCTAGAGTTAAACGAGGTACGGAAGCGTAGTGGATTAAGCTTGGAAGGGATACATAAAGAAACAAAGATCCCGCTCCAATATATAAAGGCGATTGAAGCGGGTAGTTGGGATGAGCTCCCCCCAGCTAAAGCTCGCCTGTATTTGCTTTCTTACGCTCAACATGTGGGTGTGGATGCAGATGACCTTTTTTCGGAGTATGACGAACAGCGAACAGATGCTAGGCATCAGGATGGAAATGATCTGGTGCGGACTCGATCCGAACGTGTACAAGCGCGGACTCGAGGTCATAAGACGAAGGTTATGGGCCAGGCCCTGATTTCGATGATCCGAGAGTCGTGGCAGACGAATCGTCTGAGATGGTGGGTGATTGGTGGGCTTACAACCGTTGTTCTTATTTTATCTGCAACAGGAGCGCTGTATTGGTTAGGATCTGATCAGCCTAAAGAAGTCGTTGATGCTACCTCTGGCGCAAAGGATGAAGAGTCAGTTTCCGCCCCTGTTAAAACTGACCAGAGTGTAGAAGCTGAAGGTGACCTGGCGACAGACGCACAGTTGGAATTGGTTAAACCTGCTGAACTAAATCAGTATGGTGACGAGTATGTTGTGCGAAATGTGAAAACGGTTCAGGTGGACGTGAAGGCGAAAAAAGATGTTCTCATCCGATATCGGGCAGGGGGGCCAACAGAAGAAATTACGGAAGAAACAACGATGAATAAAGGTACATCAAAAAGTTTTGCCCATGATGAATGGGTCTCGATCTATATGGAACGCCCAGATCAAGTAGAGCTGGTTGTAAATGGTGTTGGTATTGATACTAGCGGATACTCGAAAGCACAAGCTTTTCAATTGAAACGTGCAGATGAGAAGCAGCAGGGTGAGAATTAAACTAAAGGCTCTGCTGTTTTGACACGTATAAAAGGCCTCGCTTATACTTGTAGCAGATTGATTTAATGGTTGTGGAGGAAATGAATATGGTAATGTCCTGCGAAGGGGGGCTCCTGCTGTGAATCTGGCCAATCGCATTACGTTAGCCCGTATCTTCCTAGTGCCTGTAGTGATGTTCTTTTTGCTGGTAAGCTATGATTTCGGTCAGGTTTACATAGGGAAAGAAGCAATTTCGCTAAATGAGATCATAGCAGCGTTCATCTTTATACTAGCCGCTGCGACAGATGGCTTGGATGGTTATATTGCACGCAAAAGAAAGATTGTGACGAACTTAGGGAAGTTTTTAGACCCATTGGCGGACAAACTTCTAATTACAGCAGCGCTCATCTCTTTGGTAGAGATGCAGAGACTGGATGCGTGGGTGGCGATTGTGATCATTAGTCGTGAATTTTCCGTGACGGGCCTACGCTTAGTTGCTGCTGCTGAAGGGCAAGTGATCGCTGCTAGTCCGTTGGGCAAATTAAAAACAATCATCCAAATTGTTGCTATTGCTGCATTGATTTTAAATAACTTTCCTTTTTCCTACTTTGCTGTTCCCTTCAGTGAGATTTTGATTTGGTTGGCTGTAATCATAACTGTCATTTCCGGTGTGGATTACTTTTATAAGAACAGAGGGGTTATTCGCTTTTCAAAATCGAAATAATGTACGGGAAGGGAAGATGATATGCGAGCAGAAATTATAGCAGTTGGCACGGAGCTTCTGCTTGGACAAATTGTGGATACACATGCCGCCTATCTCTCACAGGCGCTATCTGAGCTTGGGATTGATATGTATTATCATACAACGGTCGGAGATAATCAAAAGCGGCTGGAAGACATTCTTATGCTTGCTTCCTCACGTTCTGACTTAGTGATTCTGACAGGCGGATTGGGACCTACCGAGGATGATCTTACAAAAGAGGCTGTGGCAGCAATGCTTAACATTCCATTGGTGGAGCATGCGCCATCATTGGAACGGATTGAGACGATGTTTCGTAAATTTGGGCGCACGATGCCACCTGCAAACCGCAAACAGGCATTAATGTTTAAAGATGGTATAGTTTTTGAAAACCGGCGTGGAACCGCCCCTGGTATGGGGGTGACACATAAAGGTGTTACCTATATTTTGATGCCAGGTCCACCCCATGAATTGAAAGCGATGTTTGAGCGCACAGTTCGCCCATATCTGGTAGGACTGCTGCCCCAGGCACATGTTGTTCACTCCAAGGTACTACGTTTTTATGCGATTGGTGAATCCCATTTGGAGGAAGAAGTGGGCGATCTTATCAAAGCGCAATCCAATCCGACAATTGCACCCCTAGCCAAAGAGGATGGAGTTACGCTGCGTCTAACAGCAAAAGCAACAAGTATAGAAGAAGCGACTTCACTTATTGCTCCCGTTCGGCAAGCGATTTTGGAACGGGTGGGTGCATACTGCTATGGAGAAGATGACGAGTCGCTAGAGCAAAAAGTGGTAGAGGAATTGGAGAGACGTCAATTAACTTTAGCACTGGCGGAAAGTTGTACTGGTGGGTTACTGGCTCAAGCTGTGACTAGTGTCCCAGGAAGTAGTAAGGTACTGCGTGGAGGGATTGTTTGTTACACCAACGAGGCGAAGCATCAACTTCTGGGTGTAAGTAAAAGTCGGCTGCAACAGTATGGTGCAGTAAGTGGAGAAGTGGCAGCAGATCTTGCCGAAGAAGCATGTGCACGAATTAACGCAGATGTGGCTATTTCGATCACAGGAGTGGCAGGGCCAGATTCTGTTGAAGGAAAAGAAGTGGGGACTGTATATATCGGACTTGCGGAAACAGGAAGGAAGGCAGTGATATATCAGCTCGCACTGCGGGGTACGCGGCGCTCCATACAGCGTCGTGCCGCAAATTATGCTTTATTTATCTTAATGGAACGTATACAGAAAGGTGTAGACATGCATGAAGTCATTTGAGATGTTCGAATTAGATGAGCAGGTATTACAAGGTGTGAAGGAGATGGGCTTTGAGGAGCCGTCTCCCATTCAAGAGCAATGCATTCCGATCGTTCTTCGTGGTGAAGATGTGATTGGGCAGGCACAGACAGGTACAGGTAAGACGGCTGCCTTCGGCATTCCTATCCTCGATCATGTGGATGTAGAGCGGCGGGTGGTACAAAGCCTCATTTTGGCGCCAACGCGGGAATTGGCGATCCAAGTATCAGAGCAGATCCAACGTATTGGTCGTAAAAAAAATGTACGCACGTTGCCCGTATATGGAGGACAATCCATCGGTCATCAGATTAAAGTATTAAAACAAGGTGTTCATATTGTGATCGGAACGCCTGGTCGTGTGCTCGATCATCTGCGGCGGGGGACTTTGAAGCTAGATGATGTGGAGATTATGGTGCTAGATGAAGCCGATGAAATGCTGGATATGGGTTTTGTTGACGATATTGAGGATGTAATGAAATATTTGCCCAATCAACGCCAGCTGCTGCTCTTTTCAGCGACGATGCCACGTGCTATTCGCTCCTTGGCGCAAAAGTATATGCGTAAGCCGCGCTATATCACTGTGAACCGGGGAGAAGTGACGGCACCTGTAATTGAGCAAGTGGTGTATAAAGTGTTAGACAGCGGGAAGCTAGATGGGCTTTGTCGCTTGTTAGATAGTGAGGATGTTGGTTTAGGGATCGTCTTCTGCCGGACGAAAAAAGGTGTAGATGAACTGGCTGATTCTTTGTCGGCACGTGGTTACCTTGCGGGGGGATTGCATGGTGATTTAGCGCAACCTCAACGTGATCGCGTTATGAATGCCTTTCGTCGACGCGAGATTGATTTGTTGATCGCCACCGATGTAGCTGCCCGTGGGATAGATGTCGGTAATGTTTCGCACGTAATTAACTATGATATTCCGCAAGATGCGGAAAGCTATGTGCATCGCATTGGTCGTACAGGGCGCGCTGGCCGAACAGGGAAAGCCCTTACGCTGGTTACTCCACGCGAGACGAAACAGTTACGCAGTATTGAGCAAGAAGTGGGATTCCGTTTGAAGGTGCGCTCGCTACCTACCTTGGAAGAAGTAGCAGAGAAGCAACAAGAGGCATGGGGTGCTCGTTTAGAGGAGACCATGAAGTCAGATCAAGAATATCCGATCTTTGACAGTATGGTAAAAGAGCTATCGACCCGCTATAATCCAGAACAGATTGCGATCGCGGCACTTCATCTCGCGTTTGCTGATCGCTTTACCAGCGAAACTGATGCCAATTATAACTTCGGGGAAACGGGTGCATCTCCGGGGATGGTTCGTTTCTTTATCAATGTGGGTCGCAATGCCGATATTCGTCCAAGGGAATTGGTTCAAGCGATTGCAGATCAGGCGGGTATTGAAGCGAAAGAGGTAGGGCGAATCAACATCTATGATCGCTTCTCTTTTGTAGAAGTTCCAGAAGAGGCTGCTCCGTTTGTCTTTGAAGCTTTACGGCAAACGCGTATCAATGGTGCACGCGTCAATTTAGAACCTGCACGCCCGCGTGAGCGTTCCTAACAAAAAAAACTGCCTTTCCACTCATTAGATAGTGGAAAGGCAGTTTTTTTATTTCTCCAGGTTAGGTAGTTTATATCCTCTGAAAATGAAACACGTAGCTTATGGTCGGCATAAATTACAGTGTAATGGAGAATGGAGGGTAGAGATGAAAGATTTATTTTATGAAGAAGATGTAGCCACTCAACAGATGGGTTTGAAAGCAGTATGTGTACATTTTTATGAAGATAGTGTGGGATATGAAGATCTAGTGACGGGTGCTATGGTTAGAATGCGATTTATTGGAAGCGAAGGTGTAAGTCGAACGAAGAGTAGCAGGGGAGAAGTACTTTATTCTTCACTCTGGCGAGGGGTTGACTTATGGTATTATCGTACGGCAATTGGTTGGAAATCAGATTGGGTCATACAGGCGGACTCAGAGGGATTAGGGGCAATTCAGTTTTCTTTTGAAAGTGAAGAGGCTCCTTACCTCGATGAGGAAGGAAGGCTGTGTATTGCAACCAACACAGGGGTATTCATCGAGGAAATCCCGGTTGCTATGCAGTTTGATCACTCTTTGTCTAAACAGATCGTAGCTGTTCAATATAATGTTCGTTCAGATGGCAGTATTGGGTTTGAACCAAACGGAGAATACGATCAAAAGCGTCCTCTCTTGATTGATCCAGTGGTACGTTATTCTAGCTATTTGGGAGGGACTGAGTTTGATTCGGGGAAAAGCATTGCCGTCGATTTAGAAGGGAACGCGTATGTAACAGGACGCACCTTTTCTAATGATTTTCCAGTTACTTCGGGTTCATTTCAAACTCGTTTGCGTGGAGGTTCAGATGCTTTTATTACAAAAGTGAACCCAGGAGGATCGTCCCTGCTTTACTCTACTTATTTAGGAGGAATAGGAGTAGATTTTGGATGTGGGATTGAAGTGGATGAGGAGCAAAGGGCTTATGTGACAGGGACGACACAATCCCCTAATTTCCCTATTACCTCTGGAGCGTTTCAAAGTAAACTAGCGGGTTCAGATGCGTTTGTGACCAAGCTAAACGCAAGCGGGAGTTCCCTTCTTTATTCTACATTTCTTGGAGGAGCAAATGGGGTGACACAAGGGGCAGACATTAAAGTGGATGCGGAAGGGAACGCTTATGTAGCCGGAGCGAGTAGTTCGAAGGAGTTTCCAGTTACATCAGGCGTGATCCAAACCAGTTTTACTGGCCAGTCCCCTAATTTCGCGGGTACGATTAGTAAATTTAATGCTAGAGGCTCCTCTTTGTTGTACTCCACCTATCTAGGTGGGAGTGATGAGACGCAATTGATAAGTGCGCTTGCTCTTGATGATAGCGGGAATGTTTATGTGACTGGAGGTACACTGGCCAGTAATTTCCCTGTTACAGCCGGTGCGTTTCAAACGCAACTAGGAGGAATTTCTTCTGCTTTCATCTCTAAAATAAATGCAACTGCGACCACCCTTCTCTATTCTACATTTTTAGGTGGGAACAACTTTATCGATATCACAGAGGGGCATGGCATCTCCATCGATTCCGATGGGAATGCCTATGTTACCGGTTGTACATCATCGACTGCTTTTCCCACTGAACGTGCTTTTCAACCCAATTTTGGGGGAAATGTAGATGGGTTCGTCAGTAAGTTCAATCGAACAGGATCAGCGTTGCTCTATTCTTCTTATCTAGGTGGCGGAGGGATTGATGATGGCTTAAGTATTGCGTTAGACTCTTTTCAAAATGCCTGGATTTCGGGTTTGACCCAATCAGAAAATTTCCCTGTTACCCCGGATGCGTTTCAGAGTCGTCGAAGAGGGTCGCAAAATGCTTTTATCGCTCAGGTAAGTTCTATCGGATCAGGCTTAACCTATTCCTCATACTTAGGTGGAATCGCATCTGAGGCGGGTGAAGATATTGTAGTGGATGAGTTTAGAAACGTATATATGACCGGGTTTACTTCGTCAGCAAACTTTCCTGTGTCGCTAGATGCGGTTCAGCAACAGTTTGGTGGGAATGCGGATGCATTTTTGTTTAGTCTGGTCTTTCCTGGGCAGGCTGTGCGCGGGGCGACGGGACCGACGGGGGCTACAGGTGAACGGGGCCCACGTGGGGCGAGGGGGGCAAGAGGGATCTCGGGATCGAATGAACGTTGACTCTTAAAGTGGTGTTACCTGGACATGGGGCGGCAGAAGACGAAAGAGGCCGTCTGCTTGGCACTGTGCCAAGCAGACGGCCTCGCTATTACTTAATGAATGCCTAGCGCCATTTTGGCATAGCGGGACATTCTATCTTTAGACCATGGCGGGTTCCATACAATTTCAACTTCTACTTCTTTTACACCGTCAACTTTGGTAACGGCTTGTGTTACCATCTCTTGGATCATACCGGCTAGTGGGCATCCCATCGCTGTCAGTGTCATCGTAACTTTTGCTTTTCCATCCTCTTCTACATCTACACCGTAGACAAGACCAAGGTTGATAATATCAATATTTAGCTCTGGATCAATAACCTCTTCCAGTGCTTCCATAATCATCTCTTCTTGTTTTTCTTTATCCATTGTGGTCCACCTCATTTTTTGCAAAAGGTTCTTCCTGCTCTTCTTTACTGTACCATATGCGCGAGTGGGTTAAAATAGGTAGAAAAATAATCGAATAAATGTTCGTAAACAACCTTGGCAGGCAGAGAAAAACCATGTATGATGAATATATAGATTGATAGAAGAGATCGAGAGGAAGTGGAATGGGATGTCGGATCGTAAACAAGCATTAGATATGGCGTTACGGCAGATCGAAAAGCAGTTTGGTAAAGGGTCCATTATGAAGATGGGGGAGGATTCTTTCCCTCCAGTAGAGACCATTCCGAGTGGTTCTCTAGCTGTAGATATTGCTCTAGGGATTGGTGGATATCCGCGTGGGCGAATTATTGAAGTATATGGTCCAGAATCATCTGGTAAGACAACCGTCGCTCTTCATGCGATCGCAGAGGTTCAGCGCGCTGGTGGTCAAGCAGCTTTTATTGATGCTGAGCATGCTCTTGATCCTGTATATGCACGTAAATTAGGTGTCAACATAAGCGAATTACTACTTTCTCAACCGGACACTGGGGAGCAAGCATTAGAGATATCAGAAGCATTGGTGCGTAGCGGTGCTGTGGATATTATTGTGGTTGACTCCGTTGCAGCGCTGGTTCCCAAAGCAGAGATCGAGGGTGAGATGGGAGACTCGCACGTGGGGCTGCAAGCGCGCTTGATGTCACAGGCATTGCGTAAACTATCCGGTGCGATTAGCAAGTCGAAAACGATTGCTATTTTTATTAACCAACTACGTGAAAAAGTAGGCGTGATGTTCGGGAACCCGGAAACAACTCCAGGTGGACGAGCACTTAAGTTTTATTCGAGTGTTCGCTTGGACGTACGACGTGCGGAAACCATTAAGCAAGGTCAAGATATGGTAGGGAATCGCACACGCATCAAGGTAGTGAAAAATAAGGTAGCACCACCGTTTAAACAAGCGGAAGTAGATATTATGTACGGTGAAGGAATCTCGAAAGAGGGAAGTATTCTCGATATCGGTAGCGATCTCGATATTGTGGATAAGAGTGGTTCTTGGTACTCCTTTTCAGGTGAGCGCTTGGGACAAGGACGTGAAAATGCGAAACAGTTTTTAAAAGAGCATGTCGAGATCGCAGGGCAGATTGAACGTAAGATTCGTGAGCATCACCAGCTGATTCAACCGGAAACGCAAACGGTGGAAGCTACGAGCGATGAGCAGAAGAAAAAAGGAAAGAAGAAAGAGGCTTCGCTCGATGTGCAATAAGAGTTAGGTGAGCAGGGAGGATGGGGATCATGACGACAGACGGCGTGATTACCCGAATTGAAAAGCAGCGAGGACGTACGCAGCGATATCACTTGTATCGCGATGATGTATACTGGGGCACTATTCATGAGGAAGTGCTAGTCAAAAAAGGTTTGCGTAAAGGCCTATCTCTAGGTGCTGAGGAATGGGGTCAGATTGGAGAAGCAGAAGAGCGTAGTCAAGTGCGACAATCTGCTCTTCGTCATCTCAGCTATAAACCGCGAACAGCACATGAAGTGCGTCGATTTCTTTTGCAGAAGGAGTATGAGGAGCATCATGTGGAGGAGATTATCAGCGAGTGTATCGATCATGGATACATAGATGATGATCGCTTTGCTACCGCCTGGGTTGCGGAGCGGATGCAGAGTAAGGGTTTAGGAAAACGCGTGTTGCGTCAAGAACTGGAGCGTAAAGGGATCTCGATAGAAGTGATCAACCAGGCGGTAGCGCAGATCGAAGAGGAAGACGAATGGGACATGGCACTCATGATGGCTGAAAAACGGTATCCACGGTTGGCACATCTGCCATGGCCAACCGTGGAACGGCGTTTGAGTGGCTATTTGTTACGCCGTGGTTATTCTGCGAGCCATGTATTTCAGATTATGCAACAGTTGCGAGACAATCATCAAGTAAAATAATGATAGTTTAAACAAAGCAAATTCACCCTACCTCAGTAGGGTGAATTTGCTTTGTTTGTGTGAGGTTATTATGCGTCGAGGTAGACTCCAGCGCTATCTTGAACCTATAGGGCAAAATGGCATATAGATGGATTAACTGATGTAAGGCGATGAGGGAGATGAGAAGGTGGATACGCACATAGTACGAAGCAAAAAGTATGCTATCGCTGAGCAGGGAATGAAGTGTACTTTCTACCCAACAGGGGTGCAACTTCGTTTGTGTGAGAAGGCTGCGATTATGCTACGTTTCTTGCAAACACGTCAAGGTATAGTACCGCAGAAGAGTAACGAGCAAGTTAGTGGATTTGAACGTGTTGTCTATGATAACGTGTGGCCAGGGATTGACGTTGTGTTCATGGATAAGAAAAGGCAACTAAAATACGATCTAATCGTGCATCCAGATGCTTGTTTGGGGGATATTCGCTTGCGTTATGAGGGCGGGGACGAAGTAAAGTTGACTGAAGATGGCGATTTGTTGATCTATACTTCGTGTGGCGTTCTGTGTGAAAGGAAACCAGTTAGTTTCCAGTGGATAAACCAAGAAAAGAAAATGATTGAAACCGGATTTGAGCTCTATAATGATGGGACAATTGGTTTTACAATTCACGGTGACCATTATGACCCTAACTGCCTCCTGCTAATTGATCCTATCGTTTTCTACTCCACTTACTTGGGGGGAACGGGTGGAGATGAGGGAAATGGTATTACGGTCGATTCAGCGCGGAGTGCTTATATAACTGGGGACACATGTTCGCTTGACTTTCCCGTCACCTCGGGTGTATTTCAGACGATGAATGCTGGATTGGATGATGTATTTATAAGTAAGTTTAATAAATCAGGAAGTTCTCTTCTCTATTCTACCTACTTGGGAGGTCGTTTAATTGATGGTGGAACCGATATCGCAGTAGATACTCTTGGAAATACTTATGTGACGGGTATTACTCTCTCTACTGATTTTCCTGTAACCTCAGGCGCGTTCCAGACTATGCCGATAGCTGCACCTACGACAAGCGATGCTTTTGTTAGCAAATTAAATGCCACAGGAAGTTCGCTTGTGTATTCCACTTATTTGGGTGGATCAGGAAGAGAGCGTGGACTTGGGATTGTGATTGATGAAACGAATAATGCTTATGTGACAGGGGAAACGCTCTCCACCAACTTCCCAATAACCTCGAATGCTTTTCAAACGATTTTTGGAGGAGCGTCGGATGCTTTTGTCACAAAGCTAAATACCACAGGGACTTCACTTCTCTATTCCACTTATATCGGGGGAAATGGTGGGGATGCGGGTAGAGGAATCGTTCTTGACGAAAATAGTCAGGCTTTTATTACGGGAGTGACTCAATCAACCAATTTTCCGATTACAACAGCCGCATTTCAAACCATTTTTGGAGGAGGGTCAGATGCTTTTGTTACTAAGCTAAACGCGGTGGGTTCATCCCTTCAGTATTCCGCTTATTTAGGTGGTCTTGGTAGCGATGCTGCTTTCGCAATTAATATAGATGGGGGCGGAAATGCATATGTGACAGGACAGACACAGTCAACCAATTTTCCGATTACCAACAATGCATTTCAAACCGTAATCCCTGCAGTAGGTCTTAACTCAGTGTTTATAACCAAGGTTAATCCATCAGGGGATCATCTTATTTACTCTACTTACCTAGGAGGATTTGGGGTTGATCGAGCATTTGGATTAGGGGTTGACTCCTTTGGGTCAGCATGGGTGACAGGAGAAACCATGTCAACTAATTTTCCTGTTACATCAGATGCATTTCAGGACAGCTTATCTGGTAATAGTAATGCTTTTGTGACGCAGTTGAGCTATTCTGGACAAGGAATCTCTTTTTCATCGTATCTGGGAGGGAGCCTAGATGATAGAGGAAATGCTGTTGCGGTCGATAATGTGGAGAGTGCCTACTTTACTGGGCGTACTGGATCTACCAATTTTCCTGTTACAGTGAACGCTTTTCAGTCGCAAAATGCAGGTAATGATGATGTATTTGTGACGAAGGTAGGGTTACGGTCTGCGGTAGGAGCAACAGGTCCGACCGGAGCAACCGGAGCTACGGGAGCAACCGGTGCTACGGGAACGAGAGGGAATCGGGGAGCACGGGGGAGACGTGGGCCACGGGGGCCACGAGGGGTGCGGGGTGGGAGTGAGGGAGAGCTGGGACTGTAGCCATTTCCCGTTACGAGGGTAAAAGTAGATGCAGTGAGGATGATTACACAAAAAGGCGGTTCTCTTCTACTTAAGCAGAAGAGAACCGCCTTTTTGTTTGGATAACGGATATAGGACTCGTGAAATCCCTGCTTAGATATGGGCACATGGCGCTTCCATCATGTAGAAAGGGTGTTTTTCTGGTAGGTACATGAAGAAGTACGAGGATTGTGCGATAATGAGAGTATGTGATATTAACGAGCGTAAGTGGGGGTTGGGCATGCGTCTATTATACTTTACAGATACACACATTCGTGGAACATCACCGCGCAGTCGCATGGATGACTTTCCACAAACTTTGAAAGAGAAAGTGTTAGAGGTTGTGAAGATAGCTAATCGCGAAGAGGTAGATGTTATTTTACACGGTGGAGACTTTTTTGATCGCCCTGATGTCTCCCCTTCGGTTGTAGGGGAGTTTGCAGGGATTTTGCGTAAGTTTTCAGCTCCTATCTATACGATTGCAGGAAACCACGATATATATGGACATAATCCGGAAACGGCTCATCGCTCTATGATTGGATTACTTGACGCTTTTGGTACTGTAACTATGCTGAATCAAGGAGAGCGACGTGTGTTGACTGCAGGGGGAATAAAGGTACAGTTGTCTGGTCAACCCTTTCATTACGATTTGGATCGACGCGATGTTCGGCTCGATTATGTTGTGCAAAACGAGAGCGAAGCAGATTTTTGTATTCATATGGTGCATGGTATGGTGGTAGAACGTGCCTTGCCAGACGGAGTGCACCATACATTAGTGGACAAGTTATGGTCTGATGATGTGGATTTGTTATTGACGGGTCATTATCATGCTGGGTTTGCTGTGCAGGAGAAAGAGGGAAAGTATATTGTTAATCCAGGAGCGCTAGCGCGCATCAACAATCATCCTTCTGAGATGCGGCGTCGCCCTCAGGTAGCATTGATTACTTTGGGAGAGAAGATAGATATCCAATTATTCCCTCTCCGGTCTGCTCCAGAGGGAAAAGATGTGTTGGATCGCTCTTATATCGAAGAAGCGGCGTGGAGAGCAGAGAAGATGTCTTCCTTTGTGCAACAAGTGCAGGCAGCAGGGACGTTTCATTCACTAGACCCCGTAGAGATCATTAATGAGATTGCTTTGTTAGAAGGAATCGCAGACGAGGTCAAGTACGAAGCGATGAGAAGGATTGCTGTCATTCAAGAGCGTATTGGTGAGGGGAGAGCATAAATGATCAGCTTTCGACGTTTAAAGATAGAAAACTTTCAATCGCACGTACAGACAGAGATTCACTTTGAGGACGGTTTACAAGTGTTTGTCGGTCCATCGGATAGTGGTAAAAGTGCGATTTTACGGGCTTTGCGTTGGGTGTTGTACAATCAGCCGCGGGGCAGTGATTTTATTCGGACGGGCTGTAGTCGGTGTCGGGTTTCGCTCACGTTAGTTAATGGGGTCACGATTATGCGAGAGAAGGGAACATCGATCAATCGGTATGTAATCATAAATGAGTCGGGGGAAGAGCAGGTGTATGAGGGATTCGGAAGTTCGGTTCCTCAAGAGGTATTGGATGCTCATCAGATGCTTCCACTTAAAGTGGACGGTGACTGGGAGATGGCATTACAGTTTGGAAGTCAATTAGAAGCCCCGTTTTTGCTCTCCGACTCAGGGAGTGTGAAAGCGAAGTCGATCAGTCGCATCAGTGGGGCACATGTACTTGATATGGCGCTACGTGATGCGGTGCGAGATCGACAGGCCCTCTTTGCTGAGAAACGTCAGCAAGAAAAGCAGGTGGAGGAACTTCGGCAAGAGTTAGTCCCGTATGAAAATTTACCTGAGCTTAAAGCGAACTTGGAGCGAGTGGAACACTTACAATCTGATATTGACCGAAAGAAACAGCAAGTGGATTCTTATCGAAAGTTGGCAGAGCGCCGGCGTGAGATACAAGCTCAGCTGGTTACGTGGAAAGGTGTGCTTCAGCAACTGGCGCAAGTAGATGAGATAGAACGAAAAGTATCAGCTAGTGACTCCCTCTTTTTACGCTTACAACAAGTGAAACGGCTGCATCGCGTGTGGCAAGAAAGAGAGTACACAGAGAAGCGGTGTAGGGATGTTCTAAAGCAAGTGCAGGCGTTACCTAAAGTAGAAGAGATGCTAGAAAGTGTCTCCTTGCAACTGAGAAAACAAGCAGGGCAGCACTCACTCAAACATAGATGGGTACGACTGCAAGAGCAATTGGATAGGAGTCGTTATTGGCTGAAAGAGACAAGAGGGACTGTGGAAGTAGAGAACTCTTTGGAGTCGGTACACGTAGCTCTTCAACGGTATCATCAATTGAAACAGATAACACCGCGGTGGCTACAAACGCAAGCGGAGCGACAAAAGTGGAAGCAAGTAGAAAGACAGACAGAGGTACTTCCACAACTATTACTGCAGGTAAGTGTGAGTGAAGAGAAGTTAGCAGTTCTACATCGTTTGCTTCAGTTAAGAGAACAAAAACGAGACTTACGAAAGCGCATCTGTGAAGGTGAGCAATTTCTTACGCAAAAAGAGGAAGAGATCGTTCGTCAGACAGAGGAGTATGCCAACCTATTGCGTCGATATGGACGTTGTCCAACATGTGGAACGGAGATGACCGAGGGGCACGATGTATTGCAACATTTGCGATAATGGATGGGAGTGATGGGGAATTGAATAATTTAGAGGATAAATTGAAACTGGTAAAAGGCTCGCTCGAGAAAGCCAAGGATCTGCGTTATAAAGCGGAAGCACGGTTAGAGCAGTTGGAAAAACAAGAAGAAGAGTTGTTGGCGGAGTTAAAGGTGTTGGAGGTAGAACCAGACAAGCTAGATGAAGAGATTGCCAAATTAGAGCAAGAGATTGAGCAAAAGTTAGAAGAAGCGAGTTCACTATTACCTAAGGAGCTGATCCAATAACGATGGATCGCAGAGAAAGAGAGGAGAGACTGCGCCAACAGTTAGCCGAGGCAAAGCAAGAATGGGTGCGTCGCGACGCCAAGCGAGAGACCTTAGCAGGGATGCTTGCTGACATAGAGCAGGAAATAAAGGAAAAGCAAGTTCAACTGGATTTATATGAATCGGTTCGTCTATTACTGCAGGAGTCATCTGACTATGCCCGCAAACAAGCTAAGGAACAGATCGAAACGTTAGTAACAAATGCATTACAATTTATCTTTGGTTCTGCTTTCCGTTTTGAGATCGAATTAACAGAACATAGCGGGAAGCCATGGGCAGAGTTTTATGTGGTGACAGAATGGGAGGGACAGGAAATCCGGAATAAGCCTCAAGATGCACGTGGGGGTGGGATTGTTGATATTACTTCACTTGCGCTTCGCATCGCTATGGTCGAAACCTTTGATCCGCGTCCACAGGGACCGATCATATTGGATGAACCAGGGAAGCATGTGAGTAGTGAGTATGTGATGAATATGCTCGAATTTTTACAGTCGACAGGGCGTATGTTTGATCGGCAAATGATCCTGGTTACACACAACCCGCATTTGACAGAAGCGGCTGACCAGGTATTCCATGTGCAGATCAAAGGGGGCAAAACCCAAATTATTCCTTCCTCAATTCTTGACAGCAACCATGAAAAAATAATAAAATCATAGTGTATCTCTGTTTTTTTGATGCACGAATGTAAGCTTGATTTGCGATAAAACGTACAGCGATGAAAAAATGAAAGTCTGGTAACTAGCCACAGACCGAATGACATCGGTCTTCTTTTATAGTTGGGAACAGAAGGGAGGCATAGGAGAGAAATGGAGGACCTTTTAGGAGTTCTTCTGCTCGTGATCGGTCTGATCGCAGGGGCTGCTATCGGCTACTGGATGCGTAAATTACTCGCAGAAGCACGGATTGGCAGTGCGGAACAAGAAGCCGCACAGATTGCGGAGAAGGCAAGGCATGAAGCGGGAGCACTAAAGAAAGAAAAGATACTTGAGGCACGTGATGAGGCTCATCATTTGCGCAGTGCAGCGGAAAATGAAATCCGTGAGCAGAGAAATGAACTCCTGCGTCTGGAACGGCGTCTGATGCAAAAAGAAGAGGGATTGGAGCAACGAACGGAATCTGTTGCCCAACAAGAGAAAGATTGGGCTCGCCGTACGAGTGAGCTCGCTGCATTGGAAGCACAAACAGCGCAACTTCATGAAGAACAAGAACAAGAATTAGAAAGGTTATCTGGTCTTTCTAATGAAGAAGCACGTACCTTGATTCTTTCACGAGTGGAGAGCGAATTGAAACAAGAGACAGCGCAGATGATTAAAGATATTGAGCAACAAGCGAAAGAGGAAGCCGACAAAAAAGCACGGAATATCCTGTCGTTGGCAATTCAACGCTGCGCAGCTGACCATGTGACAGAAACAACGGTGTCGGTGGTTAACCTGCCTAATGATGAAATGAAAGGTCGAATTATTGGTCGTGAGGGGCGTAACATTCGCACGCTGGAGACATTGACCGGGATTGACTTAATCATTGATGATACACCGGAAGCTGTGATCCTATCTGGATTTGATCCCGTTCGACGCGAAGTGGCGCGAGTTGCTCTAGAGAAGCTAGTGGCGGATGGACGCATTCATCCAGCTCGAATCGAAGAGATGGTGGAAAAATCACGGCGTGAAGTGGATGAACGGATTCGTGAGTATGGTGAGCAAGCCACGTTTGAAACGGGAGTGCATGGCTTACACCCTGACTTGATCAAGATCTTTGGTCGGCTTAAGTTTCGGACGAGCTACGGACAAAATGTATTGATGCATTCGATGGAAGTGGCTCATCTAGCAGGAATGCTGGCAGCTGAATTGGGTGAAGACGTGGTCTTGGCGAAACGAGCAGGTTTGCTTCATGATATCGGAAAAGCGATTGACCATGAGGTAGAAGGGTCACACGTTGAGATTGGAATTGAACTGGGTAAAAAGTATAACGAGCATCCAGTCGTGATCAACAGTATTGCTTCACATCATGGTGATGTTGAACCGACGAGTGTTATCTCTGTCTTAGTAGGTGCAGCTGATGCTTTATCAGCAGCGCGCCCGGGTGCGCGCCGTGAAACGCTGGAAGCCTACATTCGTCGACTGGAAAAGTTAGAGGAGATTTCTGAGTCTTTTTCAGGGGTGGAAAAGTCCTTTGCAATTCAAGCAGGACGAGAAGTGCGTATTATTGTCCGTCCGGAAGAGATTGATGATGATGAGGCGGTTCGACTGTCGCGTAACGTGAAGAAAGAAATTGAAAAACAGCTGGATTATCCAGGACATATTAAAGTAACGGTTGTACGAGAGACACGTGCGATCGAGTATGCAAAATAAGCGGCCGCTTGGTGCCGCTTATTTTTTAGCCTAGAGTGGAGGATATATGTGATGCGTGTATTAATGTTTGGAGATATTGTAGGTGATCCGGGGAGAAAGGCGCTTTTGCAGTACTTGCCGCTTTTAAAGCGATCATATCAACCGAACCTGATTTTGGCGAATGGGGAGAATGCTGCTCAGGGTAGAGGTATTACACGCCCCATCGTGCGCGAGCTACTACATGCTGGCGTCCATGGCATTACGATGGGGAATCATACGTGGGATCGTTATGAGATCTTTGATTTTATTGACACCGAACCGAAGATGGTTCGTCCAGCTAACTATCCTGAGGGAACCCCAGGTCAAGGGGTGATGAAAGTAAAAGCGGGGCAGAGTGAATTATATGTCATCAACCTAATGGGACGGACGTTTTTATCGCAATTGGATTGTCCCTTTCGTACAGTGGACAAGTTATTGGAGGGTTTGAACCCTGATATTCCTGTATGGGTAGATTTTCACGCTGAGACGACTTCTGAAAAAATGGCGATGGGATGGTATTTAGCTGGTCGGGTAGCGACTGTGGTAGGGACACATACACATGTGCAAACAGCAGATGAACGTATTTTGGCAGGTACCACTGCTTTTTTAACTGATGTCGGGATGACAGGCCCTTATGATAGTATTTTAGGAATGGATCGAGAGATTATTCAGAAGAAGTTCCTCACGCACTTACCCATTCGTATGGAAGTAGCGAGTGGAAGAGAGCAAGTTAATGCTGTCGTGGTGGATATGGAACGGACCGGACAACGTGCGACCCGAATTGCACGGATACGAATCGATGAAGACACACCTTTTATGGATAGATAAGAGGATGATTCGAGGAGAGTTGGAATTTTCCAACCTTTAACGGTGGATTGCAGGAATTATTATGGTACTAGCGAATATAGTTTACTAAGGCGGTTTTTGATCACTCGACAGTGACTTCATATTCGCTAGAAAGGCGGCGCACATTTAAATTTCATAGCTATAGGAAAAATAGCTGTCGCCATCCTATACTTCATCCATCGAGGAGGTACCGAACATGGAAGTATTAAAAGTTTCAGCAAAGTCTAGTCCGAATTCTGTTGCTGGTGCACTGGCGGGCGTGTTGCGCGAACGCGGGCAAGCGGAAATGCAAGCGATCGGAGCAGGTGCACTCAATCAAGCAGTGAAGGCAGTTGCGATCGCTCGAGGATTTGTAGCTCCAAGTGGGATCGACCTTATTTGTATCCCGGCATTTACGGATATTATCATCGATGGTGAAGAACGTACGGCCATTAAGTTGATTGTTGAGCCACGGTAAGGTAAGCATTTTTATGTATAGATCATTAGGGCACAGTGAGGCAGTTACTGCCAAGCGGGTGCCTTATATTTTTGTATAAAGGAGCACGAATGCGTGGTCTGGATTGATGGGCACTGCGATGTGCTAAGTAAAATGTGGCGAGCAGGAGAGAAGCTCTCCTTCTATGAGGAACGTGAAGAGCGGATGGATGTGATGCTGGACTCAGCTAGGATGGCTCCGCTTAAGCTACAGGTATTTGCTATCTATATACCTGAAGCGGTAAGTGCCAGTGCATTGTGGGAAGTTGCACTACAACAAGTCGATATTTTTTATGAACGGATTATAGGTGAGGGTAAAGAGGTGCGTGCGATCGCAACAGTCTCTGATTTGGATGGATTACAATCACCCCTATTGGGCGCCATCTTAGCCTTAGAAGGAGCAGATGCGCTACAAGGGGAATTATACCGCCTGCGTACATTATATCGTCTGGGAGTCCGACAGATGGGCTTGACCTGGAATTATGCAAATGAGGTGGCAGATGGAGCGTTGGAGGAGAGGGGTGGAGGGTTAACTGCTTTTGGTCGACAAGTCGTAGAAGAGATGGAGTCATTACAGATGATTCTTGATGTCTCACATCTGTCTGAAAAAGCTTTTTGGGATGTGCTAGAGGTTAGAAATGAGCTTCCTGTCATTGCTTCACACTCCAACTGTTATACTTTGTGTCCACACGTTCGTAATTTACGAGATACTCAGATCGAAGCGTTGATCAAGGTGAATGGTGTGATGGGACTTACATTTGTGCCCCCGTTTGTCGACGTGGAAAAAAGACCGCTCATGATAGATGATCTGCTTCGCCATGTGGATCATATTTGTCGTTTGGGTGGGGAGAATCACCTAGCATTTGGATCAGATTTTGATGGTTACCCAGAACTTATATATGGGTTGGAGCATGCGGGTAAGCTTGCAGTATTAGCGGAGGAGCTGCTGCGTCGATACCCTTCCTCACTAGTAGAAGGATGGATGTATAAAAATTGGGAGAATCTTTACCGTCGCACCTTATGACGGCGAAGCGCTCGCACATTTGTCATATTTATGCTATCATTTTATATAAGTGAAGGAATAAGAAAGTTAAGAATCTACAATATTAACAGGGAAGAAGGGACAGCGAATCATATTCGCCGTTACGTGTTGCCAGACCGTGATGTAAAATAGGATGATAAAGGGAATTACTAAGGAGATGAGTTCATGATCCAGCAGCTTTCGTGGAAAGTGGGCGGTCAGCAAGGTGAAGGAATTGATAGTACGGGAGAAATATTTTGCCTCGCTTTAAATCGCATGGGGTATTATTTGTATGGATATCGTCATTTTTCCTCACGTATTAAAGGAGGGCACTCCAATACTAAGATTCGTATCAGTACTCGCCCTATTCGAGCGATATCCGATGAGTTAGATATATTGGTGGCATTTGATCAGGAAACGATTGATGTAAATGCTGCCGAATTGAGAGCAGGCGGGGTGGTGCTCGCAGATGAAAAGTGGAACCCCAGCCTTCCAGAAGGAGTTACAGCTGAGCTGATTACGTTGCCGTTTGCGGAGATTGCAAAAGAGATCGGAATGGCTCAGATGAAAAATATGGTGGCTGTGGGAGCATCGAGCCGCTTACTCGGCCTTTCGATTGATGCGTTTAACGATGTGATTGAAGAGAAATTCTCCCGCAAAGGAAAAGAGATCGTGCAAAGTAATATGGATGCGATTGCACGCGGAGCGGATTATATAAGCAAATCACTGAATAATAAAAAACCGAAATATGAATTGGTTCCGGCAGATGGGAAGAAGCGCCTATATATGATAGGAAATGATGCGATTGCTTTAGGAGCGATAGCAGCGGGGGCGCGCTTGATGGCAGCGTATCCGATTACTCCGTCTTCTGAAATAATGGAGTATTTGATAAAGAAACTTCCGCAGTTTGGGGGGACGGTTGTACAGACCGAGGATGAGATTGCTGCGATTTCTATGGTGATCGGCTCTAATTACGGGGGTGTTCGCTCACTGACGGCATCGGCAGGTCCAGGGTTATCATTAATGACAGAAGCGATCGGTTTATCTGGGATGACGGAGACCCCAGCAGTTATTGTAAATACCCAGCGAGGTGGCCCCAGTACAGGTCTACCGACAAAACAAGAACAAAGCGATATCAATGCCATGATATACAGTACGCATGGGGAGATCCCTAAGATTGTGATTGCACCTAGTACAGTGGAAGAATGCTTCTATGATACGGTGGAAGCTTTTAATCTGGCGGATCAGTTTCAATGTCCAGTAATTATTCTTTCAGACCTTGCGCTTTCGCTGGGTAAACAAACGGTAGAGCCTCTTGACTATAAGCGGATTCAAATCGATCGCGGTAAAATGATTAGCGATGAGAGTCAATTGACAGAACTACCGACTGCGGAGCTGTTTCCACGCTATCAAAATACAGAAGATGGGATTAGTCCTCGTGTCATTCCAGGTACAAAAAAAGGCTTGTTTCATGTGACCGGTGTGGAACACGATAAAGTTGGGCGTCCATCGGAAAGTCCGCTCAATCGGGCGGAAATGATGGAAAAGCGGTTACGTAAGTTACAACACGGAATTCCGTTTACACAACCGGTTATGGTGGACGCAGATCATGATGATGCTGATCTCCTCATCGTCGGTATCTGTTCGACACGGGGAACGATTCAAGAAGCAAAGGAACGGTTAGAGCAGGATGATATGGCAATCAATCATATTCACATCCGTCAACTTCTTCCTTTTCCAACCGCTGAAGTGAAAAGGCAGTTGGAGCGAGCGAAGAAAGTATTAGTTGTCGAAAACAATGCTACGGGACAATTGCGTGCACTTATTGCACAACATTGCGGTTATCATGATAAATTGATTCACTTTGGTAAGTATGACGGCAATCCCTTCCTGCCAGCTGAAATTTATACCCAATGCAAGGAGCTGATGGTTCATGGCCACGTTTAAGGATTTTCGTAATAAAGTAAAGCCGAATTGGTGTCCAGGCTGTGGCGACTTCTCGGTGTTAGCGGCCCTCCAGCGTGCTCTCGCTAGCGTAGGAACGGAACCAGAGGAAGTGGCACTTGTTTCTG